>SXOD01000060.1 GCA_005776885.1 Planctomycetia bacterium
ACTCGCTCACTCACCCACTCACCCACGCACTCACGGAGGCGGCACGAACAGGTACTGACCTCGATAGTCGTCCGCGATTCCACGCAGGATTGATGCGCCCGCATTGGAGTGGAATGCAATCGTGTGAACCGCCACGCGCGCACCGGCGTTGAACTGGGAGAGGACGTTCCGAGTGCTCATCTCGTCAAACTCGCCGTCGGTCATCAGGAAGATCGTGTCGCAGTCCAGTTCCTCCAGGGCGTACCGCAACGCACCGGATGGATCGGTGGCGCCCAGCGGTCCCATCGTGCTCGCCCAGTCCAGCGCGGCATCCTTTTCCTTCTTCACGGCCTTGTGCATCTGGCCTCGTTCAAGGAGCGGATAGAACTCGTGATCGAAGTACACGATCGAGAAGGTGCACTCCTTGGAGAGTGCCATGACGCTTTTCCGAAGTTCCAGATACGTGTGGTAGGAACGATCGTCCGCCATCATGCTGCCGGATCGATCCAGGACGTACACGATGTTCTTGGCCTCGGTCTGGACCCCCATGAACTCCACGGCCGTGCCGCCGCCGCCACCACCACCCTCGCCTGCGGCTCCGCTGCTGGAGCGACCTGGGGCCGGAGTCCCTCGAGCCGCTGGCTGGGCGGGTGTCGGCTGCGTCTGTGCCGGGTCGGTCGGCGCCTGTGGGAGCGTGTGTCCGATCCGCGGGGCGGTGCGACCGGCCACGGGATCTGGCGGAGTCACGACGTGCGGTCTTGTGGAGGCCGCCGCCACTTGCTGACCGTCGGGCGAGCCCTGGGGGACGTCGTCCCCACCTTCATCGACGGCGCCTCGCCCGGTTCCTGCGTCACCTGCCCCGGGTCCCTCTCCCGCGTCCGCGAGCCCTGCCCCTTTCCCAGCGCCGATGCCTGTGCCGTCCCCGCCGCCTTCGCCGCCGCCCGACCCCGCCGCACCAGGGCCATCCATGAAGAGTGTCCAGAGCAGGACACAGAGAACGAAGAATGCCATCGAGGCCATCCCGATCGTCGCGCGGTCGCGTGATCGCGCTGCGAGCCACGCATTGGCTGTGCTGGCCTTCATGTTCTGAGTAACTTACCGTGACATGGATCGAAGGCGATCATCCTCGAGGGAGCATCGACCATGAGGAGGCGACTTCTGGCGAGGGTGATGTGTCCCTGCTGTTGGGCCAAGTTCGCCCCGACAGAAGTCCTCTTCATCGCGTCCCACCCGGAAGAGCGGGGTGACGAGCTCCTGGGCCCCGACGAAGCCAAGCGATTCCTTCCCACGCGATTCACCCCGGCGGGGGAGGCCATCGACGCGAGGGGCGCTCCCACGTCACGAATGGCGTGCCCTCGATGCCACCTCCCGTTCCCGCACGACGTCCTGGAGCGAATGCCACTCATCCTTTCGCTCGCCGGGATGCCTGCAAGCGGCAAGACCTTTTTCCTCGCGGCGGCGATGTGGCAGTTGCGCCAGCTCCTTCCGAGAGACTTTGGCATCACCTTCCAGGATGCCGACGCGCTGATCAATCGACCCATCGCGGCCAACGAGGAACGGTTGTTCCTTGCCGACGACCCAGGCAACGCCGTCGCGCTCGAGAAGACCGAGCTCGAGGGTGGCGACGCCTTCGCGGTCCAGCTCACGCCCGGGATCACCACGTTCCTGCCGCGCCCGTACCTCTTCAGCCTGCGCCCGCGCGCCGAGCACGCCAATGGCACCGCGCGCGACCGGTTGACCTACCTCTTCTGTCTCTACGACAACGCCGGTGAGCACTTCCTCCCCGGAGCCGACACGCCAACCGCGCCGGGCACGCGCCACCTGTCGGAAGCCCGAGTGGTCCTGTGCCTGTTCGACCCGCTGCAGGACGTGCGGTTCCGCGAGCGGCTCCGGCAGTCGTCCAGGGATCCGCAGCTGGACATGCCGATTCGTGGCATGCGCCAGGACACGATGTTGGTCGAGCTGGCCAACCGGATTCGCACGGCGACCGGACTCGCCCCGCATGCGCGCATCAAGCGCCCGCTCTTCCTCCTGGTCTCCAAGTCGGACGCGTGGGGGTCACTGGTGCCAGGCCTTGACCTGACGACCGAACCCTACCAGCCCCTG
This sequence comes from Planctomycetia bacterium, assembly GCA_005776885.1. Classification (GTDB taxonomy): domain Bacteria; phylum Planctomycetota; class Phycisphaerae; order Phycisphaerales; family SM1A02; genus SXOD01. The sequence goes on from SXOD01000060.1 coordinate 2,086, forward strand.
AATCCGGGCCGCAAGGTTGGCCATGTCGACCGTGACCGGATCTCGCAGGTGTCCGTGAGAATCCGCGAAATGCTTCGCGAGATCGCGCCCGAAGTGGTGGCGGCGGCGGAAGACGCATTCGAGCGGATCTTCTTCATCCCCGTGAGCAGCACCGGGACCGCACCGATGCTGGACAAGGCGACTGGGCTCCTGAAGGTACTGCCTTCAAGCATCCACCCGCACTGGGTCACGGTTCCATTCGTTTACGCACTGGCGCGATATTCCAAGCACTTGATTGCGTTCACCGACTCGAAGGCGGGCCAATCCGCCGACCAGCGTTTTGACGGTGCGGTTGGCGAGGAGGCTGGCGCACTCTCCCCGGCCTTCGACGACGACGATGGCCTGACCTCGGAACGGGCGGGCCGCGAGGAACTCCACCATGGCTCGTGAACTCATCTACACGTCGGCGAAGCAGGGGATCCTTCCCGGCAGCCAAGGTTTTTGTTCGGTCGCCATCTCACAGGGGATGCCTACCGCCATGAGGATGGGCCTTGAGGCGATGACCGGCTACCGGTTGCCGCCGTGGGGCCCTGCTGTCGAAGATGCTCCCGTCGAGTTCCTCCACGCCACGCTCTCCGCCGGTGGCGAGCGATTCCACGCGGTGGGCGCCGTCCGCGCCGCCGCGCCGGACCACAGTGGACGCAGCAACAAGTTCGCGCATTTCGTCGTGCTTGAGCGAGGCGAGCTGGACCCGAATGGTCCGGTTGCCATCCTCCAGACCGATGAGGTGATCCGCTCGCACTGGCCCGGAGCTCCCGAGTTGTTGCCGCCTCATCGAGTGCTGCCGCCAGCCCTCCATCGCGCGCCCGGGATCTGCCACGCCTGGCAGGAACTCACCGGGGATGCCGGATGGGCCGGGGCGCTGGCCAGCGACTTTGTCCTCGATGCCAGCAAGCCCACGCACATCATCGTCCCTCCTGCGACCAACGTGCTGCGCCTGGTCGATGAAGCGATCGCGCTCTTGCCGCCCGAGTGGCGATGGCGGATCACGTTCTCCACGTATTGGCAGCGAAGCCTCCCGAACCACGTGTGCGTCTGGAGATTTCTCCTCGACGGGACGGCCGAAGCCACGGCGGCGCGTCAGCAGGGGGCTCGCGTGTTTGATCTGGTGCGCGCCGGGCCATGCCAGCGAGAGGGTCGATATGTCGAGGCCGCACGCAGCGGCTTGCTCGCGCTCCCGGACATCAGCGCGTCGCTGCCCGACGAGGAAGCGCGCCACCAGCACCAGCTGCGGACAGCCTTGGTCGCTGCTGGCAACGCCATTCCCGATCGTGCCGATGTCACCTCCCAACTGGGAGACCACGAACCCGTGGCGGAGGCCGCCGCTCGCATCACCCCAATCAGGCCGTCGGGTGAGTGGTCGCCGTCCAGCCGTGGGATCGAGGCTCCGGCGAAGAGTGCGGCCGGCGTGCTGCTCGCCGCAGGCGTCGCCGGAGCAGTCGTGGGTGGAGTGCTCACGGGTGTTTTCATGTGGGTCGGCGTGAAGGGCAAGCTGGACGAGGCGACCTTGCAGGCCGATTCGCTTCGCACGGAAGTCAGCACCCTTGGCAAGGAGCGCGATGAATTGAAGATGGCGGTCGCTCAAATGACCGCCGAACGAGATGGCGCCAGGAGTGAAGTCAGGGACATCACCGCGGCCCAGGCTCGCACCGCCGTCGACCTGCAGAATGCCAAGCAAGGGGCTGCGGCGCTGCAAACTGAGGTGGATCGATTGAAGCGGGAACTGGCGGCCGCCAAGCGTGAGGCGCACACCGGGGGAACTTCAACGGCACCGACGCTGACACCGACGGCCCCCGTCGTCCCGACGCAGCCAGAACGCGCAGTGCCAGCATCGGCAACGGCCGCCACGTCGGGTGGAGCGATGCGGACCGCGATGGTCCCAAGTGCGTCCAAGGAAGCCCGGCCGCTTGGCATTGCGCCGGGATCCTCGGTCACCCTCTTCGCTGTGCCGGAACTCATGGCGCTTGGCCTGACGACCCAGGGATCTCAGCTTTCGGTGCAGACGAAGCCTGGTGGGCCGTCCACCCCGCTCGCGGAGGCGCGTGCGGGCGCCGATGGCCAGTGGGAGTGGGTGCTGCTTCGGTCGCAGGCGGAAGCAGACCTCAGTCCTTTCGGCGGATACGCGGAGCTCTTGCAGGGAGTGTGGCTGGAGGTGTCAGCCGGCGCGGCACCGGAGACGGTTCTGCTCGGGGTGGATCAATCCGGTGCGGCACCCACGCTGTCGATCCCGCCTGGCGAGAAGAAACCGGTGGTGTGCCCTGAGTGGGTCCATTCCATCGTGGTGCAGCCGCTTGCGCCGGGTGGGATGGCCACGAAAGTCGCTCGAGGCGAGAGTGGCACGGTCACCGTCGGAGGCGGCGAGGCCTCACTCCACGTGTCGTTGGGGAGCGGCGGGGCGACCGTTGAGTTCGTCTCGGCGGTCGCGGGGTCGGCCATCGACGAGGACTTCTATGTGCGGGCCGCGGAGTTCTCAAATCGAGTCGCCTCGGCGGCACGCAAGATGGCCGATGCCGCCAAGAACTTGAACCCGAACGATGACCCGACGGTCGGGCCCCTCGGGCGTACCTATCAGGACAGGAGGCGAAAGGAGGATCCAGCACCAACGCTGACGAAAGACGAGTTGCTGCGCCTGCGCGACGAGGTCGTCGCCAACGACTCGGTCCAGGAGGGCGACTCCAAGAGCGTTGACTACCTCGTTGGAACAAGGACGGTCGATCGCTCCACCGATGCGATCTTCACCGACTTTGCCGACTTCCTCGAGGCCGCAGGTTCCTACGCACAGGACCAGGTGGACTCCGCAAAGCGCGTGCGCGATGCGTGGCCCGTCCAGCGTTTTGCGATTGCCATCGACGGCGTCGCGCCAGGCGCCCCACGCGCGGACACACAGCCACCCGCCGGCACTCTCGCCGTCGTCGAATCCGCGCCCCCGAAGGAGGGCACCGGCCGGAAGGGCAGCGCGAGGAAGCCATCGTGAACTGGCTCGCGCTCCTCGCCTGCCTCGCCTGCGCCGGCGCACCGGCCGTGGACGCCGTGCGGGTCGCGTCGCCCGATGGTGCCTTCGACCTCAAGATTGATCGGCTCGGCATGCAGCGGCGCACCGAAACGACGCTCGCGACCCTGACCGGAACAGTGTCGGGTGTCGTGCTGCGTCCCTCGTTTCCCGATTCGGCCGGCGTGGTCTGGATCGATGACGTGGCGGGACGCCGGGTGCTACTTCAGGCCGCGGCCATCACGGACCCGCTCACCGGAGCGGCTCGCAAGGGTCCCACGCTGGCCGAACTCCGCTACGACAGGGGCACGCTGCGATTCGCGTGGGAGCTGGTTGACCGGAAGCGGTACGAACCCAAGCTGGATGCAATCCGTGACTCGTTGCAGCTGGGCGAGATTGTCTGTCGGCACGAAGGCAGCGACGTGCTCATCGTCGCCGCGCCGCCCATCGAGCGCACCATCAACCCGACGAAGGGACGGCAGCGGCTGGGACTTCCGGCACGATTGCCGGCGCAAGTGATCGACCACGGCCAGCTCCCGTCGCCGTGGACCATGGAGCCCGGAAGCAGTCCGCGTGAGTTGGTCCTCAGCGGGAGTGGTCCCAATTTGACGATCTTCCTGCGCGACGATGCGTCGCTCGACGTCTTCTTCGCGGAGGGTGCTCGTGAAGTGATGGATCGAGCCAAGTCGGACCTGGAGGCCATCGAGAGTGCTCCGCCACCGGCCTCCGAGGGTGCCAAGCGACTCCACGCGGGCGAGATCGAGAGGCTCAGGCAGGTGTACGAAGAGGCCGCCGAGAACTACCGCAAGGAGGGGGACCCAAAGATCGCCACGCCATTCTCCGTGACCATCCGTGACGCCGACGGTGGCCGACCGCGCGCGATCGTGCGCGTGGCCGACGGAGACGTGGGTCCGGACGGCTCATCGTCGAGGGCCACGCCATGATGCGTCCCAGGCAGGTGGTCGATGCCGTGCGGTGGGTCATGGACGGGCTGATCCGCGAGAAGGCGCAGTCTGCCGCGATTGCCCACCAGTACGCGGAGCTTGTCGCGGAGGCGCGGCGCCGAAGTGCCGAGTGCCTGTCGCTGCTGCGGCAGGGCTCCCGGCTGGAGGCACGCGAGATGGCGCAGCGCCAGCCACCGCTCCTGGACGTGCTGGCCGTGCTTCACGACCGCGCGCTGGAGAGGTGGCCGGAGTTCTGCAAGCGACACGGGCTGGCCGATCCACCGGGGCTGAGCATGCGCGAGGTGGAGGAACTCCTTGATGGCATGCGCACGCTGGAGAAGCTGGAGCCGATCCTGGATGAGTGGCGCATCCAGAATCTCCGGCGGGATCCTGCGCACGTTCGGCTGCAGACGCTTTGGAGGCTGGTGCGGGCCGATCCCTCCAGCCCAGCCTGGCGCGAGGACGCGTTGCGCTTCGAGGAGTCGGCGCTGCGTGAGCTTGGTGACTCGTACAACCGAAGCCTCGCACTGGGCAAGTTTGAGGAGTGTTGGCGGATGCAGGGCTTTGCCGCACGGCCCGACTGGAAGAACCCCGTGGCCCTCGCGATGGCACGAAAGTGGGAGTCAGAACTCCAGGCGTTGGGGCCGCGCACCGCACACGACCGCGCCGCGGAGGTGGCACGCCTTCTCCACGAGCGATTTCTCGAGCAGGATTTGGCCGGTGCTCGAGCGCAGGCGCAGCAGTTCGCGGCACTCCGGTTCTTCCTGTCGGACTCAGGGATGCCCCTGACCGGAGACGTGGCCGCCGAGGCGGACGCCGCGATCGCATGGATCGAGCAGCAACAGCGGGACGAAGAACGGCGTCGGGATGGCATGGCGCGTCTCGCGGCGCTGCAGGCGCTGCTTGGATTGCAGACGGCCACGCGCGCGCAACTGGAGGAAGCGCTCCGGGGCGTGGAGAGCGTGCCTCCAGACGAACCGTGGGATGACGAGCAGTTCGCGGCCTCGTCGCGCATCCAGCAGTTTGTCGCGCAGGAGCGGCGGGCCAGGGCTGTCCGGTGGCTCAGTGCCGCCGCGGCCATCATCACGGTCGGCGCATTCGTCGCGTGGGGAATCGTGGCGTACCGCGCCGACGAGCACGCTGGGCAAATCGCCAGCCGCATCCTGTCGTTGATCGAGCAGGGGCAGCTGGAGGATGCCGACCAGCACCTGGCGAGCGCGAAAGAGCTGGGGTTGGACCGGCACGATGAGGTGGTGCACGCCTCCGATGAGCTGGCACGGGCACGCGCCGCCCGGGGCGACGACGAGCGTCGGTTCGAGGTGTTGATGGTGGAAGCGGGCGAACCGGCCTCGGCGCGGGCACGCGAGTCGGCGATCGACGAGGCCGACCGGCTGGTGGTGACGGTGGCGCAGCGCGAGCGAGTCTCGAAGTGGCGAGCGGACTATGCCGCGGCAGCCGAGGCTCGCCAGCGGGATCGCGACGCAGCGTTCAGCGAACAGGTGCAGGCCCTCTTTGACGGGCTGACCGAGCTGAGTCGTCTCGACCCGGACGACGACGGCGCCGCCGAGTTCCTGTCGGCGCTGGAGGCGCAAAGCCGATCGCTCCAACTGCAGAAAGGCATCTCGGACCCGCCGAAGGTCGCCTTCGGGAAGGCGCGCGAGAAGTTGGAGAGGCTCAACACGGACTGGTCCGCCTTGCGCAAGGAGCGATCGCGTTCTCGAGACAGGGACGCCGCCTACGCAAAGTTGCGCCTGGCCGCAGGATCGCCCGCGCAGTATGCGGAGGAACTCGTTGGCTTCGCCTCCGATTGGCCGGAGGACCCGAGGGCGAAGGAGTGCCGCACGGCCGCGGCTGACTTGGTCGCGTGGGAGGTGCTCATGGACTGGACCACGCGAATGCAGCCCTTCGCCGGCCGGCCCCTGCCGACCTCCGCGAAGGAGCGCGCCGCACTGGCGAACGCCTTGGGTGACCACATCATCGCCCATCCCCTGACGCCCTTTGGCGCGACGGCGACCCTGGCGCTGCTTGAGCCTGCGCAGCCCTGCCTGGCGTGGATCGAAGGCTTGGCGCAGCAACCCGCAATGTCGCTTGGGCAAATCCGCCTGGTGGACGGCACGTCACACTACGTCTTGCGCGGCCTTTCCATGACCGGCCGGATAGGCGCCAAGTACATCGCGGCGGTCGTGACGAGTGTCGATGCGTTGGACAAGCCCAAGCGAGAATCGTTCCCGCTCGACCAGATTGCCTTTGATGGACAGTCGCCGCAAGCCGCCATGGCGTCCCGGGTCGCCGCGTTCCTCGCGACGAACCCGAGTGACGACCCCGCCACGCTCATCCAGGTCTGGAAGCTGGCCGTCGTGGATGATTCGCTGGATCCGTTGGTTCGCGTCATGATTGCCGAGGGGTTGGCCTCGTGCCTGCGAGGACCGCTGGCGTCGTCGAGCCAGCTGTGGGATGCCTTTGAAAGGGCGGCCGCCAGCGCGGCGGTGGCCGACGCCGACTGGATTGCTCCAGCCAGTGGCCCGACGGAGGCGGCGCGGCGGCGGGCGACACAGGCGCTCCGCTCCGCTCCGACCCCCGAACAACTCAGCGCCAACGTGGACGCCTCTCGCGCTGAGGCGGCACGCTCGCTCGGCTCCTCGTACCAGCCAGTGGGCCGCGTGGTCCGAACCGGTGACGGTCGGGCCATCGAATGGCTCTCGGCAGGATCGCAGTCGGCGTCTCGGAACCCCGTCGCCGTCCTCTCGCGCAAGGATGCTCCGGTCGCCGTCGTCCCGCTTGGAGCCACCGACGGGCTGGATCGACAACGGGCGCTGCAGGGCGTGCCACCGGACACGCTCGTGTTCGAGCAGCGCGGCGCGGGATTTGGTTCCAGCGACACGCGGGACCAGGACAAGAAGCCGTGAGCGCCACCGGCCAGCGACAGGAGTACCTGGTCCGGCTGGGGCAGCAGGTGTTTGGGCCATTGTCGGAGAGCGACGTCTGCAAGCGATTCCAGCGAAGCGAGATCACACCGGTCCACGAGCTTTCTTCCGATGGCGGGAGGACGTGGCTCTCGGCTCGACAGGCGCAATCGATGCTCGCCTCGTCCACGGCGATTGATGACCCGATGGTCGATCCATCCGGTCATGGCGGCGCATGGATGGATTCAATCGGGGGAATGCCGTCAGCGGGAGCCGCGCCGACCTTGGGTTGGTCGTTGGCCGGGATGGTCACTCCAGCCGTGGTCCTTGGCGTGGCGGGTGCGCTGACGGCACTCACGATGGCGATGCCAATGGGCCGTGAGGGGTCATCGTTGCGGTGGCTTGAGGAGCCGACGCCGATCGTGATATCGCTGTGCGGGGCGACGCTCCTCGCGTGCGGGATCGGCGAGAGGCGACGCGACGCGCACCCGAGCAAGGGTCGGGCGATGGCCTGCCTCGTCGCCGCTGGCGTGGCCGCGGCCGCCAGCGCGTCATCGGTGGTCATCGCCCAGGGCGCCTGGGGCTGGACAGCCGTGGCCAATGTCACGATCCTCCTGGCCGTCGCGTTGGCGTGGTCCGGCCGACTGGCCGCATGGCCGATGGTCGTCGCAGGCCTTGGGGGAGTCGATGCGCTGGTGGCCGGCGCGGTCACCTCGCGGATGTCGCTCCTGGTCACGGCACTGCTCCCGATGGCTGGAGCAGCCTGCGCCGTGGCGCTCCAGACTGGCGCATGGCCGAAGCGTGCCACGACCCTGTCCATCGCCGCTGCGGCACTGGCCGGGGTCGGCGTGTTCGTCGCCGGGATGCTGGCGTATTCCAACTCCAATCCCTCGGACCGATTCCTTGTCCTGGACGCAGCACGGCACCTTCTGGTATCGCTCTGCGCCGCGATTGCCTCTGTCGTGGCCCTGCACGAGCTGGACCAGGTCAATCGACCATTGCCTACGGGACCCATTCATGGCTGCACCAACCCAACCACACACGCAACTGCTTGATGCTTCCGCCGGCGACCCTGAGTGCCTCCTCGGCCTCTCCTCCGATCGCGGGCTGGCCGCCCATGGCGCCCTGTGGCTCGGCGTGTCGATCGTCTTCACGGGCATCACGTGGGCGGCGATGTCCATGTTCACCTCATGGGACCTGGCCACGATGATGAATCGCTCGTGGACCAACTATGCCTGCGTGCTGGCTGCCTCGTGGGCATGCCTCATGCTGACGGCCAAGCTCTTCAAGGTTCGGGTGCAAAGCCGCGCGCTGGCCTCTGGCGACCTCTTGCCGCGGCGAACCGACTTCATCCTCTCCCCAGCCACGGCGCCGGAGGTACTCAGCCGAATCAACGCACGGGCGAAGCGACCGAGGGAGTTCCTCCTCTTCAACCGCATGTGGTCGGCGCTGAGCAACCTGGGCAACCTGGGAGAGGTCCGCGACGTCGGTGCCGTCCTGGAGAGCCAGGCCGACAGCGACGCGAACGCGCTGGAATCCTCGTACACCAGCATCCGGGCCCTGATCTGGACCGTCCCCGTCTTCGGGTTCATCGGGACCGTGATCGGCCTCGGGCAGGCGATCGGCAACTTCCAGGCCGTGCTCACCCAGGATGCGGGTGACGCATCGTCCATTCGCGACTCGCTCTCGCCGGTCATCGCCGGCCTGGCCACGGCGTTCGAGACGACACTGGTCGCGCTCGTATTGGCCGTGATCGTGCAGCTGTACTCGACGTACGTCTACAAGCAGGAACTGGGGCTCCTCGATCGCGTGGCGACCTACTGCAACGACCACGTCATCGCGCGACTGCGCCTGATGGATCCTCGATGAGCCGACGCCGGTCATCGGCATCGGGTTCCCCGATGTCGTTCTTCAGCTTCCAGGACATCGTTGCCGCCACGCTTGGCATCATGATCCTCGTGGCGCTGCTCATGGCGCTTGACCCATTGTCGATGGAACCGGTGGAGCCCGCACCACGGTCGCCCGAGCAGCAGTCGGCCGACCTCAAGAAGATCGAGGAAGCGCGGCAGGCCGTTGAGTCGGCCAAGAGCCAGCTGCACGAGGCGCAGACGCAGCTCGCGAAGGCAAACGAAGGCGAGCCGATCGAGGCCGAGGAAGTGGAACGTGTCGAGCGACTGGCGGACGACCTCCGTCGCGGCGCACAGGCAGCGCAAGAGGTGGAGCAGGAGGAGAAGCGAAACCTCGCGACCCTCTCCGAGCGGCTGGAGGAATCCACCGAAAAGCTGGAGCAGATGATGCGGGCCACCGCGACGTTGGAGGCCGAGTTCGCGCTTTCCGCGAAGCGCGCCCGGGTCCAGTATCGGCCCGGCGAGAAGCAGGAGAAGCAGCCGCTACTCGTGGAGCTGTCGGCGACGGGAGCGACGTGTGGGCACCTCTCCGTGGACGGCGTCCCGGAGCCGCTCGGTGGATCGGCCGGGTCGGTGGGCGCGCCGAACGCAAACGCAGCGATCACCGCCGCCAGCCCCAGCCACGGCGCCAGTGACTGGTACCTGCTGTTCGTGCTCCATCCAGGCCAGGAAGAGGCCTTCCAGCAGGCGATGCAGGAGTGGTACTCGCGCGGGTACGACGTGGGCTGGCAACTGTGGGATCCCGCCAATGGCGGCTTGTTCGAGGAACCGGGCATCGAAGGAGCCACGCCATGAGACGTCGCCGAGGACGACGCGCACGCCCAGCGCCGGTCGACAGCGATTCGTTTGACCTCTTCCTCGACGCCCTTTGCAACGGCCTTGGTGTCGTGATGTTCATCGTCATGATCGTCGCGCTCTTCGCCAAGCCGCCCGTGGGCGGCGGCGATGCATCGGAACTGAAGGAACTGCAGGCGGCACTCACGAAACTGGAGACGGAGGTCCAGGCCACCCTGGCGGCACTCAAGGCCATTCCGCCCGCCGGAGATCCAGCACTCACCAAGCGCTACAAGGCGGCGCTCCTCGCGGCCGACGAGTCGCGGCAGCAGCGCGAGGACGCGCTCAACCGGATCTCCGCCACGCGCGAGGTGATCGAAGAACGCACCGAAGAGATCACCCAGTCGGAAGAGGACCAGCAGGCGCAGGTCAAGCTCCAGGCCGAGATCGCGGCGCGGATGGAGAGGCTCAAGTACTCGACGGCCTTCGTGCGGACCAGCCGCTGGAACACCAACGACGCACGGGCCGCGGTCTTGCTGCTCGTGTCCGGCGGGCGAGTGAGTGCACCGACAGTGACCCCGGGCGACGGGGAGATCAGCCCGACGCCCGGCATCGGCGAACTGGTCTCCGACGCCGACACCGCACGATCCGCCGTCACGATCCTGCTGGCGGGGTCGTCACCCTCGGACCGACGGGTGGAAGTGGCGGTGTGGCCCGATTCCTATGCCACATTCAAGCACCTGGAGCGTGAACTGCAGGAGAGGGGGTTTGCCATCCAGCCGATTCCCATCGCCGATGGCCAGCCGCTCAGATCTGGGGATGGCGGCTCCCAGTAGTCGGCGCGGGTACTTGGGAGAGGAGCGCCGCGACGAGGAGTGCCGACGCACCGATCCACTGCGGCCCAGTGAGCAATTCGCCAAGCGCCAGCCAGCCCGTGATGGCCGCGAAGACTCCTTCAAGGCTCAGGATGATTGCGGTGTGGGTCGGCGGCGCGTTTCGCTGCGCCAGCGTCTGCAGCGTGAAGCAGAGGCCGGTGGCCAGTGCCGCGCAAGCCAGCAGCGGGAGCCAGGCTTCCTGGACGCCGTGCCACACGGGTTCCTCGTGCAGGACCATGGACACCACCGCCGCTCCCACGCCGGTCACCATGAACTGCAGGGTGCTCAGCGCAATCGGATCGCACCGCGGGGCGAATCGACCGACGACCTGCACATGCGCTGACCAGCAGACGGCACACGCCAGGATCCAGGGGTCTCCCGGTTCGATGTGTGGTCGACCGCTCACGCTCAGGAAGTAGAGCCCGGGCACGGCGATCACCACCGCCGACCACGCCGCCCATCCTGGGCGTTGACCGACGAAGATGCCGATGAGCGGGACGCCCACCACGTAGAGGCTGGTGATGAAGCCGGCGTTGCCGGCCGAGGTGTGCTCGACGCCGATCTGCTGCGAGAGGGCCGCGCCCAACATCGCAAGGCCGGCGAGACCGCCCCCAAGCACGAGGTCCCGTGTCGATCGTCCGTCGACGGGACTCACGGCGGGGCCGTGGAACCCGAGGTGCCGCCTCATGGGCAGCAAGAGGGCCACCAAGAGGCCCCCGAGGGTGAACCGCAGCGACACGAAGGACACCGCGTGCATCGACTCCATCGCCCACTTCTGGGCCACGAAGGTGGCGCCCCAGATGACGGCACAGATCACCAGCATTGCGTCGGCGGCAAGGTGTCGGCGCGTCATGGCGCGCGGAGGCTAGCGCGGGGTGACGTCGCGCGAAGGTGGGACGCTGCCCGGCTGCGCGTGCTCCTGCAACTCTCGCAAGGTCCATGGTGTCGTGCGTGACTGACATTGCTCGCGAGCCGCAGCAACCTCTGGTTCCGACACCGTCGATGCGCCATTGCCCCACGCCTGCCTGAGATACGTCATGAGTGCCGCGAGGTCGGCGTCGTCCTCGATCGGTGCCGCCGGCATGTGGCCGTCGTAGGCGTGGTCACCCAGGACCATTCGCCCGTCAAGACCCTTCAGCAGGATCGCGGTGAGTCGATCCACGCCGCCGGTGACGAAGGGGGAGCCTCGCAGCGGTGGATACACGCCGGGCGTGCCGTCGCCGGATGGGCCATGGCACCCCGCGCAGTGGGCGTACAGGATTCGACCGCGGTCAAGCGTGGAGAGCGGGGCACTCTCCACCAGGTACCCCTTGCGTCCCGGCCAGATGAGGCACGAGTCCAGCGCGTGCAGGTGTGCCGCCACTTCGCCGCCAGACCGTGCGACGTTGCTCCAGCGCATCGGCTGCGCCGCGCAGCGGATGCGGCGGCGATCAGCGGGATCGAGGGAACCGGCGCGAAGGGCCTTCACGGCTCGGGCGAGGGCCATGGTCCCGGCACGGTCGTCGCGCTCATGGAGCGTGAATGCGGCATCGATGGAGGCAAGGACTCGATGCTCATCGCCAGAGAGCAGCGCCGCCTCGAACAGGTCGCCGCGGAGGGCCGTGTCGCCCGCGCCGTTGAATGATTCCGAAGCCGCAGTCCACGCCATGGCGTCCGCCTCGAGCCCGTCGCATGACTGGACGATGAGGGCTCGCGTGGTGGGGTCGTTCCAGAGTGGAGCGGTGGCCGAGAGGAACTCGCCAAGCCGGGCGGCGGTGAGGTCGGCCCCCAGAGCCGCGACGGCATGCCTTCGCACGGATGGGTCTGCGTCGCCGATCAACGCAACGTCCACGTCCAGCAAGCCGGCGCGCCCCGCAATCAAGGCGGCGGCGGCGCGGACACCGGGAGCGTCATCCTGCGACGCCAACTCCACGTCTGGGTCACCGACGGTGTCCAGGTCCGCCAACGTCCACAACGCGAGGCGGCGCACGGCCGGTCGCTCGTCGTGGAGGAGCTGGCGCACCTCGTCGCTCACGAGTCCACGCGACTCAGGGTCGACCCGCTCCAGGAGGAGGCGCTGCGCCATGTCGCGTGTGGCGCCGCTCTCGCTGCCCAGGTATGGGACGAGTTCGATGGCCGCAAGGGTGCCCAGCTGAGGCGAGTCCCGCCGCGCGAGGGAATCATCCGTCGACACGACTCGCCAGATGCGACCGCAGGCATTGCCCTCGTGCAGCGCGCGCGCCTCCATCTGCCTGCGGAGGAACGAGGTGACGAACATCTTGTGCTGCACGATGCCTCGCGCCATGTCCACGACATAGAGCGCGCCATCCAGTCCGGCAAACGTGTTGACCGGCCGGAAGCGTTCATCCGTGCTGGAGAGGAACGCCGTCTCGCCGTCGGCCGCGGTCCCCCTGGGCCCGTCGCCCGCTTCGGCAAGGTTGTATCGCATGACCAGGTTGCCGACTGGTTCGCAGACGAAGGCATCGCCAGCGACGTGGTCCCCCAAGAGCGTGTCTCGGTAGATCGTGGGGCCGCAGGCGGCGGTGAACTCGCGCAGCCGTCCATCGCGAAGCATGCCTGGTCGATACGCGCGATTCACGCCAGGGGTGAGATGGGCAGGCCACACCTGCTGGTCGGTCACGACACGATGGGGCACGCCGGGAACGCCCGTGCCCGATGCATGCTGCGCCGCAAACTCCTTTGGGACCGTGTCGCAGAGGAGCGCATCCGAGTTGGGGGAGTAGTACAGGCGGCCCCAGTCATCCTGGGCCAGGCCCCACTGGCCATGCGCGGGCGTCCGGGTGAGCGACACGGTGCCATCGGGACGCAGGGCGATCGATGACGCGTGCTGGCTCAGCGCATACGTGCCGTCGTGTTGCCACAACAGCCCGTTGCCGGCGTGCTCGGGGCTCTCGATCCCCTGAAACCCGCTGCAAAGGACTCGCGAGGCATCGGCGCGGCCGTCTCCATTGGTGTCGTGGAGCAAGAGGAGGTGCGGCGGTTCAACCAGCAGGAGTCCGTCTCGATGAAAGGCAAACGCCCGAGGGAGGATCAGCGAGTCCGCGAAGATGGTCGCAGAATCCATCCGGCCGTCGCCATCATCGTCCCGCAGCACGGACACGCGCCCGAGCGGCTCCAGCTCCCGCGAGCCATCGGGGTCGGTCATGAAGCCACGCATCTCCAGGACCCAGAGGGCGCCGTCTGGCGCAAACATCGCCGCGATGGGCGCCTCGATCAGCGGCTCGCTCGCCACGCATTCCACGCGGAATCCGTCGGCCACCGACAGCCGTGCGAGCGCTTCGTCGGGTGTCAGTGGCGGTGACGGGATCGCCACCCACGCCGCAGGAAGCTCGGGTTGCGCCTCCCCCTGTTGGTCGCCACGCTGCGCGTGGGATGTCGTGGCCAGCCACAGCGCGGCGCCGGCGCCGCAGGTCGCGATCGTGCTGCGGAGTGTGGCATGGTCCGGCATAGCATGGTGAGCATAGGGAGATGAACCACATGTCGATGGCATCGCGACGCATCCTGCGCAGGGTCGTGGTTGGGGTGACCGATGGCGTGCCCGCCTTCTCGTGCGCCGTCACGTGCACGATCGCGTGCACGGCAGGCGCCTGGTGCCAGGTCGTGCCTCCACCAGAAGCGGAGAACGCGGCGACGCATTACGCACGAGCGCACGCGATGGCCGCGGTGGACGGTGGACTGCTCACCGAGGACGAGTGGATCGTGCTGTCGGACCTGGCGTCCGGGCGGGCGCCGATGCGGGGTTCGTCCCAATGGGTCGATCGGGCTCGGGCCGTGCTGGCCAAGGCGCAGCCGATCCTGGACGCCGCCGCACAAGGTGCCGCGATCCCGGAATGCGATTGGGGACTGGACCGTTCGCAGGGATTCGCGCTGGGGCTCCCTCACCTCAGTCCACAGCGGTCGCTCGCCCGATTGCTCAGCGCGAAATCGGCGATCGCACTGGCGGATGGTGACGTCGACGGAGTCATCCAGTCCGCCAAGATGCAGCTCGCGCTCAGCCAGCATTCCGCGCAGGATGGAGTGATCGTGAGCTCGTTGGTGGGAGCGGCGGTCGCATCGATGACGGCATCGCGCGCGCAGGACCTGCTGGCGACCGGCATCGTGAACCAGGAGGATGCCGCCATGATCGCCTCGATGCTGAAGGGGGCCGCCGAGGGGGATGCCTTCAACCTTGGCGGCGCCATGCACGGCGAAGGGGAGATGTTGGCCGCTTCCATGGGGACGGCCGAACAGCGGCAGGCGATGGCCAAGTCTGAGGGCTTCGAGATGCTGGATGACGTCGACGAGGAGCAGGCCCAGGCGCAGCTCTCCCAGTTGAAGGGGTGGTACGACGGACTCGGCGATGCCTTGGCCATGGACGACCGAACCGCTGGAAGGGCTGCGTATCTCGCCATCCTCGCCGAAGTGGAGGCCTCGGGCAACACCTTTGCGCAGGCCATCATGCCGGCGATGGACATGCTGCTCGAGTCCCATGACCGCTGCGTGGAACAGCTGCTCGCGGCCGCGGCACAGTACGAAGCGATCGCCACGGGCCAGGTGCCCGCGTCCGCGCATGCCAATGCGGCCTACTGGTACACGCGTGCCGCGCAGGGGGCGATGGCCATCCCACCCGAGGTGCAGACGTCGGCGATGCTGGCCCGCGTCGCTCCGGAGGCGGTCAGCGGCGAGCAGCTCGCGAAGCTCAAGGAGATCAACGAGCGAATGGACCGCATCGTGGGCAGTCCGCTCCGCGAGGCGGCAGCGATCGAGCGATGCGCCTTCACCATTCCCGGGGGCAATGAACTGGACCTGCTCCTGATGGGCGCGATGCGCGGTGCGCTTCGCTTTGAACTGGTCGACGCCATCCATCGGTCACCGGCCGACGCGGAGGCGGCGGTGATCGCGATGCTCCGCGCCGTGCGGCACCTGGCCTCCGATCCATCGGTGGCACACGCCATCACGGCGTCGCTCCTGCTGCAGGACGTCGAGTGGGCGATGGAGTCCACCACCTTCGACGCCGAGGCGATCGTCCGACTCCACGACGTCGCGGCACAGCTCGATGCGGGCGACCCATGTGGATTCTCCCGGGCGGCGGCGGGTGAAGTGGAGGCACTCTTCGGCTTCGCCATGCCACGACGCGCCGACCCCGACATGCGGGTGTCGCGGCTGGCGCGCGCGTCTGAGCTGTCGCTCGAACAGCTCTTCTTCTTCCGCTGCGTCTGGTGGTGGTCCCCCGAGGAGTTGCAGCCGGGCGAGGACCTCATCCGATGGGACGAGATCGTGCCCGCGGATCGACTCCTTGAGGCGAAGGCCAAGGCCGATTGCCTTCAATCTTCCTGCTTCATGGCGAGCACGGTTGAGGAGATGCGAACCGGGCCGCTGCTGGGGTCCTGTGAGTCGCCGACGGTGGTGGATACCGCTGCCGCCGCGTCGCTGGCTGACGCCACCTGGGCTCGGGTGCAGCGAGCGCTCGCCCCCGCGGTCGCGCCAGCGCCAGCGCCAGCGCGTGCGATCAGCGAATGAATCGGAGGCGCCCGAAGTCGGGGATGAACTTCTTGCCGCCGGCATCCATTGGGATGAGCGACGGGAAGTAGACGGCCCAGGCGCGGCCGATCACCAGTTCGGTCGGCACGCGGAATGGGGCTTCGTACCCAAGCTGGTCCACCACGAGCGGATGGGGCGAACCCCAGAGCCGCGAGTCGCGGCTCGCCGCGGAGTTGTCGCCAAACATCACGTGGTCGCGGGGCCCAAGCACCGGCGGATTCACGACATCCACGCCAAAGGCCGGCCCATCCTGCACCGGGACGCCTGGGAGCTTCGTCTGCTGGTTCGGGTCCAGGCGGGCCGGTCGGTAATAGAGGTCCCGGGACACTTGCACGCGCCGCAGCGTGGCCTCGCCGCCAAATGACCACTCCAGCGTGGATCGACCCGGCATCTGCCGCATCGGGTCCTCGAGGTACTCGGCGATCGAGAAGTCGGGGATGGTGGCCGCGAGGCGAGCCTGCGGAGAGGGGAACTCGTATTCAAGCGAGGCCACCGCTTGCCCATTCACGAAGAGCCGCATGGCCTGGTCCACGTGCCAGAACTCCACGTGGGCGCGCGAATCGTCCAGGTACCACCCTTCGGCCGCGGCTCCGGCGAGCACGGTCCCCGCGTCGTCCAGCATCTCGACCTTGGCCTCGTAGGCGCCGAGGGTGAATCGGAAGACGCGGCCGCGGGCACGCAACTCCAGGGTCGTGTCCATGGAACCGCGGCCCATCGCGACCTCGGCGGCCACGCGAATGTCCGCCATCGGGAACTGCGTCGTGGATGGTCGATAGATGTTGTAGGCGTTCCAGTCGGTGAGCGGGATGATGGAGTGCTCCCACTTGAGCGTGGCGGGTTCGCCGCCGGCCGGGTGCGACCACTCGCGTTCGCCGCGCATCGACCACCCTTCGCCGCGGAAGGGGGCACCCGCCCACGCACGCTTGGTGGTGGCCTCCATCTGTTCGATGCTGACTGGCTGGTAGTCGGAGTCGTAGACCGGTTGCCAGCAACCCCGCTGGGCCAGCTCGCCCTTGCGGGCGACGCGCATCTGCTCCGGCCTTCCGTCGGCCGGACCCGTGAACACGTCGCCGTCGGCGATGCAGAATCGCTCGTTGGGCACACCGACGCATCGCTTCACGTAGTAGGCCGCGTCACCCACCGGGTCCGTCGGGTTCTTGAAGACCACCGAGTCGTAGCGCTCGACGCCGTGGAATGGCCAGAGGTACTTGAGGACCAGGATTCGGTCCCCCAGCCGCGCATCGGTGGCCAGTTTCAGGTTGGATTCATCGTCCACCGGGATCTGCTGCGAGATCATCGGGTCGTAGAGCGGCTGCGGGAAGTCCCGCCCGCCGCCACCGGCCGCACGGCGCGCGTTGAAGAGGATCGGCTGCGCATCGACCGCGTAGTCGTAGCCCGTCTCGCCGCTTCGCACGCGGATGTTCTCGCCAAGCAACGTCGGGGCCATCGACCCCGTCGGGATGACGAATCCCTCCAGCACGAAGCCCCGGAACACCATCGCGAGGGAGAAGGAGACAAGCAGGACCGAGACGGTGTCGGCCAGTCCTCCGCGGTGGTGCGCATTCGCTGGCGCGACGGCGCCCTTGGTCATGGCCATGGCTGGATCGTATCGGGCTACTGGTTGCGAGGCCGGCGGCGTCGAGGCTGGCGCGTCGACGGTGCGGCGTTGGCATCCGGCGTCGCGCTCGTGGCGCCCGCCGCCACGTCCGTGGGCTCGCTCAGTTCCTCCACCGGCACGGCGATCTCCTTGCCCGACGATTCCAGCCGGACGAGGACAAGCTGGACCAGCACCTTGCCGTCGCGAACCTCACCGGGTCCCTCGGGAGTTCCCACGCGCATCCCGCGCTTTGGCAGCTTGGCGGCCAGTTCCACGTAGGTCTGTTCCTCGTAGCGGAGGCAGCACATGAGCCGTCCGCATCGCCCCGAGATCTTGAGGGGGTCCATCGTGGGCTTCTGGTGTCGCGCGTGCTTCATCGACACCGGCTTGAGGACCTTGAGGAAGTTCTGGCAACAGCAATGCTGCCCGCACTT
Organism: Planctomycetia bacterium; assembly: GCA_005776885.1. Lineage (GTDB taxonomy): Bacteria > Planctomycetota > Phycisphaerae > Phycisphaerales > SM1A02 > SXOD01. Next base: position 20,068 of record SXOD01000060.1, read on the forward strand.
CTCGTAGTCCGCGACGAGTCGAGCCTCGTCACGCGGCCCGACGGAGAGGACTTGCACGATGGTGGACGGAAAGAGGTGCGCCACGGCCCGTGTCACCGGGGCCAGGTCGATGCCAGTTCCCTCCCCGGGCGTCGGTGAGGCACCCATCGGCAGCACCACCGTCGTGTAGATGGTGGCGACTTCGCCCCCGAAGAGGAGCTCCACTTCGATGACCTTGATCGGCAGGCCAAGCGGGAGGATGGCCTCGCGGACCGGCCGGAGCATCGCACGCCCCTTGTCCTGCACCTGCGTCCAGTGCTGGAGGTCCTCCGCCGTCGCGAGCCGATCGACGCGGCCGCCTGTCGTGAATGGGTACGACTCGGCGCCGCTCTGGGCCACGTACTCAAGCAACTCCGAGCGCTTGAGGTTCTTGCCGCAGCCGCCGTTCCCGCACGCGACGGTGAGCAGCTCCGCCATCTCCGTTCCGCGGGGCGTCGTCACCACGAGTTTCGATCCACAGCCCGGCCGCGTCGTGCCGGAGTACGGCAGTTCGGCGATCGCGGCCATGCGACCGTACCGGACGACGAGCGTGTCGGGGCCCTGGGAAGCCACCGGTGCCGAATGGCCGCGGAAAGTCTCGTCCGCGTCGCGTTCAAAGATGGGCAACGGCATGATCGACACTCCCGGCAGGTTACTGGTCGCCCGCACAGGGGCAGCGTCGCCTTCACGTAGACTGGTCGATTCGCCATGCTGCCCCTTGTCGCCATCGTCGGACGCCCAAACGTGGGCAAATCGAGCCTCTTCAACCGGCTCGCGGGGCGTCGCATCGCCATCGTGGATCCCACGCCAGGCGTGACGCGCGACCGGCTGACGGAACTGGTGGAGCTCATTGCGCCGCCGGACCGCCGAGGCGACGACGCGTCGGCAACGGCGCGGTGGATCGACCTCTGCGACACCGCTGGGTTTGGCGTCTACACCGCCGACGGCGGACGATTTGACGATGCCGGCATGGACCTCTCGCGGCTCACGCCTCAGGTGGAGGACCAGATCAGGCACGCCGCCGCCAGCGCTTCGCTCATCCTCCTGGTGATCGATGTCCAGCAGGGGCTCACGGGGCTTGACCGCGACGTCGCCAAGCTCCTGCGAACCGCCGGCCACACCAGCAAGGTGATCCTGGTGGCCAACAAGTGCGACAGCGAGTCGTGGGAGTTGCAGGCCGCCGAGGCGCACGCGTTCGGATTCGGCGAGCCGGCGTGCGTCAGCGCGATGAACGGTGGGGGCGTGCGAGGGCTTGGAGAAGCCATCTGGACCAGGCTCGACGAGGTCGACCGGGCCGGCGCCGGGACAGGCGCCGATGGCCGACCCGCCGACGCGGAGATGAAGATCGCCATCGTGGGCCGACGCAACGCCGGCAAGAGCAGCCTCGTGAATGCGCTCGCCGGCCAGGAGCGGGTGATCGTCAGCGAGATCGCGGGGACCACGCGCGACAGCGTCGACGTGCGATTCGAGATGGGGGGTCGATCCTTCGTGGCGATCGACACCGCCGGCGTTCGGAAACAGCGCTCGTTCGCCGATGACGTCGAGTACTACGCCAGCCGTCGCACCGAGGACTCCATCCACCGAGCTGACGTCTGCTTCCTGCTGCTGGACGCCACCGAGAAATCGTCCCACGTCGAGAAGAAGCTCGCCGCGCTGATCGTCCAGTGCTACAAGCCCGTCGTCCTGGTCATCAACAAGTGGGACTTGGTCGAGCGAGAGCTCAAGGTCGCCGCCTACGAGGAGTACCTCTCCAAGGAGTTCCCGCACCTGGAGTTCGCCCCGATCGTCACGATCAGCGCGAAGGAGGGCCATGGGCTGGAGGACCTGGTGACGATGGCGTTCAACCTGTTCACGCAAGCCTCCCACCGGGAGGGGACCGGCCAGCTCAACGGTGCCATCAAGCGAATCCTGGCCGAGCGCGGCCCGAGCAGCGCGCTCGGCACTCGCGCCAAGGTCTTCTACGTGTCGCAGATCGACACCCGGCCGCCGACAATCGCGTGCGTGGTCAACAAGCCCGAGTTGTTCAAGTCCACCTACCAGCGCTACCTCCTCAACCGGCTCCGCGAGGAAGTGGCATTCAGCGAAGTGCCGATCAAGCTCATCTTCAGCGCGCGGAAGCGACGGGAGGAGCCAGGTCCGGGCGGGCCGTCGGAGGGCGGCGAGTTCGTCGGGGACGTGGTCGACTCCACCGACGAGTAGCCCAACGGAAGGTCCTTCCCCGGTTATCGGTGGAAATGTGCCCTCCAAGGGCACATTTCCACCGATAACCGGGAGGCCAAGTCGGACCTACGATCCGCACATGGCCTGCTGCAACCACACCAGTTCCGCGATGCTCGTCGCTGCTTCGATCGCCGCCGTGGGCGTGATCCTCGGGGCATCGACCTTCCAGGACTCGAAGCCTTCGGACACGCCACTCGCCCCACCCACCCCACCGGCGACGCCAGCGACCCCAGAGATCCCCTCCGCACCCGCGGCTGAAGCCGTTCCCCAGGACGAGGCCGGCATGATGCTCGCGTGGGCTCGATACGCCGAGACGGGCCCGGAGCAAGAGTGGCTCTCCAAGTGGGTTGGCGAGTGGACCGCGACGGTCGAGTTCTACATGGTGCCTGGCGCCCCGCCGACGCAGGACGTGGGCTCGTGCGTCTTCCAGTCGATGTACGGCAATCGATTCCTGCGCCAGGACTACAAAGGGACAATGGGACCCGACGGTCCCCCGTTCGAGGGAACCGGGTACCTCTGCTACGACAACGCGCGAGCGTGCTTTCTCTACATCTGGTTCGACAGCATGTCGACGGGCTGGTCCAGCGGCATCGGCAAGGGTGGGTCCGGCTCCGGAAGGATTGACTGGGACACCACCGACCCCGACATCCTCAGGGGTGGCACCAAGCCAATGCGCGGCGTGCAGACCTTCGATGGCAAGGACACCCTCGTCTTGGAGAGCTACGAACCCGGACCCAATGGGACCGAGACCTTGCAGATGCGAATCACGTACCGCCGGAAGCAGTAGGCGCGGCCGGTCTCCGGGGCTCGACCGTGACGGTGGCGCTTGACGTCATGTCGACATCGAGCAACGCGCCGCCACCGCCGCCGCCACCGCC
>SXOD01000061.1 GCA_005776885.1 Planctomycetia bacterium
CCTCGCCGTAGACGCGCGCGATGCGTCCATCGCGGACGGAGAGCGCGGTGCCGGGATGCGACTCCAAGAACGCGCGCTTCGCCTGCACCGAGAGTGGGGCGATGCCATCATCGGGGCCGGCGGGGGCCACCTGGGCGTGCGACGTGGCCAGCAGGGTCGTAGCCGCAGCGAGCAGCGCACATGCAACGGTCAATCGAGTCTTCATCCTGTCTCCTGACTAGTTTTCCGCGAGGTTGCGGTCGTGGGGGGTTGGCTGCAAAGAAACAGCCAGTGCAACATAGGTGAGTCTGACACAGCAGGGGCTGATTCCAAGAACTATTGGGAACTTCGGATGGATTTCGGATGGAGTTGGTTTGCTGTTCCAATGACGCGCAAAATCGATTCTCCAAGGTCGTGTTATCGGACTACATGGTGCACGGTCGGCGAATCACCTTCGATGGGAAACGAGACGAGTTTCACCGCGATCGACCAGGTGGCGATGGCGGCAACTTGCGATGGGGAGGGGCAGGCGGAAGCCGCCGCTAGCCTTGGCCGATGGCCGCCAAACGCCAAGACAAGGGACGGAAGGGGCCCATGGCTCCCACGATCGAGAACCGTGAGGCCCGGTTTGACTTCCAGGTGCTCGACACCGTGGAAGTGGGGATTTCGTTGACGGGCAGCGAGGTCAAGAGCATTCGGAACGGCCGGATCACGCTCGCGAATGGCTTCGCCATGGCGCGACTGCACCCGCGCGAGCTCACGCTGCATGAGGTCCACATCGATGAGTATCCGCAAGCGCTTCCACAACACCAGCATGAGCCGCGCCGGGTGCGGAGGCTTCTGGCGCATGGCAAGGAGATCGAGCGACTGGCGATTGGGATGAAGGCCAAGGGCACCAGCCTGGTGCCGCTCAAGGTCTACTTCTCGAAGGGCCGGGTGAAGGTGCTTCTCGGGATCGCACTCGGTCGCAAGAAGGGCGACAAGCGCGAGGCACTGAAGGCGAAGGAAGACCGCCGGGACATGGCACGAGCCACGACGCGCCGCGCGTGACTCGCCGCGAAGGCTCCGGGTCGATCCTCACGGGTCCGCACGGAGCTCGATCAGCGTGCCACTCGGCTCCGTCCGTCGGTCGGCGATGAGGTCGATGGCAAGGCGTGCAATCGATTCGGGCTGGTAGGCCCGATGAGCCGGGACTTGCTCGAGCGAGAAGAGCGTCCGCAGCATTGGCGTCTCCACCACTCCCGGAAGGATGCTCCACGCCTTGACGCCAACCGATGCACCGTCGCCGGCACTCGATCGGGTCAGGTTGTCCATCGCGGCCTTGCTTGCGCCATATGCGAAGAGGTGGCGGTACGGGTCCACGCTGGACATGCTGGAAATGTTCACGATGCGCCCGCGCCCACCGGCCACCAGGTCCGGCCAGTTCCGGGCGATGATCGCCGCCGGGCCAATCGCATTGATGCGCATCGTGCGATCAAAGTGAGTCGGGTCCGTCGCTTCGATGCTTTGGAACGCCGCCACGCCCGCTGCATTCACGATGGAGTCAAGTCGCAGCCCAGCGTCGGCGGCAGCCGCAGCGATGGTCCCGGCCGCCTTCCACGGCGAATCCAAGTCGGCGCGAATGGCCGTCACGGAGTGCGCGCCGTGCGAGGCACACCCGGCGCCCGTGAGATGCAGTCGATCGGCGTCCCGCCCCGTGAGCACGACGTCCCAGCCCTCTGCCGCCGCCGCGAGCGCCACGGCGGCGCCGATGCCGCTGGATGCCCCGGTGACGAGGATGGTGCGCCGGTCGCTCACGACAGGAGTCGGAGGACGTCGTTGTAGAAGGTGAGCAGGAAGAGTCCCACGAAGAAGAGCAAGCCGACGAGCGCTGCGGCATTCTGGAATCGAGGCGATGGCATCCTGCCGGTGATCGCTTCCCACAGGAGGTACACCATGTGGCCGCCATCGGCGATCGGAATCGGCAAGGCATTGAGGAACGCGAGGTTCACCGAGATCAGCGCGAGGAAGAAGACCAGGTACCACACGCTTCGCTCAGCGGCCACGGTCCCGGCGTGCACGATGCCGATGGGTCCCGAGAGCTGGTTCACGCCGACGTCGCCACGGAAGAGGCCGCGAAGCGTGAGGAAGACGTTGGTCAGGATCGCGCCGGTCTGGCGGAATCCCATCGACACGGCCTGGATCGGGTGCCCGGCTGCCGAAAGGATGGTGAGATTGGGCTGGAACAAGTCCGGGGGAAGTGGATTGCCCCACTTGGCGCCGCGTTCGGCGGCAAGCACCCAGCCATCAAACGTGACCTCGAACTCGTCGTTGGCTGCGTTGGTCGCCCCGGCCTCCGCCGGCCCGGCGAGATCAAGTCGGAACTGAACGGACGATTCCCCACCAGCACCAGCCGCGGACTGCCTGGCTCGAGTGGCCGCCATGTCCCAGGCGGCCCCGGGAGCGACGGCCTCGCCGTCCACCGAAACGATCCGGCTCAGGGGTGCCACGCCCGCGGTGGCGGCTGGAGTCGATTCGGGCTGCGCGCTCGCCGACGATGGATCGCGCCACAGGGCCGACGGGCGTGCGACCCGGTTGTCGTCCATCGCGAGCCGAAGGTGCACGCCAATGACGCCCGAAGCCGGCACGGCCAGCGTGACGTCGTGCCTTTCGCCTCGACGCTCGATCACGCAGGCCACGTTCCGGTTTCGCGCAGAGGTCACCGCTTCGCGGAAATCCTGCCGAAGCGGCCCCGTGATTCCACCCAGTTCCAGCACGATGTCGTGCGGCTCAAGCTTCCCGGCCGCGGAAGAGTCGGGCAGGACATCGCCGATCATCGTCAAGGGGCTGAGTCCCGCCAGCGAGTACTCAAGCGTCGGAACGACGTCGGGGCCTGATGCGATATCCACCAGGGGCAGCGGCGGGAGTGGATCCAGGTCGGCGGTGATGGACGCCTCCCCCACCTGGGCCGTGATGCCGATCGGCTGGCCCAGGGATTGCTCGAACGCGCTGTCGAGCATGGCCCAGGTTTCGACCGCATCGCCTCCAACCTTGGTGATCCTGATCACGGCGTCGCCGCCGAGCGGTCCAGCCAACGAGGGCGCCAGCGATTCGATGGCGACCCGTTGGGAGGGACGAAGGGTGCTGGGGTTGATGAGCAGGCTGGTGGACGGACGGATCCCGATTTGCCTGATGCCGGACCCGGCATCCTTCGGGGTCACGCTCAAGGTCACTGACTCATGGCGGCCGTCCGGCATGGGGCGGCTCACCACGACAGACAATGCCGCACCCTCACCGCCGAGTGCGGTCGCTACGCGACAGTCCGTAAAGGTCTCAATGGGTGCACCATCGATCGAGACGATCGTGTCACCTGCGCGCAGACCGGCCTCGGCCGCGGGCGTCCCCGGCGAGATGGGGCCAAGCGTCGGGGCCTCGAACTCGACGCCATGCCAGAACGCAATGCCAAAGAGCAGGACGCCGAGGATGAGGTTGGCGATCACGCCCCCGGAGATCACCCAGATCCGCGCCGGCAGGCTGGCGCGATTGAACGAACCCTCGGTGTCACTCCGCGCACCCGGGTCCGCATCGTCCTGACCAGCCATCCCGACGAATCCGCCGAGGGGGAGGGCTCGAAGTTCGTACTGGGTCTCGCCGATCCCAGCGCGAGTGAGCAGCCCGCGAGCGACTTCGCTGACCTGGTTCGGCAGCGCTTCTTCCTGGAGAGCGGCCCGGAGCTTGGCCATCGTCGCCGCCTCGGTGGAGCCGGCAGAGAATCCGACCCCAGGTCGGTAGCTGAGCAGGATCGGCCCGAATCCGATCGCGAAGTGATGGGCGCGGATGCCCGCGCGCTTGGCCATGAGGAAGTGGCCAGCCTCGTGGATCAGGATGAGGAGCCCGAAGCCGATGATGGTCAGGGCCAGATACGCAGCGGAGGAAACCATGGGGCAGGGAGTCTAGGAGGGAAGGAGCGCCGAGGCTGCGGCTCGAGCCGCGCCGTCGGCGGCGAGGACCGCCTCCAGTGAGGAAGCGTCGTGCGCAGCGACCGAGTCGAGGGTGTCCGACACGATTCCCGCAATGGAGGTGAACGGAAGGCGGCCGGAGAGGAACGCCTCGACCGCCACTTCGTTGGCGGCGTTGAGCACCGCACCGCTCGTGCCGCCAGCCTGAATCACCTCGCCCGCCAGGAGCAAGGCCGGGAATCGCGCGTGGTCCACCTCCTCGAAGGTCAGCGACCCCAGCGAAGCGAAGTCCACGCGCCGGGCAGGCCCCGCGACGCGATCCGGCCAGCAGAGCGCGCACTGGATCGGAAGCCTCATGTCGGGAGGAGAGAGCTGCGCAAGGACGCTGCCATCGCGGCACTCCACCATCGCGTGCACCATCGACTGGGGATGCACGACGGCACCGAGTCGAGTGTTCTCCAGCCCGAACAGCCAGTGCGCCTCAATCAGTTCCAGCGACTTGTTCATCAGGCTCGCGCTGTCAATGGTGACCTTGGCCCCCATGGCCCACGTGGGATGCTTCAGGGCCTGCGCGGGAGTGGCCGCGCGCAGCTGTTCGTGGGTCCAGGTCCTGAACGGCCCTCCGGAGGCGGTCAGCACGACGCGCGCGACGTCGTCCGAGCCACGTGGCAACCCCAGCAGGCACTGTGCCACCGCGCTGTGTTCGCTGTCCACCGGGATGATCCGCACGTGGTGCTGACGGGCCGCAGCCATCACGACCGCACCAGCGGCCACCAACGTCTCCTTGTTGGCGAGGGCCACGTCGCAACCGCGGGCGAGGGCTGCCAGGACGGGTTCGATGCCAGCCGCACCGACCATCGCGGCGACCACCAGGTCGCCAGGCCGGGCCACCGCGTCCACCAGTTCGACCGCTGCGCGCGGCCCCCGACACACGGGCACGAGTCGACCATCCGCACGGCGAACCTCGCTCGACGCCTCCCCAGCGGTTGCTTCCTCGGCGATGGCCACGGCTTCCAGCGGATGCGACGACGCGATGCCTTGGAGTGCGAACGCACTTCGTCGCACGGCAGCACCCACGAGAGTGAATGAACGCTCGCCTCGCTGGCTGAGGTCCTCCAAGACCTCCAGCGTGCTTTGGCCGATCGAACCCGACGCCCCCAACAGGATGACGCGTCGCGGTTGGGGCATCATCCCTCGCGCGGGCTGCCGCCCTCACCGGGTCGCAGTCGACGCATCGCAGCGCCATAGAGCGATCGGAGTGGCTTCCAGCCGGGTGCGGCGGCCACCGGCTCGGCGGGTGCCGATGAGGGTGTCGGTGCCGGTGAGGGTGTCGGTGCCGGTGCCGGTGCTGGTGCTGGCACCTCCTGGTGCTCGAAGGTGGCCACGGCAACGGCTGCCTCGCCATCCTGTCCGCGACGCCCACGACCACCGCGGCGGCGACGGCGACGGCGGCGACCGTCGCCCTCTCCGCCATCACCAGAATCGGCGGGTGACCCGTTGTTCGGCTCGCCGTCGTCACTCTCCGGATTGGATTCGTCCTGCGGCGCGACCGCATCAGCGGGGACGGGCGTGAAATGCATGCGCACGTAGTGCACCACTTCGCACGGCAGCATGTGCCGATCTTCCGTGGTGAAGTGCTCCAGGTCCGCCGGTACCACCTCGCGCAACTTCGCGAGCAACTCCTCGGTGGTGACGCCGTGGTGTCGTGCCAGCAATGCCGTCTCGCATCGATCCATGGGGACGGGCTCGCCTGGCACCAGGATGGCCTGCTGTGGCCCGCGACGCCGGCGCCCGCGGCGCTTGCCGCCGGCGGCCCCACCGCCGTCCCCACTCGCCTCCTGGGAGTTTCGATTCGCTGGCTGCTGCCGAGGCGACTCGTCCGTGCGAGCGGAGCCGCCGCGACCGCGTTCCCGGCGGGATCGGCCGCGACCCGATGGCTCCCGCTCCTTGGGTTCCCGTGTTTCCTGCCGAGACTGCTCGCGTTCACGTCGGCTGATGGTTTCCAGCAGTGAGGTCTCGCTGCCATCGATGGGCGGCAGGTCATCAAAACCGCCGGCCAGCGCGATGGCCGTCGCATCGGCAGGCGCGGGCTTCCGCCGCCGGCGCCGGCGACGCGGGCTCTCGCTCTCGGCGTCAAGCTCCTGTTCCAGCTCCTCCGTGAGCTCCGTCGGCAGGTCGGCCACGTTGGGCCGCGGCATGGTCGGGAGCCGCTCCACCTCGATGTCCGCGCCACGCTCGTCGTACGCGTAGACCTCAAATCGATCCGCCGCGAAAGCTTCGCTGATGCGGACATCGACCAGCTTCCCGCTCCGGTCCTCGATGGCGTTGATCAGCCTGCGCCCGCGACCCAGCATCTCGCTGGCGACGCGCACGCTGCAGACCGCCTCCACGCGACGGATGCTGGAGTGGGAGAGGAGCATGGCGCAGTGGCGCACGATGTCGCCCACCACCACGTCAGGCATCCGGATCTCGCCGGAGCCATGGCAGTGAGGACAGGCTGTGTAGTTGGCCTTCCGCTGGCTGGGACGCATGCGCTGGCGGGTCATCTCCGCCATGCCCAGGTCGCTGATGGGGAGGAGGGTCGTCTTGGCCCGGTCCCGCTTGAGGAGCGCGGCGAATCGTTCTTCGACCGCGCGGCGGTGCCGAGGCAGCCGCATGTCGATGAGGTCGTTGATGATGAGGCCGCCCACGTCACGCAATCGCAGCTGGCGGCTGATCTCCTCAACGGCTTCCATGTTGGTCTGGTAGGCGTTGGTCTCGCTGTCCTTGGCGGAGCGGCTGCGGCCGGAGTTCACGTCAATCGCGACAAGCGCTTCCGCCTCGTCAAACACCAGCGCGCCGCCCGATGGAAGCGGGACTTCGCGGGCGTGGATCAGGGCCACCTGCTCATCGACGCGGAACGCCGTGAAGAGGGGGGCCTGCTTGGTCCAGTGGTGCAGCTTGGGGCCGGTGCCAGGCGCCACGATGTCCAGGAAGATCTGGGCTCGATCGAACGCGGCCGGTGAATCGACCACGATCGACTTGATGCAGGGGTCGGCCAGGTCGCGCAGGGTGCGGATCAGCAGATCGCCCTCGGTATAGAGCTCGCACGGGCCACCGGTCCTGTCGATGCGCTTGCGCATCGCCGTCCAGAGCCTCTCGAGGTAGGCCGCGTCTCGCTGCAGCTCGCTCTTGCTCCGGTCCAGCCCGGCGGTTCGCAGGATGAATCCGCAGCCCTCGGGCAGCTCAAGCGAATCCAGGATCTTGCGCATCGCGCGCCGCTGGTCCTCGTCGGCCACCTTTCGGCTGACGCCGGCCTTGTCCATGTCCGGCATCATCACCAGCAATCGGCCGGGAATCGAGATGTAGCTCGTGACAGTCGGCCCCTTCGTGCCGATCCCTTCCTTGATGACCTGGACGATGATTTCCTGGCCGCGCCGGAGCGCATCCTGGATCATCGGGCGATCGCGCCGCGCGATCTTCTTGCCCACGCGCTCCGTGACCTCCTCGCCCGGGAAATACTTCGGGTGCAGGTCGGAGACGTGGAGGAAACCGTTTTGCCCCTGGCCGAAGTCGATGAACGCCGCCTGGATGGCCGGCTCGACATTGGCCACGCGCCCCTTGTAGATCGAGCCAACGTTGGTGCTGTTCGATTCACGTTCGGCGAAGTAGTGGCTCAGCCGGCCCTCTTCGAGCACGGCCACGCGGCACTCGTCTCCCACCGACTCCTCGACCAGCATGATCGATGGCCCGAACGGCGGCGGCTCCAGCGCGGTCTGCACGCCGAACCGTTCCCGTCGCTGTTCCTTGCGGTCGCGCCGCTTCTTCTTGGGCTTGCCGTCTTCGCCTTCTTCCCCGGAAGCGTCGTCGTCCTCACCGGAGTCGGCATCGTCCTCGTCGGAGTCCTCGACGTCATCGGCATCGTCCGGGTGATCGCCGTTTCCGCCATGATCGCCGTCGCCGTCGCCGTCGCCGTCGCCAGCGGCGTCGGCGTCGGCGTCGGCCCGATCGGCGTCGTCAGTCCCCTCCGCAGCCCCGGTTCCAGCCCCGGTTCCAGCTCCAGTTCCAGAGCGTTCGGCCGCCAGGCCAAGCCCTTCGCCATCGCCCGCCGCGGGGACCTCCGATGAGTCCTCTGCGTCGGAGTCCGTGGACTTGGCCGTGACCTTCCGTGGTTTCGTGGGGCTGCGGCGACGTGCCCGCTTCGGCTTGTCCGCGGCGGCGTCGCCAGCAACGTCTCCGCCGGCGGTCGGCGCGGTGTCGGTGGCGTGGTCCGGAGCGGGGGTGCCGGACTCTGGGGTCGTTTCAGTCGATTCGATTTCGTTCGCGTGCATCACAGTGTCCTGCCGCATTGTCGCGGCGAGTTGTGGCACGCACGGCCGGAGTCAGCGGAACATCACCACGCCAGGCGCGTGCCCGAGGGCACGGTTGCTGGCATGGGGCGGGTCCGCTCGAATTCCCAAGTGGGAAGGTCATCCGGGTATGCGTGCCGACTTGAACCGCGCGAAGTCGCCAAGGGGGTCGCAGGAGGGTTTGGCCGGGGCACGAGGCCCCGCATTGGTCCACTCAACCGCGATTGTCCTGGCCGCGCTGTTCTGAGTCTTGGTCCTTGTTGGGAGGGTCCCGTCGGTCCTGACCGCGTTGGTCAGTGCAATTGTCCGACAAGAGCCTCGGGGTCGATCCGTCGTGTTTCATCGCGCAGGTAGTTGATGACCTGCCGATCCGCCTCGAACGAGCCAACGCGACGCGCGACCCATTCGCAATGTCCTATATCCATGCCCCGCACCAGCCTCTTGATTGAAGGAAGCTGGCTGGGAGACATGGAGAATGTACGCAATCCGAGCCCAGCCAACAAGATCGTGAACAAGGGGTCGCCAGCCATCTCCCCGCACAGGCTCACGTCGATGGAAGAATGCTTTGCTGCCTTAATGACAGACTTGATTAGTTGCAGGACGGCAGGGTGTGCCGGTGAGTAGAGAGAAGCCACTTTCTCGTTTCCTCGATCCACTGCCACGGTGTACTGAATCAGGTCGTTTGTCCCGATCGAGAAGAAATCCGCTTCACCGGCAAACGAACGAGCCATGATGGCCGCACTCGGGACCTCGATCATGATTCCGACCGCCACGTCCCGCTGGAAGGGAATCCCTTCCTCTTCCAGTTCCTCGGCCACGTCGCGCAAGTGCATCTTGGCCTGTCGCAGCTCCATGACGGTGGACACGAGCGGGAACATGATCTTGAGCGGTCCGTGGGCGCTGGCGCGGAGCATCGCCCGAAGCTGCGTCTTGAAGATGGCTGGCCGATCCAGGCAGAATCGAATGCTCCTCAGGCCGAGGAATGGGTTTCGCTCGGGCTCCTCCAAGTGCTCCTGGGTGTACTTGTCGGCACCCAAGTCAAGCGTTCGCATGGTCAGTGGCCGACCGGCCGACTGCCGCACGGCCTCGACGTACGCCTCGTAGTGCTCCTGCTCCGTGGGGGTCCGGCCAGTCGTCAGGTAGAGGTATTCCGTGCGGTAGAGCCCCACACCTTCGCCGCCGTTCTCAAAGATGAACGGGATCTCCTCCGGGAGTTCGATGTTGCCCAGCAGCTCGATCCGGACGCCATCGCGCGTGATGGATTCTTCCCCGGCCACGGCGAGCAACGCCTTGCGGCGCTCGGCGATCCGCCCGGACTCCACCGCGTAGTGCGCGCGCGCCTCGTCGTTGGGCCGAACGATCACGGTCCCGGTGTCACCGTCGACGATGAGCTCATCGCCCTCCTCCACCAGCTCGGTGGCGTTGGTGCACCCAGTCACCGCCGGTATCCCCAGGGCACGCGCAAAGATGGATGTATGGCTGGTGAGCCCGCCGCCGTCAGTGGCAAACGCCACCACGCGAAGTCGGTGGAGCTCGGCAGCCTGGGTTGGTGTCAGCTCGTGTGCGACGACGACCACGGGCCCTTCCAGCCGCTTCAGTCGCTCATCGCTGGCCCCCATCAGTGCGCCGACCAGCCGGCGCTCGACATCCACGACGTCGGCCGCCTTGCTCTGGAAGGCTTCGTCCTCCACCGCGCGCAGGGTCGCCGCGAACTTCTGGAGCGCCTCGCTCGCGGCGTATTCCGCGACCACGTGCTCGCGCTGGATGTCGCCGCGCATCATCCGGATGAGCGACTCGTCCCTGAGGATGCTGCGGTGGAACTCGAAAATCTTGGCTGGCTCGTCGCCAAGCCGCGCCCGGGTGCTCTCGACCAGCTGGTCGAGGTCTTGGCAGGTCGATTCCAGCGCATGCTGCAGGCGGACAAGCTCGGCGGCCACAAGGTCCGGCGCCACCGTCCGGAACTCGACGTTGTCGACGGTGCTGGAAAGCGTCAGCGCTCGCCCGAAGGCGATGCCAGGACTGACGGCGATGCCACGGATGGCGTGCATGGGGCGCGGAAGAATCAGTCGCTGCGAACCGGCCACGAACCGGGTCAGGGCGACGGTCTGTGCGTCAATCATTGATTGTAGTGGCGATGCACGGGGGCGACGTCCATCCACCATCGAAAAGGGCCCGACCGCCCAAGGCGATCGGGCCCGTGTCAATCGGGGTCCGGAGCCGATTCAACGGCCCAAGATGCCCACCGGTGCGCTACTGGCCGTCCTTGACCTCGAACTCGGCATCGATGACATCGTCGCCGCCCTTGCCGCCCGCCGCGCCGCCTTGGTTGGCACCTGGAGTGGCAGCGCCACCCGCAGCGCCGGCCGAAGCGGACTCGTACTGGATCTTGGCCAGCTCCTGCGCAGCGTCATTGAGTGTCTTCATGGCGGCGTTGATGGCCGCCTTGTCCTCACTCTTGCCCGCACGCTCCAGTCCGTCCAGTGCCGCCTCGATGCGACCTCGAGCGTCCTGCGGGACCTTGTCGCCGGCCTCGGTGAGCTGCTTGCGCACCTGGTAGACGACCTGGTCGGCCTGGTTCTTGAGGTCGATGAGTTCGCGGCGCTCCTTGTCGGCCGCCGCATTGGCCTCGGCTTCCTGGCGCATCCGCTCAACCTCGTCCTTGGAGAGGCCGCTGGAACCGGTGATCTTGATCTCTTGCGCCTTGCTGGTCGCCTTGTCGGTGGCCTTGACGTTGAGAATGCCGTTCGCGTCGATGCTGAACTCCACCTCGATCTGGGGCATCCCGCGTGGCGCGGACGAAATCCCCGTGAGGTCAAATCGCCCGAGCGACCGGTTGTCCTTGGCAAACTCACGCTCGCCCTGGAGGACATGGATCGTCACGGACGTCTGGTTGTCGGCGGCCGTGGAGAACGTTTCCTTCTTGCTCGTGGGGATCGTCGTGTTGCGCTCGATGAGCTTGGTCATCACGCC
>SXOD01000062.1 GCA_005776885.1 Planctomycetia bacterium
CAATCTGAGCCAGGATCAAACTCTTCAATTGATTAATATGGGCCGAAGCCCATTTACTTCAGGTTGAAGCTTTGCCTGGCGAGCCACCGCAGATGCGATGGCTCGGTCGACTTTTGTCACCTACTGCGAGGTGCGGCGGGACACTCGGGGAGGTCGGCCTCATGGGCGTCGTCCGATCGAGTTTCCAGCCGTTTCGCAGACATCCTCGCCAACTGCCTTTCGGCGTTGGACGATTGCAGAATTGACCGTCACTTTGGCGTTCGCTCGAGGATGTCCGCACCGGAACCTGTGACGGGTCCGGGGGATTCTTCCCAATGGGCTGGAGCGATCCAGCTTCATCGGAAGGACGCATCCTCGTAGCGCTTATCCAACGGCTCGGTTGTCAGAGATCGTCCCGCGGCCAGTGCGAGCACCGGGTCAGCGAAACGCTCGCCAAAAGTGGCGAGAAGGGGAAGTGTAGCGAAACCGCCGCCAATGTCAAGTGGGTGCAAGTCTTGGCTTGACCGATTGCCCAGATGGCAAGGCGAGGGCTGGCTATCAGGGCGCGACCGGCGCGGTGTGGGTGGGTTGTAAATCGCTGTGGCACAGCGTGTTATCAATCCTCTGACGACAACGCGAGCCCCCAGATCGCACTGACAGGCTCTCCACCCAACCGGATGGCTGTGGCGGCATCCTGCAGTGTGGCGCCCGTTGTCAACACGTCGTCCACGAGCAAAACTGCGCTCACCGCTCCGAAATGAGGGTCGCGGGCACCGTCCATGCCCCTGCAGTGCGTGAATCGGGACGACTCAGCCCCGACCCTCCCCTGCCGGGTCGCCCCTCGTTGCCTGGCACCCCGCCCGGCACGGCGAAGCATTGGGCAGGTCACCCACCCATAGCGGGCCGCGAGGTGCCTTGAGAGCGTCATGGTGTGGCTCCCACCTCGCACCAGCACGCGCCACCACGGTGAGGGGATGGGGACGATGCGGGCCCCAGGCGCGGGAAGTCCGGCCCTCCCATCCAACGTCGTGAAGAGACGTTGGGCCAACGCCTCCAGGGCGGCGGGGTCTTGCGAGAACTTGGCCTGGTGAAGCAAGGCCTTCCATTCGCCGCGGTGTGCACCCCCGACGATGACCTGGTCGAGGGCCCCCATCTCCCGTTCGCAGCCGCGATCGAAATGCGATGGCGAGAGCGGCGCGCCGCACCGGTGACATCGCAATCGTCGATCCTCCGTGGTGGCGGAATCGATGCGTGGCCGTGTTCGAGTGAGGCCCAGGAGTTGGCAGAGCGGATCGCCCACGCCACAGTGTCGCAGCGAATGGCCCGATTTCCCGCAGCGAAGCCAAATGGCCGGGAGGCCAGGCGCGACGGCGATCAGGCCGTGGCCATGCGCCGAAGCACGGTCTGCAGGATGCCGCCGTGGCGCATGTATTCCACTTCGACGGGGGTATCGACCCGACAGAGCACCGTGAACTCCACGGTGGTCCCATCGGGACGTCGCGCGATCACCTTGAGGTCCTGCCGCGGGCGCAGGTGGGTCGGCACGTCGACTTCAAATGTCTCGTCACCCTTGAGCTTGAGCGTGTGACGGGTCTCGCCGGCGCGGAACGTCATGGGCAACACCCCCATGCCGACCAGGTTGTAGCGGTGAATGCGCTCAAAACTCTCGGAGATGACGCCCTTTACTCCCAGGAGAATCGTGCCCTTGGCGGCCCAGTCGCGACTGGAACCCATCCCGTAGTCCTTGCCCGCAATCACCAGGAGCGGCGTCGAGGCGCTGGCGTAGCTGGCACTGGCGTCGAAGATCGGCTTCACCGCGCCATCCGTGAAGTCCGTGGTCACGCCGCCGGTGGTGCCCGGGGCAAGCTCGTTCTTGATGCGCGTGTTCGCGAAGGTCCCGCGCGTCATGACCCGGTCATTGCCGCGTCGGGAGCCGTATGAATTGAACAGGCTCACCGGCACCCCATGGTCGCTCAGGTACCGACCGGCCGGGCCGTCCGTCTTGATGCTGCCTGCGGGCGAGATGTGGTCGGTCGTCACGCTGTCGCCGAGCATGGCCAGCAGTCGCGCCCCCTTGATCGGCGTGAAGGGTGCCGGTTCGCCCAGCGAAAGGGAAGTGAAGAACGGCGGCTCCTGGATGTACGTGCTGGAACCATCCCAGGCATACATGTCGCCTCCGGACACGGCAATCGCGCGCCACTCGTCGCTGCCTCGGAAGCAGTCCGCGTACTCCTTCTCGAACATCGAGCGCTGGACGCTGGAGGCGACGGCCGCATCCACCTCGGCCTGCGTCGGCCAGATGTCGCGGAGGAACACCGGCTGCCCAGCGGCATCGTGCGCCAGCGGTTCGGTGACCAGGTCGATGTCCACCGTTCCGGCAATCGCGTACGCCACGACCAAAGCCGGGCTGGCGAGGTAGTTGGCCTTGACGTCCTGGTGGACCCGGGCCTCAAAGTTCCGGTTCCCGGACAGCACGCTGGCCACGGCAAGGTCACCCTTCACGATGGCGGCGCCAATGTGGTCCGGGAGCGGGCCAGAATTGCCGATGCAGGTGGTGCAACCATA
>SXOD01000006.1 GCA_005776885.1 Planctomycetia bacterium
CACCAGCGCCAAGATGCTCTCCATCGTGCCGCTCATGGCAGGTGGCGGGCTGTTTGAGACCGGTGCGGGTGGCTCGGCCCCCAAGCATGTGCAGCAGTTCACCACCGAGAATCACCTCCGATGGGACAGCTTGGGTGAGTTCATGGCCCTGGCGGTCTCGTTTGAACACATCGCCGCGACGCACGGCCACGCCGGCGCGGCGGTTCTCGCGAAGACCCTCGACGCCGCGACTGAGCAATACCTCCTCCAGAACAAGGCACCGGGGCGCAAGGCGGGTGAGCCCGACAATCGAGCGACGCACTACTTCGTCGCACGCTTCTGGGCAGAAGCCCTCGCAACGCAGCGGGAAGACGCCGCCCTTGCCGCGCTCTTCGCGCCGATTGCCGATTCGCTCATTGCCGAAGAGTCCACGATTCAAGCCGAACTCACTCCGCGGGCCGGGAAGGCCGTCGACTTGGGCGGCTACTATCAGCCCGACCCCGTGCGGACCGCGGTCCTCATGCGGCCCAGCGCAACACTCAACTCGATCGTGGAGTCGCTCACCTTGGCTCCAACCCACGCCTAGCGACGGGCGCGGCCCCACAAGCATCCGAACGCCACCATCTGGGCAGCACGTGACCCTCCTCCGAGTCCTACTCTGCATCCTCCTCCCACCGCTCGCGGTCCTTGACAAGGGGTGCGGTCCCATAGTGCTGACGATCGTGCTCACCTGCGTTGGTTGGGTGCCTGGGGTGATCGCCGCGATCCTCTTCAACACCCGCGGCCCCGCTTCCTGACGGTCGCAGTGCCCCTGGAGACCGGTGCTATCGAATTTCAAGTCCACTGGCTTGCATTTGGCGGTTGCTGGGGTACTCTCGATCCTGAGATGGATTCGATGGCTGCTCCGAAAGTGCAAGCGCCAGCGGGTGGTGTCGTCGCCGTGCCGCCCTGTGGTGTTGGCGTCAGCGAGGTGACCAAGCTTCTGTCCATGGCGCAGCAGGGGGACCACGCAGCGTGCGAGTCGCTTTGGACACTCATCTACGAGGACCTTCGCCGAATGGCAAGAGCAGTCCTCCATGGCGGCGCCAACCCTCAGATGCCTGGAGATGCCACGCTGGTTCACGAGGTGTACCTGCGCCTCACCCGGGCCGAGACGCCGACCCAGTGGGACAACCGGCGCCACTTCTTTGGATCCATGGCGAGGGCGATGGGCCAGGTCGTCATTGACCATGGACGGACAGCGCGGCGGCTCAAGCGAGGAGGTGGGGCGACGCCCCGGGTCCTCCAGTCGGAGGTGGCCGCGGTTGAATCATTTAACGACATGATGGAACTGGCAACTTCGGAATTGCCCGATGCACTCGAAAAGTTGAGAGTCCATGCGCCCATGGCTGCCGATGTCGTATGGCTTCGTGCCATTGCAGGATTGTCAGTCGCCCAGACGGCGGAGGTCCTGGGATGCTCCAAGCGAACGGTCGACAACTATCGACTGTTCGCCCACGCGTGGCTGCGACGTGAATTGGGTTCGCAGCGGTAGATTCGATTCCTCCCTCGAGGCCCGCGGGGCCGGGACACTCCCATCGCGACCGAACCAAAGCATCCTTTCCCCCCGATGGGTGACGAGCCTGGTCACTCGGAGGTGGTGGATGCGCTCGCGGAAGTGGCGCAGGTCGAACCCGAGGCGCGGGAGCGCTGGATCCGCGACCGGTATCCCGGTGGGTCGTCGCTCCTGGATGAGCTCCTCTCGCTCGTCCCATTTCTGCCGCGACGCGCGGCCGCGCCAGACGTCACGCCCACGGTCGTGCCTGATTCCGAGCATGACCCGATGGTGGACGTTGATGTGGGCGACTGTGTCATCCGCGAACTCATTGGGCGTGGCGGCATGGGCGACGTCTATGCAGCTGACCAGTTGGGGACCGGCCGGCGCGTCGCAGTGAAGATCTTGCCATCGCGAATGGCTGACCCACGAGTGGAGTACGCGCTCGCGGCCGAGGGCGCCATTCTTGCTCGATTGAATCACCCATACATTGCGCGAGTGTTCCAGGCGGGGCTCTGTGGACGTGTCGAGGGAGGTCGCGTGGTGCGAACGCCATTCATCGTGATGGAATTGCTCCAGGAGTCGCAGCCAATCGACGCGTGGGCAGCGGGGGTCACGCCGTCGCAAGTCATCGAGGCAGTGACCGGCATTGCCGACGCGCTGGCACATGCACACGACCGAGGCGTGATTCACGGAGACATCAAGCCAGGGAACATCTTGATCGACGCGGCTTGTGTGCCGCACCTCATTGATTTCGGGACGGCCGCGGCCGGCGTGCGTGCGGTGACGCCTTCTTTCTCTGCTCCAGAGTGCCTTGAGTTCGAAGGCAGCGTCCCCACCGTTCGGTCCGACCTGTACAGCCTTGGTCTCGTCCTGCAACGCTCATTGAAACTCGCCGCCGGCGCCTCGGCGGGGCGATTGCAGGGCCGACATCGGCGGGATGCTGCAGCGATCGTGCGCAAGGCGATTGCACCTGACCCCTCGGCGAGATTTGATTCTGCAGCGCGGATGGCGGCTGACCTCCGGGCACTCCGGCAGGATCGTCCAGTCTCGGCCCGACGGCAGCGCCCACACGAGGCAGCGGCTCGCGTGATACGGCAGCATCCGGCGCGCGCGCTAGGCGTGGCGGCGCTGCTGCTGGTGATCGGGGCCGCCGGGCAGCTCCTGATTCGCAGCGAACAACGGGCTCGACATGCGGCTGGAGTGTCGTCCCTCGCGCAGGCTGCGCTGGCCACGCATCGCGGCGAGACGACGGAAGCCCTCGCCAGGTTGCGAGAGGCCGAAGCGTTGGGCGTGGGATCCGCGCCACTTCCGGGCTATCTCTCCAGAAGGCTCGATGCCAGTCTGCCTCTGGCCGACCCAGCTCGGGGAGACCATCTCTTGAATCTGGCCCCGCTGCTCGACGGCCATCGTTGGCTTCACGGAGGGGAGATCGGGGTGCAGGTGCTTGACGCTCGTACTGGCAGCAGCACGGTGATCTCCGAGCGCGGTTTTGTGGATGCTGTGGTTGCTGATCCCGCCACCGACGGTTTCTGGGTGGGGTACACGAGCGGTGAGCTGGTCAGGCACGATGCCGAGGGGTTGGAGGTCGGGCAACCCATCCGACCAGTCGGCGACGATGGCATCTCCAGCTTGGCCACTCTGCCGGATGGCCAGCTGGTGATTGGAACCGTCCAGGGTCGCGCCGTCCTCTGCGACCGCGACGCCACCCCTCAGCGAGAGTTGCTCGGCGCGGCATCGCGTCAGTATGGTGGTGGAACGATCGTGGTGCCTTGGGGGGCCGATCAGATCGTGGCCGCCACTGAAGACGGTGACGTCTGGAGAATCCCGGTGGGTGGCGCCGAAGGCGAGGCAATCTGGGTTGAGCCGGACTCGAGATTCATCGCTATGGCCTCGCATCATGCCTCGGGCCGCATCGCACTTGGCCTGTCCCGCGGCGCCGTGGTGTTGGATGTCAGCCAGACGGGCGGCCACGCCACTGGCCTGGATGTCGAGACCATTCATTCCGTCTGGAGCGTGCAGTTTGTCGACCAGGGCAGGACGTTGGCTTTGGGAGATCGAGGTGGTCGGCTCCACCTCTGCGATCCAGCCACGGGGCAGGTGCGATCGCTTCGACGCCTCGGCGATACAGATCCCGTGTGGCAAGTCCTGGAGTTGGATCCCCAAGCGACTGGTGGCCCGTCCGCATCTGGCGAGGGTCATTGGCTGGCCGTGGCGATCGGCCGGCACCTTGTGGCTACGCCACTTGGACTGGCGTTCCCTGAGTCGTTTCACCTCTGCGGCGAGCTCCGGTACCTGCCTCGCGGAGAGCGCGAGCGCGTCGTGGCCCTGCGGATGATTGGGAATGACACCGCCCGGCTGCTTCTCTCGAGTGGGAGTGTCCTCGGAGTAGACCTTCGTCAAGGGACCGCGCGCCGACTCCTTGACGGCCCGCCTGCCGCGGCGTCGGCGATAAGTTCCGACGGGCGATGGCATGCCGCCCTGCGCGGCGCGCACGTGACGATCACTGACCTTGACACGCTTCATTCGCGCTCCTTCGCGGTTGATGCCGACCCAGTCGGTACATCGGTCTTGGGCATCTCGCGCGCGGACGCTGAGCCCAAGGGCAGGATCGTTCGCCCGCGGGTCCTCCTTGTCACGGGGACTCGGATCCTGGAGTACGCGTCGGATGGGACGCTCAGTGCAGAGGTCACACACCACTCGAGGATTGGTGCAGCCACGCTGGCAGAGCTGGAGGATGGCGATTTTCTGGCCCTTTGCCTGGACCATTCGTGGTTGTTCCCGGAGACGCAGGCCTCAGCTCCGCGCTCAGCCCCGTGGACTGGATACCAATGCCTCGGGGTCGGAGACGGCCTCGCCGTGGCTTCACCTCGAGGATGGCTTCAGTGGTGGCCAGGCACAGAGACTCGCGAAGGCGAACGCACGTTTTCTGGCCACACGGACATGGTGACGTGCGCAGACCTTTCCCCGGCGCGCGAACTCCTCGCGAGCGGTGGTCGAGACCGTCGAGTACGCATCTGGGACTGGGACACTGGCGAGCAACTGATGATGCTAGAGGGGCATACTGCCAAGGTGGCTGGAGTCGGATGGAGCGATGATGGGCGGGTGCTGGCCTCGGTCGACACGGAGGGGCACGTCCAGGTGTGGAGCGATCGGGCGATTGAGGCGGTGGCGAACGCTGCTCGGGGATCCAACGACGACCGTTGAGGCAGAGGCGCACGGGCAGGGCCAGTTGAGCGATCAACGCTTTTCCTTGCGCGATGCTTCTCAGGAAGCCGCGGTGGCGGCGAAGCGGGGGTAGGCGGGTTGCCCTGCCCTGCCAGGGCCCATCTGGACTAGATTCCGGTGTTCCCCAGTTCCCGTATCCCGTGTCGCGTCCCCCGTGTCGCGTGATGCCAGTGTTCCATACCTAGAGAGGGCGGTCAGGACGTTGCTCAGTACCACATCAGAGAGTGCTGCAGTGCTCAGACCGGACTCGTCGATCGAAGATCACGACACCCCTGAAACTGCCGTTGCCGCGACGACCCCCGCCCATCTCACCCGAGCGCAGATGCACCTGGCGATGCTGGCTGCAGTGACGCTCCCTCCGTTGGGAGTGATGGGCGCGATGTACATGATGTGGGGTGGTTGGTTTGAGTGGTCAAGCCTGATCGCACTTGTCGTGATGTACGTCGCCACCGGGCTGGGAGTGACCATCGGCTATCATCGGCTATTCGCGCACAAGGCGTTTGTCACCACGACCCCAATCGGCGTGTTCCTCATGATCCTGGGCGGGATGTCGGCACAGGGGCCACTCGTGTGGTGGGTCGGGACGCATCGACGCCACCACCGCTTTTCCGACCAGGAAGAGGATCCGCACTCCCCACACGCCACTCACGCTCACGGGGTCATCGGGTGGACGAAGGGATTTCTCCACGCCCATGTCGGATGGCTCTTCACGCGCACCCGGGAGAGCAATCATCGCTATGTGCCGGATCTGCTGGGCAATCCGACGATCATGAGGGTCAATGGGTTGTTCCCTGTCTGGGTGGCCGCCGGTCTCATCCTTCCCGGCATCGTGTGCGGACTTATCACGATGACGTGGACTGGCGCGGCGCTTGGCGTGTTGTGGGGCGGACTCATTCGCATGTTCCTGCTGCATCACGCCACATGGAGCATCAACTCGGTATGCCATGTCTGGGGATGGCGCGATTACCGATCGGACGATCACAGCCGAAACAACCCCGTGATGGGACTGCTCTCGTTTGGTGAAGGGTGGCACAACAACCACCACGCCTTCCCCTCCAGCGCGCGGCACGGACTGAAATGGTGGCAGGTGGACATCAGTTGGATGGTGATTCGATCCTTGCAGGCGTGCGGCCTGGCGACGAGTGTCCGGCTTCCCAGCGCGCGCAGCCTGGACGCTCGGCGGCGCGGATGACCACACGGCATGTGTGCCACAAGACGTTCGGCGAGGGGAGTGGTCGCAGTGGTGCAATGGCCTTTCAGAGCCTTGAGCCTTCCCAAACCAACCGAATGGGGGTGCGAGTCGGTCATTGCGATGGGAAATCAGCAACGCTTCGAGGGTGGAGTCGTAATTCAGGTTGCGGCCTCTCAACGCGTCACAGGTGTATGACCGGGTCGCTCTCATCGGTCCACCCCTTGTGAGAGTCGAGGGATGACAGCCGCGCTCCGCGTGCCGTGCAGTGCCGCAGCGCAGGCGAGCGGAGCGAGCCGGAGGCCATTGACGGCCTTGAGAGCCTCCAGGCGGTCGGGCGGCACGAGTTCCTCCCCGATACCCCACTTGAAGCAGCGGCGCACGGCGGCCATCATGCGGTTGGTCCATACGCGGCTCTTGCCGTCGGCGACCAGCGCGGAGGCGACATACCGGGCCTCATAGGCCAGCGTGCGGCGCTGGCGTGCCTGGGTTGGCATTGGCGCGGTGTCGGCGAGCGTGGCGAGGAGCGCGGCGTAGCGTTCGAAGACTTGGGACGAACCGACCGGACCGAGGTAGCGGTCCTTGCCATTGAGGCGCACATAGGCGAGCTGGCTCCCTTTGTGAACGCGGATCGTTGGGATACGGGGCATGAGTGAGGCTCTCCTGCGCGGAATCGAGTGGGTCTACTACGGACCTACTACGGACTTTCCACGGACTGGCACTTTGTGAGCTCACTCTGCCGAACGCCGGCAGGTTAGGGAAACCGTTGTTCCCTAGGCACTTCGGACCAAAGCGGGCAAAGGGACTCGAACCCTCGACATTCAGCTTGGGAAGCTGACGCTCTACCAACTGAGCTATGCCCGCGCGAGCGGTTCGGAATGGTACCAGTGCCCAGCAGCAAGTACATTCGCGGCGAACGATGGCGGCTGACACACTTGCGGTGCTCCTCGAGGGTCCATTCTTGGCCTTTGCTTTCGCCATGGCCGTGCTGTGGGTCTTGGTGGTGCGATGGGTGCGGCCTGAGGTCCTGGGGAGGGGTGTGGTGGCTGGGTCCGGCGTCGGTGTCGTGTTGGTGATCGTGGTGGGTGCCCATTGGGTGGCGATTGGGCGCGAACGCGAGGTCTCGCAGATGCGGACGCAGTTGGTTGAACTCGCTGAGGTGTACGCGAGAGAGTCAGAACTGCTCGGGCATCATGTCGTTGAAACTGACGGGGGCGAATCGCCCGATTCGGAGGGTGGGGTCGCCCGCCGGAGAATCCTTGAGGCACAGGCTCGCTGGCTCAGCCAGACTCGCCTGGTGGCCGACATCTATACGGTTCGACGTGAGGTCAGCAGCGATGGGACGCCGCAGTATCGCCTCGTGGTGGACTCTGAAACCGACTACGACCACTCAGGCGCGATTGACCAGGATCGGGAGGCGGCCAGCGAACCCGGCGAGTCCGTCGAGTTGCTGGGCGTTGAACCCGCATTCGCCGGTGACGCCATCTTCGTCGACGAGCCAGAGAACGATCGCTGGGGGTATTGGGTCAGTTCGCACACTCCGCTGCGGGGGCCCGACGGGAGGGTCGAGGCGATTCTCGGCGTGGACTATCCGGCAGAAGAATGGATCGCCCGCCTGGCCGACGTCCAGCGGTCGACTCTCCTCACCACGGCACTGATGATTGTCTCTGGCTTGGCCGCGCTCTCGGTCTACGCGTTGGTTCGCCGAGCCGCCATGGCCCAGGTGGAACGGGCGAGGCTGTCGGGGGAACAGCTGGCGATCGAGCTGGAACTGGCTCGTCATGCCCATCGTGGGCTCCTCGCTGTCCCCAGCCCGGTCGTTGCTGGCTTCGACACTTCGCTGACCACGAATGATGGCGAGTCTGGAACGGGCGATTCGTTCGATTGGCTCGCGCTCGCCGACGGGCGATTCCTCCTCGTCATGGCCCATGCCAAGGGCAGGCCCATTGGCGCGATGTTGATGTCCACGATCGCCCGTGAGGTGGTTCGGATCGGCGGGACTGTCCAGTTGTCCCACCTCGAGCAGGCCGTTGACCGATTGCGCGAGGAACTGAAGGCCGACGTGATGCTGGAGCGATCCACCTCGATCATGGTGATGTTGGTCGATCCCTCGTCTGGAAGCTGCTCAATCGTTCGATCCAGCAAGACACCGGTCATGATTGGTGGCGAGACATGGGTTCCGTCCGGCGCGCCGTTCACGGACGCAGTCCGGAATGAATCCGCGGCGCCCACGGTCGACGATCTCTCCTCCAGAACCCGGGTGGTCCGCCCCGGCGAGGCGCTCATCGTGCTCTCGGATGCGGCCCATGAATGGCTCCGCACGTCCGGCGACCTGGAGGGACTCTCACGGCTCCGGCGCCTGTTGCAGGAGGGGGGCAGGTCGGCGCGCGACCTCGGGCGACTGGTCACCGAGGAACTTTCCGCGGCGGGGGGGCCGCCGCAGGGGGCAGCGTGTGCCGCCTTCGTCCGCCGACCGGCTGCGCGGTGACCGGAGACTCACCCAAAAACTGTGGTTTGGCCACGTGGGAGGCCGATACCCATTCCATGTTGGATCACCGAAGACTCCACGCCACGGTGCTCGTCAGGCAGCGATCGTCAACCGGTGCCAGTGGACGCGCGCTGCTTGCCCTGGGCGGGTCGGCTCTCGCGTTGCTCTCCATGTCCGGCTGCAACATGGTCGCCGGTGCCGGCCGCGACATCACCAACATGAGCTCCTCGGTTCAGGGCTGGATCAGCCCAGACGAGGGTGATCGCATCCAGCACGCCGATGGGCAGGAGACGATCCCGCAGAATGGATCTTCTTCGGGGTCGAGCAGCCGCAGCGCCAGCTATCAGCCCAATCTGTAGCTGTGGCCGATAGACTCTTGACGCCGTGATCCCGCTAGCCCACTCGAGCGGCGGACCCGACTCCAACCGATCGGGCTCCCCTGAAGCCACCATCTCGCTTTCATCGGGGTCAACCGATGCCGAGGTGAATGCCATGTGGCTTGCGGAGGTCGAGCCGGTCCTCATGGCTGGCCCGTCGTCGGTCCGGATCGTGCTCCCGCCGACCCGCCCCTTGTCGCTTGCGCAGCTGTCCGCGATCGTGGCCATCACGAATCGAGTGCGGGGTGCTGGCGGCACCGTTACGTATGAGCCTTCGACCCCACGCCTGGCCATGATGGTTCGAGCCTTCGGGCGAAGGGACCTGGCCCCCGGGAGCAGTGCGCGTGTCGGATTCGTAGAGCAAGTTGGCGAGTCGGCCATCGCGACGGTGCACACCGGTGTGTCGATCATCGGCTTCGTGGCGCATCTTGGGGCGGCGATGGCGTCCACGCTCCGTCACCCGGCGACCATGCGATGGCGCGATTTCTTTTCTGCTGCCGCTGCCTCGAGCGCCGATGCCCTGCCAGTCACGGCGTTGCTGTGTTTCATCGTTGGATTCATCATCGCATTCCAGACCATGCCCAGCTTTGCGCAGTTTGGCATGCCCGCGATGACCGGCATCGTGATTGGCGTCTCCATGGTGCGTGAATTGGGGCCCCTGATCACCGCCATCATCCTCTCGGGTCGCTCAGGAAGCGCCTTCGCGGCGGAGCTGGGAACGATGACGGTGACCAGCGAGATCGACGCCCTCCGTGCCCTGGATCTGGAACCCGTCAGGTTCTTGGTCGTGCCCAGGATCCTGGCTGTCGCCCTCGTCACGCCGCTGCTTTCGATCATCGGCACCATCGCCGGATTGCTCGGTGGGTACTTGGTCCTCTGGGGGAAGGACATCTCGTTCCTCTTCTTCTACGAACAGCTCAAGCACTCGGTCCACCCGCACGACTTCGTGCAGGGCGTCTTCAAGATGTTCGTGTTCTCGCTGCTCGTCGGTGCCGCCGGCTGCCTCGCCGGGCTCCAGACAGCTGCCGGGCCCGGTGCCGTGGGGCTCTCGGCGACCCGCGCGGTGGTGGCCGGCATCGTGCTGGTCATTCTGGCCGACGGCCTCATGGGCGCGATCTTCTACGCGATTGGATGGTGACCATGGACACGAGCATTCCTTCCAACGACCTCCTGCTTGCAGCGCGTGGACTCTCCATTGGCTATCACGGCAAGGCCGTGATGCGCGACCTCACCTTCGACGTTCGCCGGGGCGAGGTTGTCGTGGTCGCTGGCGGGTCTGGGTGCGGCAAGACCACGCTCATGCGGACGATCGCGACACTGCTCCCGCCGGTCTCGGGCAGCCTGGCCATCAATGGGCATGAGCTGGTTGGGGCGAGTGCGGAATCCCTCAGCGTCATCCGCCGGAGCCTCGGTGTCATGTTTCAGAGCGGGGCACTGTTCGGCGGCCTGACGGTCCTGGAGAACGTCCTGCTCCCCATGGAGGCCCATCGGCACCTCGCGCGGCCGGCGCGCGTGGAGATGGCCAAGTCCCTCCTCAGCAGCGTCTTCATGCAGGACGCCGCCAACAAGCTCCCAAGCGAACTGTCTGGCGGCATGCAAAAGCGAGTGGCGATCGCCCGCGCCCTCGCACTGGAGCCGCCCATCGTGCTGCTGGACGAGCCCAGCGCAGGCCTTGACCCGATCACCAGCGCGGAACTGGATCGCCTGATCCGCGAATTCTGCGAGTCAACGGGCCGGTCATTCCTGGTCGTGACCCACGAGCTCCCCAGCATCTTTGCGATTGCCGACCGGATGGTGTTCCTCGATGCCCAGTCAAGGACGATCACGGCGATCGGCACTCCAAAGGACCTTCTCGAGTCAGGACCGACCGCCGTTCGGCAGTTCCTGAGCCGGACCCCACCAGACCAAGCCAAGGAGGCAGCGTGAACACTTATCGAGATGCATGGAAGGCCGGAATCATGGTGCTTGTGGGAGCGGGAGCCGGGGTGGGCTTCTTCGCCTACTTGGCAGGGCCGATGTACTTCGCAGCGAAAGTGGATGCCGAAACCTACATCCCCGGTGGGGTCACCGGACTGGCCGTCGGGTCCAACGTGGCCTTGCGTGGAGTCAATGTGGGTCGAGTCACGGACCTCACCTTTCCCGGAATCCAATATGGCGGACCGCAGGCACTCTTTGACAAGCGGTACGGAGATCTCGTCACTGTCGTGTTCGAGGTGAGCGCTGAGTCGCCCGACCAGTCAGAGGAGGATCTCAGGGCACTCCTGGCAGAGGCCGTCAAGGAGGGGATTCGGGCGAGGACCAAGATGGCCGGCATCACCGGCGGCTCGTTCCTCGAGCTTGGCAACCCGGGACCGGGCACGCCTCCGGCTTTCGTGCCGAGCTGGACGCCCGGGCGCCTCTACATTCCCTCGGCACCAGGGGTGCTGGACGAAATGATCTCTGACATTCAGTCCGTGCTGCGAAAGCTGGCCGCGTTTGACCTGGAGGGAATCAGCACCAAGCTCAACACGTTGCTCGCCGATGCAGACAGCTTCGTCGAGCAGGATGGCAAGGCGTTGGTGAGCTCGCTCAAGGACAACAGTGCCGCGCTCCAGGTCATCCTCAAGGACCCGGAGATCCAGCGCGCCATCCGCGAGGTCGCCGATGCGGCGGATGGGATCCACCACCTGGTCAAGTCCAACTCGCCCGCGGTGCGAGAGCTGCTTCAGTCTCTTGGTGAGACGATCGAGAACCTGGAAGCGCTTTCCGCGAAACTGCGGCAGGATCCATCGGCCATCATCTTCACGGCCCCGCCACCAAAGCTTCCACCATCCCAGCCCGATCCAGCGCCATCCGCGCACGACACTGGCCACTGACGGAGTACCACCATGAAAGCAACCTCCCCAAGCCGCCGTTTCGCCCGTGTTGCCGCTGCCGCCGTCGTGTCGATCCTGCTCGGCACGGGCGTGTCGTGCGACATGTTCAAGCCGAGGGCCGCCGACCAGGCGTACTGGGCCCTGCAGACCGGCCCGCTCCATGCGACGCCCGTGGCCAACCCCACGAAGTCCGTGCGGGTGCGCACCGTGAGTGCGCCGGCCCCGATCTCGAGCGCGCCGCTCGTGTACCGTTACCCGAACGGCCAGGTCCGGGTCGACCAGTACAACTCGTGGATCTCTCCAGTGCAAGTGCTGGCCACGCCGGAAATCCAGAACGGGCTCCGGTCGACCGGCCGCTTCTCGGGCGTGCTTTCGCCGGCCGACGCTGGCGAGGTGTGGGCCGAACTCCAGCTGAGCATCATCGATGCCAGCGCCCACTACGAACTGGGAGCCGACAAGGCCTTTGCGCGAGTTTCGGTCGTCGTGACCTGGATGGGCGGGGATGACCAGGACGACGTGATGCGGCAAACGGTGATCACGAAGGATGTGACGATCGCCAAGGACACGGCGCAGGGAGTCGTGGAGTCGCTGAACGCGGCGTGGACGCAGGTCGTGCAGGAGGTCGTGGACCGGGCTCCCGCGCAGTAACCTGTGCGAATGCAAGCAGCCACCGTGCTCTTTGGCGATGCACTCGACTTCGCCGGGCGATATCCACCGGCACGCCTCCCGGCTGGGGAGGCGATCGCCGCCCATGGACGGCTGCTGGCCGCCGCACCCTGGTTTGCGGGGCGGCTGGTGTGGCCCGTGGAGGAACTTGACACGCTCTCCGACGGTGCCGAGGGGGTGGCACCGACCGCGTTGCCGCCTCGGACCGAGGGAGCGTGGGCCATCAGCGCCGTGACGCGGCCTGTTGGGTCCGATGATTTCCAGTTTGACCTTGAGACCATCGCGGAGTTCAACGAACGCCATGCCATGGAGGGGGCGGCAGCCCTGTGCATCGACTCGCTGGAGGCCAGGGTGGAATCGGCCGCGGACATCGACCGGGCCATCGAGGCCGTTCCCGATGACGTCTTCCCGTACCTGGAGATCGCGTGGGGGAAGGATCC
This sequence comes from Planctomycetia bacterium, assembly GCA_005776885.1. Lineage (GTDB taxonomy): Bacteria > Planctomycetota > Phycisphaerae > Phycisphaerales > SM1A02 > SXOD01. The sequence continues at coordinate 12,757 of SXOD01000006.1, forward strand.
TCGAGGCCTCATCGCAGCGCTTGCCGGCGTCGGCGTCGGCGCCAAGTTGCGCACTGGTGGGCTTGACGCGGCGTCGCACCCGCCCGTTGAGGCCGTGGCTCGCTTCATGGTGGCCTGCGCACGGGCCGAAGTGCCGTTCAAGGCGACCGCCGGCATGCACCGTGCGATGAGGCACGCCGCTCCAGACCTGGGTTGCGGGCAGCATGGCTTCCTCAACCTGTTTGGTGCGGCGGTCCTCCTCCAGGCCGGTCAACTGGACGAAGCGGGCGTGTCAAGGATGTTGCTCGAGACCACGCCGGGTGCGATCAAGCTCGACACGGCCGGGCTCCAATGGAACGGCATCAGGGCCTCCATGGAGTCGATCGCGGCGGCACGCCGTGACGTGGTCCACAGTTGGGGGACCTGTTCGTGGGAGGAACCGATGGATGACTTGATTGCCCTCGGCTTCGTCGACCGCGAGGTCATGGCGTGATGTCGACCGATGCCTCACTGCCTCGATCGAGCTGGGTTCCCACGTCGGGTGCGGAATCCGGCTTTGGCCTGGATCACTTGCCGATCGCCTCGTTCTCCGCGGAGGGTCGAGGGCGGCGGCTGGGCATCCGGATCGGCGCACATGTCCTTGACCTGGCGCGGGCGACCGAGGCTGGATTGTTCGATGGTCTGTCCGTCCAGGAGCGCGAGGCGCTCCGCAAGCCCGAGATGAATGCGCTGCTGGCGCTTGGCGCACCCTCGTGGGCTCGCGTGTGGTCACGCCTCCGCGAGCTTCTCGGACCAGACTGTCCCGCACTGCGAGACCACGCCGACTGCAAGAGCATGCTGGTGCCGGAGTGGGGTGTGTCGTTGCGTGTCCCCGCCCACATCGGCGACTACACCGATTTTTACGCCTCGATCCACCACGCGACCAATGTGGGCAGCATGTTTCGGCCGGACAACCCGCTGTTGCCCAACTGGAAGCACGTCCCGATTGGGTACCACGGCCGGGCCAGCACGATCGTGGCGACCGGCACGGCGGTGCGCCGGCCTTCCGGGCAGCGCAAGCCCCCTGAGGCGGCGGAGCCGACCTTCGGCCCGAGCCAATCGATGGACCACGAACTGGAGATGGGATTCCTGGTGGGGCCCGGCAACCCGATGGGACAGTCGCTCTCCGTCGAAGAGGCTTCGCAGCGGATCTTCGGCGTGCTCCTGGTCAATGACTGGAGCGCACGAGATGTTCAGGCATGGGAATACCAGCCGCTGGGGCCGTTTCTCGCGAAGAACTTCGCGACGACCGTCGCAGGCTGGGTGACGCCGATGCTGTCGCTTGGCGGGGCCAAGCGTCCCGGGCCGATCCGTCGGGCCGATGACCCTGCGCCGCTCCCGTACTTGCGCTGGCCTGGCGACTGGGGTCTCGACCTGGACGTGGAGGTGTGGATCCAGAGTGCCGTGATGCGTGAGCGCGGCCTGGAGCCGATGCGCCTGTCGGCGGGGAACTACACGGACATGTTCTGGACGCCGTCCCAGATGCTGGCGCATCACGCCAGCGGGGGCTGTGCGATGCAGCCCGGGGACCTCTTTGCGTCCGGCACGATCTCCGGCCCAACCAAGGAGTCGCGCGGCTGCATGCTTGAGCGGACGTGGCGAGGAACGGAGCCGATCGCCCTTCCGGACGGGACCGAACGGAAGTTCCTCCAGGATGGGGACGAGATCATCCTGCGTGGCAGTGCCCCGTCCAGCGGAGGGGGTCGATTGACACTGGGGGAATGCCGGGGCCGGATCGAACCATCCCAGCACTGACGGACGCCAATCACTCGCGGAGCGAGTCGATGGCGGACCAATCGATGTCGATCACCGTGCCCGGCTTGATGCCGAGTCGCTTGTTGGTGCCGGGTGGCGTCTCGATGGCGTACTTGGCCGGCAGGTTGGATGAGTATCGAGGCAACCGAGCGTGATACACCGGGATGGGCTCATTCTCGGCGCGCGGTGATTCCTTCTTCATCGCATGCACCGCGGTCACCTTCCCGGATGGGGCCACGAACGCGATGTCCATGTCGGTGAGGCAATCGACCATCCAATAGCTCTGGATCCGGGCACGATCGTCGATGAAGAGCATCCCCGTCCCGGCCGGAATCTCGGTGCGGCCAGAGAGTCCCTTCTGGATGGAGGGGAGATCATCCGCGACCTCGAACGCGAAGGCTTCGCCGCCAAACGGGAAGCGGATCACCTCCAGGGCGTTCGCCGACTCCTTGGAGACGACCTCGAATCCCTTGTCCCCAGCCTGTCGGCCGTCCTGTTGCGACGACTGATAGGCAAAACCGGCCCCAGCGAGGGCCACGAGCACACTGGCCAGGATCTTCATGTTGGTCTTCACCAGGTCGAGGCCTTCTGGCCAGTCGAGGTTGACGCCGCCGCGCGCCGGCCCCGCGTGCTCACGGAGCCGCTGGACTTCGCCGTCACCTTGCCGTTGGAGACGTGAGCACTGGCCGTTGCAGTCAGGGCGCCGTCTTGCCACGAGATCGGGTACGCGCGATCGTCCAGCCCGAGTGCGGCCTTGGTCGGGAAGAGCGGCCGAAACGTGTCGCACATGATGGCCAGTTCGTCGGTCTGGGTCGCACCGATCGATTTCTCGACCGTGCCGGGATGCGGGCCGTGGGGGATGCCTTGCGGGTGCAGCGTCAGGCTGCCCGACTCGATGCCGCGCCTGGCCTTGTAGTTGCCCTCCACGTAGTAAAGCACTTCGTCCGAGTCCAGGTTGGAGTGGTTGTATGGGACGACGATCGCCTCGGGGTGGAAGTCGAGCGGACGCGGGCAGAAGGCACAGATCACGAAGTTGTGCGCGTCGAAGACCTGGTGGGTCGGCGGCGGCAGGTGGTGCTTGCCGACGATCGGGCTGAAGTCGTTCACGTTGAAGATGTAGGGGTAGTAGCAGCCATCCCAGCCCACGACGTCCAATGGGTGGTAGTCGTAGATGTACGAATGCACGTGTCCCCGGCTCTTGATCCGGACCTCGAACTCGCCCCGCTCGTCGAAGGAAAGCGGAAGGGTTGGCAGCCGGAAGTCCCGCTCGCAGAAGGGGGCGTGCTCCAGGAGCTGTGCCGATTGCTTGGAGAGGTATCGAGGCGGCGGAAGCATGTGGCTGCCGTTCACGCTCTCGATGAGGAGGAACCGATTCGCGGGCGCATGCTTCGCCGGGCGGTCGAACTCCATCCGGTAGATCGTCCCCTTGGGGACCACCACCAGGTCCTTGGGCCCGAAGCGGAGTGTCCCGAACATCGTCCAGAACGTGCCGGTCCCATGATGGATGAAGAAGCACTCGTCGGCGACCGCGTTCTTGAAGTGGTACGCCATCTCCTGCCGCGGGAGGCAGATCGACATCAGGCAGTCGTCGTTGCCAAAGAGCGGGATGCGCCCTTCGACGGGGTCCCCCTTGGGCTTGAGGCCGGCCGTCTTGAGGTGCCGCATCCGCATCGAGCTGCGCTCCACGTAGGCCGGGTCGCAGGCGTAGAGCGGCTTCCAGCCATGGACTTGCGTGGGGGCGTTGATGTGGTACAGGGTCGAGGTCGGCCCGACGAATCCCTCGGTGCCGAACACCTCTTCGGAATACAACTTCCCGTTCGGGGCCCGGAATTGGGTATGCCGCTTTGGCGGAAGCGTGCCGAGTTGTGTGTAATAGGCCATTATCGACTCTCTTCAGGAGTCTAGCCGCATGGAAGCTGACCCTTGCCACTCCCAGGTCCCGTGCGTGCTTCACCGCGAGCGCGACTGGGTGGCCGTGCACAAGCCGGCGGGCTGGCACAGCGTGGTGCAGTCGAGGTCGGATGGTTCCCCGACGGTGGAAGAGTGGCTTCGGCAGGGCGAGCCAGCCCTGGCGGCGCTCGAGGATTCCGGGCTGGTGCATCGACTCGACAAGGGGACCAGCGGATGCCTCATCGCGGCCACGACGGTCCCCGCGCGCGAATCGCTGCGTGATGCTTTCACGGCGGGAGAGTTCGGGGCACGGCTGATCACCAAGCGCTACCTCGCGAGGCTCTCCGCAGCGGTGGAGGACCGAGGCGAGTTCAGCGCACACTTTTCGGGCCGCCACAAGCGGTCCGCCAAGGTGACGGTCTCGCGCGCAGGCGCCCCGAACACCCAGGGAACGATTCGGTGGTCGATCCTCGACCGGGGCTCCAATCTCTTCGATGTGGAACTGGTCGGCCCCGGTCGGCGTCACCAAATCCGTGCTGGATTCGCCTCGCTCGGGGCGCCGTTGGTGGGTGACACGCTGTACGGCGGGCCGGCACATCCAAGTGGGTTCCACCTGCTCCACGCCTGGCAGGTGCAACTGGATGGCGTGGTCGTGGAATCCCCGCGCCCGACGTGGGCACATGCCAGGGCGTGAGCGACATCAGTCGCGGTCGACGAGATAGGGGATCACCACTGTCTGCGCCGCCTGCCCGTTCTTCTCCCAAGGACGACGCAGCTCGAAGGTGAGCGTGCCGCGCCCCGGACGGGCGGGGCTGATCTCAAATCCCCACTCGCGAGGCCCACCGGACACGCCTGGGTCGATCGTCCGCGATCCCTTGGGGTGGACCGACACGGGAATGGGCTGCGTGGTCGTGTCGCGCACGTAGACCCACTCATACCCGGTTCCACCGTGCGCCGGCAGTGAAATCGTCTGGGGCGTCCCGACCTTCAGGTCCAGCATCGTTTGGGCCGAGACGATCGGGTCGACGTACACCGGGCTGGCGCGGTGGGGCGCGTCGCATGCGGCGAGGGAGGCCGCGGCGAACGCGACGGCGAGGGCTCGGCAGGCCAAGGTGATCGGTGGCATCGGTTGATCCAGTGGTGAAATCAAGGAGGGGCTAGAGGTTGCCGCGACGGTCCTGCTCGATCTCCAGCGCCTCGAAGAGCGCCTTGAAGTTGCCCTTGCCGAAGGACTGGCTCCCACGGCGCGAGATGATCTCGAAGAAGAGCGTCGGGCGATCCTGCAACGGCTTGGTGAACAGCTGGAGGAGGTAGCCCTCGTCGTCGGCGTCCACCAGGATGCCGAGGTCCTTGATCCGCTGGTGGTCTTCCTTGACCGGCTCGTGGCCATGCTTGCGAAGCATCGCATCGACCCGACCCCAGACCGCGTCGTAGTACGAGTCGGGGAGGGCCAGGAAGTCGACCCCGCGGCGGCGAAGTTCCGCCACGCTCGAGAGCTCGTCGTCGGTCCGGAGCGCCAGGTGCTGGACGCCGGGAGTCATGTCATGCCACTCCAGGTACTCCAGGATCTGCGACTTCTTCTTGCCGTCGGCCGGTTCATTGATCGGCATCTTGATGAGGTGGTTGCCCGATGCCATCACCTTGCTCATGAGCGCCGAGTATTCGGTCGAGATGTCCTTGTCGTCGAAGTGCTTGAACATCGAGAAGCCCATGACGTTCTCGTACCACTCGACCCAGTAGTTCATCTTGCCTTCCTCGACGTTGCCGACGCAGTGGTCGACGAACTTGAGGCCGCATGGGTGCTTCCTGTTGTGCTCGTTGAGCGCGAAGTGGCCCATGGGGGCGAACCCGGGCGCGAACGTGCCTCCCTGCTTCACGCGGGGCAGCGCGTACGCCCCGGTGCGGCTGACGAACGAGTGGACGGCACGGCCGTATGACTGGAGGCCGGCCATCGTGACCGAGCCATGTTGGTCAGCGATCGTCCGTGGCTCGTAGGCACTGGAGCCGCCATTGCGGAGCGCGGCCTCGTAGGCGCGTTCGGCATCGAGCACCGTGAGCGCAATGTCCTTCACGCCATCACCGAATCGGCGGATCTCGTCCGCGGCCGGGTGGTTGGGCGTCAACGGGGTTTCCAGCACGAGGCGGATGTTTCCCTGCGTGAGCAGGTACTGCGCGCTGGTGCGGCTCCCGGTCGTCAGGTCGCTGTACTGCTCCACCTGGAAGCCGTAGGCCGACGCGTAGAAGTAGGCGGCCTGCTTCGCGTTGCCCACGAAAAACCGGACATGGTCGACATCGACCAGCATCAGCGGATCCGTGGTGCTCATCTCGGCCGGCGCGGCAGAAGTGGAGGTGCTGCTCATGGGTCGATCATAGCGCACAGGCCGAAAAACTCAGTACGTCACGAGGCTCTCGACGCGTGTCGGCGCGAGCGCGGCACGGCCATTGAGCTGCAGGAGCTCGATCAGGACCGAAACCCCCATGATGGCGGCGCCGGAGCGGCCGCAGAGGTCGAGCACGGCGCGCATCGTCCCGCCCGTCGCGAGCACGTCATCGGCCACCAGGACGCGGGAGCCCGGGCGGATGGCGTCCTGGTGCACGTGGAGTTCGTCGGTTCCGTATTCGAGCGCGTATCGCACGGCGTGCGTGGCTCGAGGAAGCTTTCCCTTCTTGCGCACGGGCACGAACCCCGCGTTGAGCTCGCGGGCCAGGGCCGTGGCAAAGATGAAGCCACGGCTCTCCGGGCCCACGACGTAGTCGATGCACTCGTCGCGGAATGGGCCGGCCATCAGGTTGATCGACTGGGCCAGTGCCCGGCGATCGGACAAGAGCGGCGTGATGTCGCGGAAGAGGATGCCGGGAGATGGATAGTCGGGCACGTCCCTGATGAATGACTTGAGCTGGACCGACATGTCCGGAGCGTACTTGGGTCGCAGGGCCGACCTATCATGCCCACATGGCCGAGAAGGGCACAAGCAAGCGCGCATTGGAAGTGGTCGAGCCCGTCGGCAAGCGGGTGCTCATCCGCAAGGACCTGGATCGCAAGATCACCAAGGTGGGGATCCATCTTCCTGACAAGATCGAGATCCCCACGATCACCGGTCGGGTGGTCGCCATCAGCGCCGTCATCGAGAAGGATGAGGCGTACCCGATCAAGCAGTACGACCGGGTCTTGTTCAATCCGCGCGGCGCGGTTCCGGTCGATTTCGAGGGCGACAATCGCTTGTTCGTCGTGAACATCGAAGACGTCGTCGCGATCTTCCGCCGCCCAGGCGATGAGGACACTGAGGGTGGCTGAAACGGCCGCCCCGCGGGCCGTGGGGTGCGTGCGCCAGCCAATCCGGGGCACGATCCTGGTGCCGGGATCCAAGAGCATTTCGCAGCGGGCCATGGTGCTTGCGGCGCTCGCCGACCAGCCCACCAGGATCGACGGCGTGCTGGATGCCGAGGACACTCGACGCCTGGCGGCCGGGATGGCGGCCTGCGGCGCCACGATCGAGTGGGGTGCGGCGGGACTGCAAGTCACCCCTGGCGCACCGCCTGCGATTGGGACGACGTCGTGGGTGCGCGTCGATGCGGGAGACGGGGGAACGCCAGCCCGTTTCATGATGGCTTTGGCTCCGGCACTTGGCGTCCCCATCGAGTTGGATGGGTCGGCCCGATTGCGCGAGCGGCCGATGGCCGACGGCATCGACCTCATCCGGCAACTGGGCGCCGTGGTCGAAGAGCGAGGGGAGCCCGGGCATCTCCCCATTCGCATCAGTGGTCGATTGCGCGGCGGCGAGGCGGTCGTGGGCCGAGTCGCCAGCAGCCAATTCGTCAGCGCACTCCTGTTGGTCGCCCCGGCGCTTCCGGCAGGATTGACGCTTGAGATCCAGCAGCCACTCCCGAGCGTTGAGTACATCGACCTGACGGCGGACGTGCTGGCCAGGGTGGGGGTGAAGTTGGAGCGCGACAGCCTGCTCGGCGACGTGCGGCGCATCGCCGTGGGCCCGGCATCCATTCGTGGTGGCCTGAGTCACGTCGACGCCGACGCCAGTTCTGCCGCCTATTGGTGGGTCGCGGCGGCGATCGTGCCGGGGAGTTCGATGGTGGTGCACGGTGTGTCCGCGACGTCGAACCAGCCGGACATGGGGGTGCATCGGACGCTGTGCCGCATGGGAGCTGTCAGCGTGGACGCGGGTATGGGACTGGGCGTCGCATCATCAGGCGGTTTGCGGGCCGCGGAGGTCGACGCGAGCGCCTTCCCCGATGGCTCGCTCGCGATTGCCGCGGCGATGGCGTGCGCCGAGGGCACCTCACGCCTCACGGGGCTGCATACGCTGCGAGGCAAGGAGAGCGACCGCATTGAGGCCATGGCCACGGCACTGCGGAGCGTGGGCGTCAGCGTCGACACGGGTCCCGATTGGATGGCGATCGAGGGTCGTGGATGGGCCAGCGGCGCCACGGCGCCACCCTCTGGCCAAGTCGTGATCGACCCGGTCGGTGACCATCGCATTGCCATGTCGACGGCCCTGCTGGGGCTGCGACGACCTGGGGTGGCTGTCTCCGATCCCGGCTGCGTCGCGAAGAGCTATCCCGGTTTCTGGGATGATCTCCGGCTCGTGAGCGAGGCAGCATCATGATCGGACCATTCTGGCATTTCGTCCGAATGCTGCTGGAACGGCGGGGGGCGGTTGCCCTTGCGATCGTGTGTGCCACGATCAGCGCGGCCAGCATGGGTTCGGGGCTGGTGGTCCTGGGGCCGATACTCGAGATCGTCCTGGGGGAGGCACGCGGGCTGGCGGAGGTGGTGCAGGCCTTCTTCGCGCAGCACCAATCGTGGGCACCGCCGTCGGCGATTCTCGATGTCCTTCCCACCACTCCGCGAGGGAGCCTGGCGTTCCTCCTGGGCGGGCTCGCCGTGCTCACGGTCATCGGGGCGTCGGCCAACTTCCTGCACCAATATTTCTCGGTGACCCTCTGCGCCGGAGTCGTGGCCCGGGTCCGGCAGGAGGCCTTCGATCGGTCGCTGCGCCTGCCGTTGGCCACGGTCGTGGCGCGCGGCCCCGCCGAGTACACCAGTCGAATCCTCCGCGACGCCGGTGACCTGCAGACCGGGCTCTCCACGCTGGTCGGCAAGATGCTGGCGCAGTTGCTCAAGGGCGTGGCGGCGTTCGCCGCGGCGATCTGGTTTGACTGGAGACTGACGCTCTTTGCGCTGTTGGTCGGGCCGGTCGTGGCGATCATCCTCCGAAAGGCCGGGAAGCGAATTCGGCGCGGCATTCGAGGATCGCTCGAGGCGCAGCAAGGCTTGCTCCGAGTTGCGGGAGAGTCCTTGCATGGGCTTCGCACCGTGAAGGCGATGGGGGCGGAGGAGCAGATGGCAACTCGCTTCGGGCGCCTCAACCAGGAGGCGTACCGCCAGGAAATGCGCGCGCGGCTGGCCCGAGCGCTCGCCAGCCCGCTGATCGAGATGATTGCGATCGTCGTGGCCGCGGGGCTGGCGTACCTGGCCGGTGTGCAGATCCTGGATGGCCATGCCCGGTTCGAGGACTTCGTGCTGGCGATGGGTTCGCTCGCCGCGATGGGAAGCAGCCTGAGGCCCGTGGCCGTGTTCATCAACGAACTGTCGGCCGCCAATGCCCCTTCCGCCCGACTCCTCGAGATCCTGCACGCGCCGGCCGAGTCCGAGGGCGATCGGCACCGCTCGGACGCGCCTGCGTTCAGGCATTCGATCGACCTCGTGGACGTGTCGATCCGCTATCCCGGCGCGACGGTCGATGCCGTGGATCGATTCTCGCTCTCGCTGCGGGCTGGCGAACATCTTGCGATCGTGGGGCCCAATGGGTGCGGCAAGTCCACGGTGCTGGCAGGACTCGCCCGCTTGATCCCGCTGGCCGGCGGAACGCTCTCTGTCGATGGCGTCGACCTGCAGGGCACGTCACTCTCGTCGTGGCGCAGGCAGTTGGCGATGGTGGCACAAGAGCCATTCCTCATGGCGGGGTCGATCGAGGAGAACATCCGGCTGGGCCGACCCAACGCAACCCGTGCGGAGATCGTCGAGGCGGCGAAGCGTGCGCACGCGATGGAGTTCATCCTTCGGCTTCCCGGCGGGCTGGACGCCGAGGTCTCCGAGCTCGGCTCGTCGCTCAGTGGCGGCCAGAGGCAGCGCATCGCGATCGCGCGGGCGGCCTTGGTGAGCCCTGCACTGCTCCTCATGGACGAGGCCACAAGCCAGGTGGATGCCGAGAGTGAAGTGGAGATCGCGGCGGCCATCCGCGAGATTGGGCAAGGGCGAACCGTCGTGACGGTCGCGCACCGATTTGCCTCCGTCGTCTCGGCCGACCGGATCGTCGTGATGGACCACGGCGCCGTGCTTGATGTCGGGACCCACGAGGAGTTGCTCGCGCGGTGCGACCTCTACGCCCGGCTGGCGCGGGCCCAGTTCATGGCAGCGGGATGACCTCGGATGTCGGATTGGCCGGGGCGTTCGGAGCCTTGTCCCGGCCTGCTTCCGAAGGGCTTGCTCCTGGATCGTCGTCGCCGGTGGACTCCGTCGTTGCTGACGATGCGCTCGTTGTTCCGGCAGCAGGCGGAAGGTCGGCCGGGGACGCCGTTCTCGGGGCATTGGGAGTGGAATCCGCCATGGTGACGTCGCTGGCTGGATCGATGGCCGGCGATGCCGACCTGTACGCCAGGAACAGGCTGTAGCAAAGGCAGGCCGTCGCCAGCCCCGTCGTGACGATCATCCACGTCTGGAGCGATCGCTCCATCTGGTCGGCCTTGCGAGTGCGGCGGCGAGTGGCCTCGAGGAGCGATTCGATCGCCCTTGTGTGGCGTTCGCTGGTGCCGGCATAGGCCCCCAGGGCGATGCTCGCGTCGCGGAGTCCTTCGGCGACCGATGTATTGGTCACGTGATTGAGGTCCAGCTGCTGCTGGATCAGCCTGAGCAGCTGCGTCTGGCGTTCGGCTCCCTGCTCGAACTCCGAGAGCGCCTTGGCCAGCAGGGCGTCGCGGTCACGGGCTTGGTTGGTCAACTGGAGGATGGCCTCGGTGGCGCGGCCTTGGTGCCGCACCAGGTCCGGGAGGCCATCGAGCGCCGGAACGAGCCGTTCGGCAACGGAAGCCAGGTTCGCGCTTGACGCCGCCGCCGACTGCAACGCGCGGACCACCAGCTCAGCCTCCGGGGGCTGCGGCGCGAAGTCACCCTGCGCTTTCGGCCCGGGGTGGGCCAATGGTTCCAGTTCCTGGAGTTGAGCAGCCGAGGAGTCGGGCACGCCCGTGCCCGGCACGATCGACGCGTGTCGTGGAGGAGCTTCGCTTGGTTCACCGAGCAGCCAGCGCCAGACCTGCTTCACGCCACTTACTCTATCAGGGTGCCAGCCCTCTCCCATCAGTTGCGAGTCGTGCGGTGCGCACGGCGTGCCGCATGTGACTGGTCGCGGAGTGGCATCGTCGCGTTGGCGGCCCTTGGCTGCGCCATCGGTTGCGGCAACGGTCGCGGCAACGGCACGCCCACCCAGCCGGAAGGCGGCGCGCGCCTCCGCGTCGCCAGCCTGAGCCCGGCGCTGAGTGACACCCTGATCGCCCTGGACTGTGGAGCGCAACTGGCGGCCCGCACGCCGTGGTGCCCGGTGGATCCGGAGATCCCGGTCGTCGGGACGCTCTTGGACATCGACGCCGAGCAACTGACGGCCATCGACCCAGAGTTGATTCTGGTGCAGCCACCCATGCAGGGAGCACCTGAGGAGCTGGCGGCGCTGGCCAGGCAGCAGGGCTGGCGCGTGGCCGAGATCCGAATCGATTCATTGGACGATGTCGGTGCTTCGTTTGCGAGCGTGGCCTGCGCGATCGATCCCGGCGGGAACTCCGGGTGCACCGCCAGGGCGGAAGCGCTCGCCGCATCGCTCCGTGCCGCTTGCCTCCCCATCGACGGTGCGGCTTCGCTGGGCCGGGTGGCGCTCCTGGGCAGCGTGTCGGACGCTGGCGCGCTGGCCTTCGGCCGCGGGAGTTTCCCGGGGGACGCGGCCGTGTCGATGGGTGTGACCCTGGCCGACGCAGGTGCCGCGTACGCGCAACGCTCGCGCGAGGAACTGGCGTTGCTGGCCCCGGACCTCATCGTCGTGATTGGGGGCCCGGAGGAGCGTGCGCGGTGGATGGATGCCCCGGCGGGCGAGTTGGCCCCGGGGTCCCGCCTGCTCGTGGTGGAGGAGCCGAGATTGCTCCAGCCGGGAGCATCGCTCGTCCAGGGCTTGGCCACGCTTCGCAAGGCACTGGAGGGGGCAAGGCAGTGAACGGGCGACGCATGTTGAAGTTGTTGGCCCTGGTCATCGCGGTCGCCGGACTTCGGCTGGTGGTCGGTCGCTCTGCCGATGGATCATTGACCATCGAGCTGGCACACGGTGCGATCCTGGGGTACAGGCTTTCGGCGCTCCTGACGGCAGCACTCGCGGGAGCGGCACTGGGACTGGCGGGCCTGTGCATGCAAGTGTTGCTTCGCAATCCGCTGGCGGCACCCAGCGTGCTGGGCGTCACGAGCGGCGCATCGCTGGGTGTCTCGTTGGCCGCGGTGGCGACCGCCAACGCCTGGGTGGCCGGCTCGGTGGTCCCCGCGTGGCTGAACATGTCCATCGAGGCGGCGGCAGCAGTGGCCGGGGCGATCGGCGCCCTCAGCCTCGTGTGGGTCATTGCGGTGCGGCGCGGAGGAATCGACCCGATCTCGGTTGTCCTGGCGGGCGTCGTGCTGGGGGCGGTCCTCGGAGCGGTTGCCATGGGACTCCAATGGGCGCTTCCGCCGCACTCGCGGGCCGACGTGTCGCTCTGGATGATGGGCCGCGTCCCCGAAGTGCCCTCGTGGCCCGTGGTGATCGTCTCTGCGGTGGCCATCGCCACCTCGCTGTGTGCGGCGTTGGGCTCGAGCGTTGCGATGGATGCCGCTGCGGCGGGAGAAAACGAGGCACGGTCGATGGGAGTCCCCATGCATTCGCTCCGCATGAGGCTGCTCCTCGCTGCCGGCGTGCTCTCTGGCTGCGCCGTGGCACTGTGTGGGCCGATCGCCTTCGTCGGATTCGTTGCGCCGCACCTGGCGCGAGGGATGGTTGGCCCCCGGGCACGGCCACTGGTCGTGGCGGCGCCACTCTGCGGCGTGATCGTGCTCGTCGGCGCCGATGCATGCCGATTGTTGGTCCCCACGACGCAGGGACGCATCCCGATCGGGGTGGTCACGGCCTGCGTCGGCGGCCTCTGGTTCCTTCGATTCATCCGACGGGGACGCGAGGCATGGACGTGAGCGGCGCGTCACTGCGCGTGCAGGATGTCACCGTCGGCTACGACGCTCGAGCCGTCGCCGGGCCGTGGTCGGCGGAGATCACGCCGGGGGAAATCGTGGCCATCGTCGGAGCCAATGGCGTCGGGAAGAGCACGCTCTTGAAGGTGCTCGCTGGACTCCTGCGCCCAGTGTGCGGCGTGGTGTCGCTGGGGACTCGATGTGTCCATTCGATGTCGGAGCGGCAGCGCTCGCTCGTCGTGGCCTACGTGGACCAGCAGCCCAGCATGGCAACTCGCCTCTCGGCTCGGGCCGTCATTGAGTTGGGGACGTGGCGCGGAGGTGCCGGCGTCCCCGATGCCACGTCGCGGGTGCGTGGCGTCATGGAGGAACTTGGCATCGAGGGGTTCCAGGGCGTGCCATGGCATGAGTTGAGTGAAGGCCAGCGACACCGAGTGGCGGTCGCACGGGCCTTGGTGCAGTGCACGGAAGGGGTGCTCGCCTTGGATGAGCCATTCGCGGCCCTCGATTCCACCGGGAGCGTGTTGGTGGCACGTGCACTGCGGCGCCGAGCTCACGCCGGCGTGATCGTTCTGGCGAGCGCCCATGATGCTGGACTGGCTCGGGCCCTCGCCTCGGTCGTGGTGAGGTTGGGGGATGGTCGAGCTCCTGCTGCCGGATGCAACGCGCTGGCGATGGGCTCCGCGGAAGTGATGCTTTCGCCCGAAGCGATGACAAGTGCCACTGGTGTGCCGCACTGGGGACTGGGGCAGGTGGACGGATCAGGTGGCGTCGGACCCGACTGGGGCCGGGCGCTGGGGTGAGACGCCGCGTTGAGGCGGCGGGGTGAGCCGGGCTGAGGCGGAAGCGTGTGGCGACACGGAGTAGCCTTGGAGTCGATGGACTCGATCGGCCTGCTCTTGGCTTCTGACACCGAGTTCGCGGAGGTGTTGAAGGCGATCGGCCGTGCCCTGTCGTGGGTTGCTGGCAATCTCCCTGTTTGTCTCGTCGTGCTGACCGTCGCGGGGCCGTTGTTCGCGCGATTGGTGAAGGGGTTCAAGGCGACGCAGGCGCAGGCGGGGAAGGATCGACTGGCGGAATGGTTGGTGACGCAGGTTCAGGCTCGCGCACCCAAGCGAGTGCCGGGAGTCACGGCGGGGCCGCCAGTGGCGCCGCCGACATCGATGCCACCAACTGTTCCCCGGAATCCGAGGCCTTCCCCTGCGCAAAGGGGCGGGACTCGAACGGAGGGCCGCCAGGAGGGGCGCTCCGCGGGCGTTTCAAACGTGCGCGGTGCACCGCGTCCAAGTGGATCGAACGAGCGGCCGACCAAGAGGGTGGATCGAGTTCGGGGACTTCGCAGGGCAATCGTGCTCGGCGAGGCGCTCAGTCAACCGCGTTGGTCACGTCTTTGATGCTGTTTCAATCGGGGTCGAACGATGGTCGATTGTTCGTGAACTTGCGCGATAACAGGACAAGTCGTAGCCTCCCGGGATGATCGACATCCGAAAGTTGAAGGAGCTGGTGAAGCTGATGGTCGAGAACGACCTCAGCGAGATGGACCTGCGCGATGCGGATGAAACCGTGGCCTTGAAGCGGCCTGGGGTTTCGCAGCCTGTCGTCAGTTACTCCGCCGGCGGGGCAGCTCCACAGGTGATTCATGTTCCGGCGCCGGCCGTCCTGTCCACGCCCGGAGGCGCACCCGCCGTTCACGCGCCCGCCCCAGTCCCGGCACCGGCGCAAGGTGCCGTCGCGGCTCCGGCTGCTGCCAAGCTCCCGGCGATCGAGAGTCCGATGGTGGGCACCTTTTACAGCGGCCCGGGACCAGGCAAGCCGAACTTCGTGGCGGCGGGGCAGAAGGTCACGGCCGAGACGACCGTGTGCCTCATCGAAGCGATGAAGATCTTCAACGAGATCAAGGCCGAGCAGGCTGGCACCATTGTCGAGGTCCTCGTCGAGAACGGCAAGGCCGTCGAGTTTGGACAGCGACTTTTCACCATCCAACCCGACTGAGTCGGTGCGACGGTCAACATCCATGTTCAAGCGCCTCCTGATCGCCAACCGTGGCGAAATCGCCCTCCGAATCATCCGAGCGTGCCGCGAGCTGGACATCGCGCCGGTGTGCGTCTACTCGCAAGCCGACGCTGGAGCCCCATGGCTTGAGCAAGCCGACCAGTCGCTCTGCATCGGCCCAGGGCCGAGCAAGGACTCGTACTTGCGCATCGACCGCATCATCGCGGCGGCGGAAGTCGGTCGCGCCGACGCCATCCACCCGGGCTATGGGTTCCTTTCGGAGAACTCCCATTTCGCCGAAGTCTGCCGCGACAGCGGTTTCGAGTTCGTCGGCCCAAGCCCGGAGGCGATGCATCTCTTGGGAGACAAGGTCAATTGCAAGCGGCTGGCCAGGCAGGCCGGGACGCCCGTGTTTCCCGGCACCGACGGCGGCATCGAGGACATCGAGGAAGCAGTCAAGGTCGCGGCCGAGATCGGCTACCCGGTCATCGTGAAGGCCGCCGGCGGCGGCGGCGGCCGAGGCATGCGGATCGCACGCGACGAGACCGGCCTGCGGGAGGGGATCGAGGCCGCGCGACAGGAGGCGGCGGCTGCGTTCGGCAACCCCATGGTGTATGTCGAGAAGTATCTGGAGCATGCGCGGCACTTCGAGGTGCAGGTGATCGGCGACAAGCATGGCCATGCCGTCCACCTCTTCGAGCGAGATTGCTCCAGCCAGCGTCGCCACCAGAAGTTGATCGAGGAAGCCCCGGCGCCTGGCGTCGATCACGCGAAGCGCCTCAAGGTGTGCGAGGCCAGCGCGGAGCTGATTCGCCAGGCCAAGTATGCGGGCGCCGCAACCTGCGAGTTCCTCATGGACCGCGACCAGAACTTCTACATGCTGGAAGTGAACACGCGCGTCCAGGTGGAGCACCCGATCAGCGAGGCGATCACGGGCATCGACATCGTCAAGACTGGCATCCGCGTGGCGGCCGGCGAGCCGCTGCCGATGAAGCAGTCTGACATCTCGATCAATGGTCACGCGATCGAGCTGCGAGTGAACGCCGAGGACCCCGCACGAAACTTCATGCCGCAGGCTGGGCTCATCGAGACATTCGTGCCGCCGGGTGGCATGGGGATTCGAGTGGATACGCACGCCCGTGCCGGCTATCGCATTCCGGCCAACTATGACTCCATGATCGGGAAGCTCATCGTGCATGCGCCCGATCGTGAGACCTGCATCAAGCGGTGCTTGCAGGCGCTGCGCGAATTCAAGATCGGCCCCATGCGGTCGACTCTGCCTCTCTATGAACGACTCCTGCAAGAGGCTCCGTTCGTGGAAGCGACCCATGACATCAAATGGGTCGAGCGACTCCAGGACGCCGACAGGAAGAAGTGAGCCCTCCGGTGCGAGAGCATGTTTCCTTTCGTATCTGCGAATCAGTCTCAATGACTTGACACAGACAGAAGGCGGGGCTATCTTTCCTTGCTCGTTCTCCGGGGTTTCAAGGGCAGGGAAGGGCGCAAGTTGCGTTGGGTATTCAACTTGCGATCAGTCACCCACCTCGGCCTCAATCCCATGAACTGTTTGTCTCGGTCCCTCTCGTGCGCTGCTTTCGGTGCACTGTCAGTCGCTACGGTTGCCTCTGCCGGTTTCGATACCTCTGTCGAGTCGTACCACTTGGTGATGAATCTCACCGTTCAGTACGTCGGACCAGTGGTGATCGACGCGGATCTCACGCAGCAAGAGTCGAGTTACGCCGCCCTCGGCACCTCGACGGCGACCGCCTTCGGCTCGACCGGCGCATTCGCTGGTTCGTTCGACTACATCGACGGCGGATTCCTGCTCAGCGGGACATCAAACTTCCCCTTCGGGCCCGGCGTGACGATGTCGTTTGACACGAACATCGACATGGTCTTCACCTCCGAGACCGGCGGCGACGCCGTCGGCACGCTCTACGGATTTGACCCCTTTGCGCAACAGTGGGTGACCGCGGCCGCGTCCGGCACCTTCACGATGGTCCCGGTGCCCGCGCCCGGCGCGCTCGCGCTGCTCGGGCTGGGTGGGCTGGTCGGTAGGCGGCGCCGCTGACCGAAGCCGCCGCTGGTTTTTGCTAAACCGTTACTTCAGAAGTAACGGTTTGGCAAAAACCCCGGGGGAGTTTGTGGCCCCCGCGTGCTTGTTCAAGAGCGCGGCTCGGTCCGGGAGGCCCCTGATCGCTTGCGCGATGCGTTCCGCGGCACGCCCATCCCCGTATGGGTGATTGCTGGGCCACCGGTCGCGCGGCTGCGGTGACCAGCCAACCGTGACCGCTGCTTCGATCGCGAGCGCAATCTCGAGGGCAGTTGGAGTGCCAAACGGAACTTGCGCCGATGCGCCAGTGACCCACTGTGTGCTCGGTGACAGTTCGCGGCCTCGCTGCCGCTCGCCGACCAGGACGCTTGGCAGTCCGGCGGCCGGTGCCTCCATGACGATGCTGCTGGAGTTTCCCACGATGGCTACCGTTCGAGGGGAGTCCAGCAGGGCGAACCACCACTCGGCCGGTAGTTGCGTCACGAGTCGGGCGATCGGGGAAGCGGTCGATGACCGTCGAAGGCACCACGCTTCGCAGTGGCGCCGCACCGTGCGACCGCCATCGTCGGCGTTGGGAAATGCAAAGAGCACCTGCGCAGACCGCAGCGGACCAGCCTGGTCCAACATGGTGAGCGCCGCGAGGATGGCGACCGCATCAGCATCGGGTTCGTCGGCAAGCGTGGTCGGATGGACGGCCACGAGCAGGAGCGGATGGCTCGGTGCGAGTCCGGTGGGGATGAGCACCTCGGTCAACGGGGGCAACGTCGCATGGCGAAGGTGGTCCAGGCTCGCCGCGCCAACCTGGTGCACTCGCCAGGGCTCCTCGCCCATCGCGATGACGCGAAGCCGCGCGGCCTCCGTGGTCACCAGATGCACATGACTCATGGCCGTGAGGGCGTTGCGGACGGCGTTGTCGATCGCCCCTTCGCTCAACTCACCGCCTTCGATGTGGATGATGGGGATCCGCATCGCGAGCGCGGCGGTGGCGGGCGCCAGCATCTCGACTCGGTCAGCGATGACCAGCAGCAGGTCCGGTGGCGCCAGTGCCAGCGCCTCTGCGAAGTCGCGTGTCAGCGACCCGACCGCAGCGGCCATCTGCGCTGGAGTGTCGATTCCCAGTGGCTCTCCGACATCAAGGACCTCAAATCCTTCCTCGCGCAGCCGTGCGGCGGCCGAGCCGTATTCCTCGGACAACGCGGCACCGCACGCCATGATGGTGAGTCGGAGGCTGGGTTCGGCCCGCAGTGCCCGCAACGGCCAGATCAAGTGCGCCAGGTCGGCACGGCTGCTGGTGACCACGACGAGGTGGCGGGGAGGCGCGGTCGTGCGCGAGCTCGCGCGTGCGCCCATCAATCCGAGCTCTCACGACGCGCCGCCAGCGCCACGAACACAAGCACCGCGCACGCGAGCGAGGCGGGGATCCACAGCCATGTCTTCGGGGGTCGGTCGTTCATGCCATGCGGGTCGATGGTGGACCGGGCTGGAGCTCGCCACACCGCGGCGTCACCGGGCCTGAGCGTACTACGATCGCCCCATGGCGCTCTTCAGTCGATGGGCCGACTGGTACGACGACCTCTATCAGGCTTCCGGGAGGGACCCCGCGGACGATGTGCGCGCGATCGAGTCCACTCTCCAATCCAGCCCGACGGTCGGCCCGGATGTCCGGCATCGACTCCACCATCGCCAGCTCAGGATCCTGGACATCGGGTGCGGCACTGGCCGGCATGCTGATGCGCTGGCTGCGCTCGGGCCATACACGGGGATCGATCCGTCTCCGGAAATGCTCGCTGTGGCGAGGCGAACGCACGCTCGGGCCCGATTCCTGGAGGGCACTGCCGCCGGGGCGCCGCGGCTCTTCCGGCCTGGCCATCGATTCGATGTCGTGGTGATGCTGTTTGGGGTGGCTGCCTATGCGGACTCGATTGTCCAGGCAGGGGCCTGGCTTCGGTCGGCATCGTCCTGCCTGGCACCGGGCGGCGCGCTCTTCGTCGGGGTCGAGGTCACGCGCGAGACCTTGCAAGCAGCGCAGCCGCGCAGCGTGGTGCTTCGCCGGGGCCACGCAGTCCTGACCCGCACGAGCGGGGCAATCGCCTCCGGGAGCCACCTCGAATGCACCTTCCAGTTTCTCCTGCAAGTCGGCACGGCCCAAGAGTGCACATGCGGGGAACGCTGGACCGAGTGCCACCCGCACGTGCTGGCATCGCACAGTGAATGGAGCGCGGCCATTTCCGACGCGCTTGCGGCCGAGTCCGGGAGCAGTTCCCTGCCCCCGCGCACGGGCCATCTGTCGGTGGCGAGTGGACCCTGGGGTGAGATTGTGCCCATCCACGTTTCTCGTCCCCCCGAACACTGCCTACGATCGCCAGAACCATGCACCCCGAGTCAAGCCGTCGCACCTTCCTGACCAACGCCGGAGGCTTGGCCGCCGGCACGATCCTCTCGGCCAGCGCGCTGGCTTCCGTCCATCGAAGCGACGACGAGACGATCAATGTCGCGCTCATCGGCTGCGGCGGTCGCGGCGGCGGGGCGGCCGTGAATGCCCTGTCCGTCAAGCGGGGTCCGATGAAGTTGGTGGCGATGTCCGACGTGTTCGTCGACAAGGTGGAGTCCAGTTACGCCGCGCTCGCCGGCGCCAAGCTGCCGGGGGCCGTCGATGCGCCGCCCGAGCGACGATTCTCGGGGATGGAGTCGTACAAGCAGGCGATGGATTGCTTGCGTCCCGGCGACATCGTGATCCTCGCGACGCCGCCCGCGTTTCGCCCCGTGCACTTCAAGTACGCCATCGAGAAGGGGCTCAACGTCTTCATGGAGAAGCCAGTGTGCGTCGACGGTCCCTCGGGACGTCGGATGCTTGAGCTGGCCAAGGAAGCCGAGAAGAAGGGGCTCAAGGTCGCCGTCGGCTTGATGGGTCGGCACAGCACCGGCTTCAAGGAACTGGCGAAGCGCGTGCAGGATGGCGAGATGGGCGAGATTGTCGCGCAGTACGGGTATCGAATGCAGGGGCCGGTCGCGAAGTTCCGCTCGACCCGAACCCCCGCAGGCCTGAGCGAGGTGGAGTACCAGATCCAACGGTTCCACTCCTTTCTCTGGGCCAGCGGCGGCGCCTACAACGACTTCTTCATCCACATCATCGACCACCTCTGCTGGATGAAGGGCGCATGGCCAGTGCTGGCCCAGGGCAATGGCGGCCGCAACTGGCGAACTGGGCCAGACGGCCAGAGGTACATCGACCAGAACTTCGACTCGTACGCCGTGGAATACACCTATCCCGACGGCACGAAGATGGTCTTCGAGGGCCGGAACATGGACGGCTGCGAGAATCGATTCTCCAGCATGATGGTGGGGACGAAGGCCTCGGCGATCGTGTCCGCCAGCGGCGACTACGGCGCTCCTTCGCAGATCTGCACGAGCCGCGATTTCTCTCCCGGCAGCAAGGTCTGGGAATCCACGATCCCTGCGTCCGAAGCGAACCCGTACCAAAACGAGTGGGAGTCGTACATCGACGCTGTCCGCGACGACAAGCCCTACAACGAGGCGCCACGCGGCATCGAGTCCAGCCTTGTGTGCTGCATGGGCCGCATGGCCGCGCACACGGGCCAGCCGATCACCTTCGACGAAATGCTTGCCTGCGAGCACGACTTTGCGCCCGGCATCGCCACGCTCACGCTGGATGGCACCGCCCCGGTGATGCCCGACGCGAACGGGGACTACCCCGTGCCGCAGCCCGGCGTGTTGATTGGGAGGGAGTATTGAGTGAGCAATCCTGCGGGCCGCGAAACGGCGGAGTCTGAGCCCGCTCGCACGACCCGCCCTTGCTAGACTGCCACCCCCTGATGCGGGCGTAGCTCAGTGGTAGAGCGTCAGCCTTCCAAGCTGAATGTCGCGGGTTCAAATCTCGTCGCCCGCTTTGTGCGGTACCCATGGTGGCATCGGGCAGACGGATCACTCCGACAGGCCCTCACGCATCGTTCGCCGCATGATGCCGATCGACCCAGGCATGGGAGCTCTACGAGAAGTCCTGCCGGCTGGATGAGCCGGTCCGGACCGAGTGGACCAGCCTGTTCCTGGAGGACCTTCACCGATCGCACTATCCGACACTCTTCGAGGACGAAGCCCCTACGATCTCCCCGCCGTGACCCTCGCCCCGATCCCCGCGCCGCGTCCAGCCGACCGTTTCACCTTTGGCCTCTGGACCGTGGGCAACACTGGCCGCGACCCGTTCGGTGATCCGACCCGCGCGGCAATCGATCCCTGCCGAATCGTCGAGAAGCTCGCCGGCCTCGGCGCCTGGGGCGTCAACCTCCACGACAACGACCTCGTGCCCTTTGGTGCCTCGGCCGCCGACCGCGACCGGATCGTCAGCCAGTTCAAGCATGCGCTTGCCGACCACGGCCTCCGCGTCCCGATGGCGACGGCCAACCTTTTCTCGCACCCGGTGTTCAAGGACGGGGCATTCACATCCAACGATCCGGCGGTCCGTGCATTCGCGCTTCGCAAGTCGATGGATGCGATTGACCTCGGCGCCGAGCTGGGCGCCAGCACCTATGTCTTCTGGGGCGGTCGTGAGGGGACCGAGGCCGATGCCTGCCGCGACCCGCGGGAGGCCCTGCGCCGGATGCGCGACGCGCTGGACTACCTCTGCGGCTATGTGCGTGATCGCGGGTACGCGCTTCGGTTCGCGCTGGAAGCCAAGCCAAACGAGCCACGCGGCGACATCTATCTCCCGACCACCGGCCACATGCTGGCGTTCATCCAGACGTTGGCGCACCCGGACATGGTGGGCGTCAATCCCGAGGTGGCCCATGAGTCGATGGCGGGCCTCAACTTCGTGCACGGTGTGGCGCAGGCGATGGAGGCGGGGAAGCTCCTCCACATCGACCTCAATGGCCAGCGCATTGGCCGTTACGACCAGGACCTCCGCTTTGGGAGTGAGGACCTGCGCCAAGCGTTCCTGCTGGTGCGGCTCCTTGAGGGGACGGCCGGCGACCAGTTCGGTCCCGCCTATGACGGTCCGCTCCACTTTGACGCGCACGCCTACCGCACCGAGGACGAGGAAGGCGTATGGGATTTCGCCCGTGGATGCATGACCAACTATCTGTTGCTCAAGCAGCGTGCTCGGCAGTTTGATGCCGACCCGGAAGTGCGGCAGCTGCTCGCCGAACACGCGGACCCGATGGGATTGTGCCCCCACATGCGACAGTACTCGCGCGAGTCGGCCACGGAGTTGCGCCGCGCGGTGATCGATCCCGATGCCATCGCACGCCGTGGCCTGGGGTACGAACGACTCGACCAGCTCATGGTCGAGCACATCCTCGGGGCTCGCTGATGGGCGCCGGCGAGGGCACTTCTGGCTGCTGCCTCGGGCTGGATGTGGGCACGCAGGGGGTCAAGGCGATCCTGATCGATGCCCAGACCTGCGCCGTCATCGCTCGTGGCGCCGCACCGCTCTCGCTCATTCCAGGTCTGCTGCCCGGTCACGCGGAGCAGCACCCCAGGGATTGGGCCGACGCGATTCGTGGCGCGGTGGCGGATGTGTGGAAGGCGGCACCGCACGCCCGCGAATCACTGCTGAGCGTCGGCGTCTCCGGGCAGCAGCATGGTGCCGTGGTGGTGGACGAACATCGACAGGTCATCCGTCCGGCCAAGCTGTGGTGCGACACATCGACAGCAGCGGAAGCTGCCGAGCTCTCGGCCTTGCTCAATCGCCCCATTCCTGCGGGATTCACCGCGCCGAAACTTCTCTGGCTCAAGCGGAACGAACCCGCCCACTGGGCGCGCGTGCGCCACGTGCTCCTTCCGCACGACTGGGTCAACCTGCAGCTCACGGGTGCGATCGCCACGGAAGCAGGGGACGCCTCCGGCACGGGCTACTTCGATCCCGTGGCGCGGGAATGGGATCGATTCGCACTCGCCGCGATCGACACGCACGCCCACGAGCTGCTTCCACGCATCGCCGCCCCAGGATCGATCATCGGCCAGCTGAACGAGTCCGGAGTCGATCTTCTCGGGTTGCCGGCCTCCGCCATGGGTCGCGTCGCAGTCTCCACCGGCGGTGGCGACAACATGATGAGTGCGATCGGTGCAGGCGCCACGGCCCCCGGTCCCGCCGTCATCAGCCTCGGGACCAGCGCCACGGTCTTCACGGTGAGTGATCGCCCCCTTCTCGACCCCACGGGTGCCATTGCACCCTTTTGCGATTCCACCGGCCATTGGCTGCCGCTCATCTGCATGCTCAACTGCACGGGAGTCCTGGAAGAGGTGCGACAGGCATTTGGCATGACTCACGCCGGGCTCACAGCGTTGGCTCGTGCGGTTCCACCAGGTTGCGACGGCCTCGCCTTCACGCCGTACCTCCGCGGCGAGCGAGTCCCCAACCTCCCTGACGCGACGGGCACACTCAGCGGAATCCGCGATGGGCTCCTGCGCCCTGGCCACCTCTACCGAGCCGCTCTGGAGGGCGTTACGGCGTCCATCGTGTCTGCCGTGCAGCGCCTTCGGGATGGTGACCTGCCGATCACCACCATCCGACTGGTTGGAGGCGGCGCCAAGAACGAACTGTGGCGCGAACTGATCTTAGAGGGAATGGGTGCGCCAGTGCAACTGGTCCCGGAGCCGGAAACGGCGGCACTGGGCGCAGCGATCCAGGCGCAGTCGGCCGTGTCACCCCGAGCCATTGTCGGAGTTCGCTCCTAGACTCAGCGAAATGGTTCCACTGCTCAGGCGCGAATGGCCACTGCTCATGCTCCTGGGCTTGCTCGGGCTGTCCTTCACTCCGTTGGGACATTCGATGCTGGGCGCTGCGGGTGAGGGCGCGCTTGCGGTCACCTTCCTCGTGCTCCTCCTGGCGATTGTGGTGGGTGCCTTTCGAGTGGTGCACCACGCCGACGCGATCGCGCACCGCGTGGGCGAACCGCTGGGAACGCTGGTCCTGACGCTTTCGGTGATCGGGATTGAAGTGGCGCTCGTGGTCGCCATGATGCTGCAGGGCGCCGCCGATCCCACCGCGGCTCGCGACACCATGTTCGCCGTCGTCATGCTCGCCATGAATCTGGTCTTGGGACTTTCGCTGGTGAGTGCGGGCTCCCGTTTCGGCCAGGCGATCCACAACATGAGCGGGGCATCAACCTTCCTGGGGACACTCATCGTGCTGGGGACGCTCAGCCTGGTCCTCCCTCGATTCACGACATCCGCCCCCGGAGGCCAGCCATCGACTCTTCAGTCGTGGTTCCTGGTCGGCGCGTCCGTGTTCTGCTACGGGATGTTCGTTTCCATGCAGCTGGGCGGACGCCGCGAGTGGTTCCAGGAGTCTGGCGTGGCGACCGACCAATCCGGTGCCGTCGCGGGCCACCATGATGTGGACACCTGCAGAGGCGGGGTGAAAGCGCTGACGGGCTTCCTTCTGGCGTACCTGGTGGCGATCATTCTCCTCGCGGAACACCTCGCGCACGGCTTGGAGGGCGTGATCGAGTCGACCGGGCTCCCCCACGCGCTTGGGGGCGTCGTCATTGCCGGCATCATTCTTGCCCCGGAGGGGATGGCTGCCATCCAATCGGCGAAACAGAATCGGCCCCAACGCGTCATCAATCTCTCTGTCGGCAGTGCGCTCTCCACCATCGGGCTCACCGTTCCGGCCGTTCTCGCCGTGGCGATCTACAAGCACACCCCAGTTGAACTCGGTCTGGAGCCCGTGGAAATCCTTCTCCTGACGCTCACCTTCGCCGTCTCGGTCGTCACGTTGTGCACCGGGCGAACCACATTCTTGCACGGTGTGCTCCATTTGGCGATCTTTGTGGCCTACCTTGTCCTGATCTTTGACGATTAGCTGGCCCGGAGCTTGCTCGTCGGCGTGGCTGGAGTACCTTCCTCCATCATGACCACCGCCTCGCCCCGTGCCGCCCACGCCGCGCTCTGCGCCGGAACCATCGCACTTTCCGCCGGCGGGGCCTTCGCGGCCGACACGCTGTTCACGCTCCAGACCGGGAGTTCCATGCAGGTCCAGATGTCGACCGCAACGCCGCTGGCTGGCACCTTCATCGGCGACCATGACGCGACAGCCAATCCCACCGGCACGAAGACCCTGCCGGGGCTCTTTGGAGGCAGCACGAACACGCCAATCGCCTACAACGCGACGGTGGCTGTCGTTGTCGGGGTCGATACGCCAACCGTCGGGACATTCCATGTCATCGACGGCGCCACGGGCCCTGAAGTGAGCGGTCTCTCCATCAGCAACGGCACCCCCGGCCCCGGCGGTGCAGACGTCACGCTCACGATCAACTATGCGTCATTCCACACCGTGAACCCCACGGGGCTGTTCCCGGGTGGCATCGACATCCCGCTGCCGCTCGGCACGGTGGATGTGCAGTCCATATCAATGATTCAGACGTCAACCGTTCCGGCGTTGATCGCGCCAGATGGATCGGGTGGACTCTCGTTCACGGCCGCCGTGCCGGTTGAGGTGACGGTGGTGGCCTCTTCGGCCGGAGCCCCGGTTGACATCGCCCCATTCCCGGCGGCACTCGCCATCTACGGTTCGTGGACCGATGCAGCAGCTGGTCCCGTCATCGAGGCCTCCGGATCGCAGGCTGACACGTCGGTCGTTCCCGCCAACGGGGCCACCTTCACCGATCAGCCGATGGACATCCCGACCGTCTTGCCCGCTGGGGGAACGGCGCACCTTTTGATGTCGGGAGCGATCGCCGACACGAACGTCGACTCCACGGTGGGTGCCACGCTCATCGCCCTCGGCGAGGGCACCGACGTCCCCGGTGACACCGACGGCGACGGCGACGTCGATGGCGGAGACCTCGCTTACCTGCTCGGCGCCTGGGGACTCAACGACCCAGCGGCTGACTTTGACGGAAGCGGGACGGTGGATGCTGCGGACTTGGCGGCACTCCTGGGCAACTGGAACTGATTCGCCCCGTCCGCAGATTCACGAGACGGCAGGTTCGCTCGACAGCAGATTCAATAGACCGGAATCGTGGAGTCGACCGCCGCGGTCCACGCGTGGATGCCGCCGGCCATGCTCCAGCATTCAGTGTGGCCAGCCGCGCGGAGAATCGCCACGGCCCTCAGGCTCCGGACACCGTGGTGGCAGTAGACGATGATCGAGGCAGGCGATTCATCCGACACCTCATCGAGCCGCTGCTCCAACTCCCCCAGCGGAATGTGGATCGAGCCAGCAATTGAGGCCACCCGACGCTCATCCGGCGTTCGGCAGTCCAGGAGGAGCGGGCCGTTGTGGGTTGAGAGGCGCCTGGCGACATCGCACGGCCCCAGCTCCCACTCTGGATGCCATGGATAGCCGACGGGCAACTCCGAAGGTGCTGACGAATGGTCCCGCTCGTGCCGAGTCATGACTCGATCCCTTCGTTCGCCATGCCGGCGGCTTCCATCGCCGCCCAGATCTCATCCGAATCAAATCCCGCCGCCGCCAGCCGGCGAGCAATCGCTGCCGGCGTGCCCTTGCGGGATGACCGAATCGCCTCGCGGATGGAATCGCGATCGTTCACCGCTGCGGCACCCAGGAAACGGGCGACGGCAGCCTCCCCAAACCCCTCGGCTTCGAGCGCGGACGCGATCCGAGCCTTGGACCAGCCGCGATCCCGCAAGGCGGCCGTCCTCGACGCAAGGGTTCGTGCATCATCCAGCCATCCCGCCCGCGTCAGGTCCGCCAGCAGTGCCTGGATGTCGCGCGTGGTCGCACCGAGCCTGGAGAGGCGCTCGCGGAGCGAAGTTGTGGAATGGTCGCGCTGCCCCAAGAGGCGAAGCGCCGCGCGCCGGAGCGCCTCGGCACGCGCGTAGGCGTCGACTCGGCGAGCCAACGCTGCCGTCCATCGATCGCCCTCGTAGACGCCCAACTCGGCAGCGGCGACCCGGGTGAGTCGATGCATCCGCTCCCCGCCGACCACGACCCAGACGTCCTGGGGGGCGTTTCGGACCGACCGCAGCTCAATCAAGGCCGGTGCGGCCATCAGGCCACCTCGCCCCACGAGGCAAGCAAGGCCTTGAGTTCGCCGATGGCTTGCGTGTCGCTGGTCGCCATGGCCGTCCGGAGTCCTTCGCGGGCAGCGTGCACGGCCTCTTGGTCGCGGCCAAGCGCTTCCAGCGAGCGAGCCCAGTGAAAGTAGGTGTAGGCGGATGAGGCGTCGGCCGCCGCACTGGTGGCGAACCAGCGGAGAGCCTCTTCATGCCGCATGGCCTTCGCGTGCTCCATGGCGATGGCATAACTGCAAAACCCGTCTGACGGGTCGCGCGCGTGCATCGACTGGAGTGTCTGGAGCCGGTCGGTCGTCACGATCCCGAGTCTATCGCGGGGACGGCTGCGCTAGCCTTGCGTCATGCAGGGAGCCGGATTGAACCGTGTCAGGCGTGCGCTCAGCGCAAGCGCGTGGATGGCCTGCGTTGCGCTCACCCAACTGGTGGCCGTTGGATGCGAAGCAAAGCCGTACGTCAAGGAAGACCGCACCGACTACCGGCTGCGGCGCCCGGACATCACCCATGCCGTCCCCGGCGCGTACCGTGCCTGCGTGGGCCTTGACGACGGGCTCATCGTGACGGCCCAGGGTGGAAACGTCATGGTCATCGACCCCAAGACCTGCGAACAGCGATCGACCATCGAGGTGTCACAGGTTGGAAAGACCGGAGAAGTCACCGACCTGGCCACGGATGGCACCACGGTATGGGCGTGCGTCGGCCGCGATCGAGTCGTGCAATTGGGAGTGACGCCGGGGAGCGACGCGCTGGAAATCCTGGCGACGAAATCGACCGAAGAACTCGGCCTCAAGCCCCACACGGTGGTGTTGGTCGGCGGGCGCGTGATCATCTGCGGAAGCAACGGTGCCATCGACGCGGCCAGCGGTCGGCGTTTTGGTCCGGACCGAGGGCCGGTCGACGCCGCGGTGGTCGTCGGGGGGCGCGAAGCGACCGTCGTCGCCGGACGGCTCCGCTCCGACCGCGGGACGGTGGCACCCGCCACCTCGGTGGTTGCGACGCGCGATGGGCTCGGGCGAAAGGGCGGGGCCATCGTGGCCATCCAGGAGGCGGACGGCGCACGGATCGTGATGATTGAGCCAAGCGGCGAATCCGTCGCGGAGTTGACCATCCCGGGGTCGCTCGAGCGGATGCGGATCATCGGCTCAAGGCTCTATTTGATCACCCCTGGCGCTGTCCACTCGTGGGGCATCGGGAAGGCCAGCTTCATGGACCCGGAGCACTTCGCGGTGAAGGGTGCATTGGACGTGTGCCCCGCTGAGATGGGCGACCTCTTCATCTGTGGCACCTTCGGACGAGCGCTGTACCACCCGCACTCCGATGGTCGAGGCCCCGGCGATACCTTTTTTGCGGTCACAAGGGCACCGGGCCGGCTGGAGGTCGCTCGCGGCGATGGCCGTCGGATCCGGGCGGGCAGTGCCGAAGGCGTGTGGGACTATCGAACCGGGGCCGACGCCGAAATCACCTCGCGCAAGCTGCCGCCTGATGCCGATCGGCCCATCGAGGCGAAGGGCCCATGGGGACTGGCCACCGTGACCCGCGAGGACGGCGATGATCGTGTGACGGTCCAGCGCGACGGCGTTACGTTGGCCGAGTACACCTATCCGGTCGTCAGCGAAGTCCAGGCCGAGAGCGATGCGCTCTGGATCGCGCATGGCCAGGGGATTGACATTTACAAGGCTGGGCCCGCGGGGACACTTGAACTCGTGGCCTCGTTCACGTTTGCCAGCCCGGTGATCCACCTCTTTGCGGAGAACACCGGTGGAATGGGATACGTCACCCTCTTTTCCGGGATGGGGACGATCGACTGGATCCCGTACGGCGAACCGATCCTGCCCCCAGGCGCGAAGCCGAGTCCCGCGACGCACGCGCCGTAGTCAACTTTCGCTTCTTCCGAGGCTGCTTTTTCTTCGGTGCGTCCTTGGCCGCAGCCGCTGAGCACGTGCCGTAGCGCCGGCAGAGTGGATCCGTGGCGCACGACCCGCCCCGCGCCTTGCACGCGCGCCTTCCATGCCAGATGAGGAGGTGCGGGAGTACCGTCCATTCGGTGCGGTCGACCAGCGCCATGAGGTCTCTCTCGATGCGTGCCGGGTCAGTGGCACGCGACAACCCGAATCGACCAGCGAGCCGGGCAACGTGCGTGTCGACGACGATGCCCTCCGCGACGCCGAAGCACTCGCCCAGCACGACATTGGCCGTCTTCCTGGCCACGCCCCTCAACGTCAGCAGTCCTTCCATCGTCCGAGGCACTTCGCCACCAAACCGCTCCACGATCGTGGTCATGGCGGCGTGGATCGAGCGAGACTTCGTGCGCCAGAAGTTGACCGTCTTGACGCATTCGCCAATCGCCTCCGGCGTCGAGGCGGCGTAGTCGGCCGGTGCTCGAAACTTGCCAAAGAGGGCAGGGGTGGCTTTGTTGACGCCTGCATCGGTCGCTTGTGCGCTGAGAATGGTCGCGATCAGCAATTCATGCGGCGCCCCGGCATGCAACTCACACCTGGCGTCGGGGTAGCGTCGCCCAAGGGCTGCAATCAGGCGTCGAGCACGGGCGCGCTGGGCTGGTGTGGGCACCAAGCCATGGTAGGGGTCCGGTGGTGGCGATCGTGCGATACGCTTGAGTCGGCATGGCCGCTCCCGTCACTCAACACGGCATCGCGATCGACGCGCTGGGCCTGAGCGGCGCCGACGCCATCCGCTGGGCTGGGGAAGCACGGTTCCGTGGCGTACAGCTGAGTGCACTCGTCCCCGGCATGCGGTCATTCGAGCTCGACCAGGGTGGGCGGCGCGGCGTCCGAGCGGCGCTTGCGGCGGCGGACGTGGCGGCGTGTGGCATCGACTTTCTCATCCCCAGGGCCGACTGGAGCGATGCCTCGCGTGTCTCGCGCGTGGTCGACGCCTTTCGATCCGCCGTGGAACTGTCGGTCGCCGTTGGCCGGTGCCCGATCGCCGTCTCGCTCCCCGAACTGGACCCCACTGGTGCCGCCTTGGCGTGCGTTGAATGCGGGGATCACGCCGGAGTTCGCTTGATTCACCTCACGCCAGTGGAACCCGCGCCGGAGTGGCTTGCGGACCGGAGAGAATCGATTTCCATCGGGCTCGAGACGGCTTCCGCCCTGGCCGGGTGCCATGACCCACTTGATCGAATCGTGGCGATCGGCGCGCGGCTGGGGCAACTGCGGATGAGCGACGTCGATCGAAGCGGCCGGAAGGGGCCGCCTGGAGTGTTGGCGGGTGGGCGGCTGGACTGGCGTGGCTGCTTGCTTGCGGCGTCCCTCGCGCCTTCGCACCCGGTCGCGCTGCTTGACCCTTCGGGGTGGGACGATCCCCGACACGGGGCATTGGAGAGCGCACGGTCGATGCGTTGGCTCGCTGAGGCCAGTGCGCCATCACGGAGGCACACTGGATGAAGCGGCTCATTGGCCTTGGCACGGACATCGTGGAGATTGAGCGCATCCGTTCCATGCGCCTGCAACACGGGGAAGCGTTCGATGCACGGTGCTTCACGGAGCGCGAGCGCACCTACGCGGCCAGCTATCGCGACGGCGGCCACGCTCAGCTCGCCGGGCGATTTGCCGCCAAGGAAGCGGCGCTCAAGGCGCTCGGCTCAGGCCTTCGCGACGGCATGGCCTGGACCGACATCGAAGTGGTGTTGGACCCGCACGGTGCGCCGTCACTTCGTGTCCGGGGCGACGTGGAACTCGCCGCTGCGGCGCGTGGCATCGACCATTGGATGGTCTCGATCAGCCACGGACGCGACTACGCCGTCGCCACCGTCATTGGCGGCGCAGTGGAGAAGGAGTCCCCATGAGCCGGCGACCCCGCACGACGCTGTACGAGGCACTGCGCACTCCGGCACCGGGCCAGCCGGACCCGCCGCTTGCTCGCGGAGTGGCTCGCGGAGCCGGTCGCGGAGGAGGGCCGGACTCCCACGCCCACCAGGAGGGGCCGAGGGGACTTGGCGCCGGGGCAATTGCCACCATTGCCGTGGCGTTCGTGGTCCTCTCCGCCGCGGCGTTCCTCGTCGGATTTTCCCAAGGCCGGGCCTCCGGGTTTGAGGAAGCCTCCGGGGTCGCGCGTTCCATTGGTGGGGTGCAGGAACCGCTCCGTCCACCACCGTTGCCGACGACCCATGTCGATGATGCTCCCACTGGAGGCGTGGAATCGATCCCTCCCCGACGGCAGCCGGCTGCCGGCTCCGACCCTCGATTCCCGGGGCTGAACTACTTCGTGCTGGCGCAGGTGGAGCCAGAGCGGGCCCCCCAAATGGTGGAATTCCTGCGAGAGCAGGGGCTTGAAGCCTTCGCCCAAAAATGGGATAATGGTCGGTTTCTTCAGGTGTTCGTGCTGCCCGGATTTCCCGGTGGCGACCTGAAGTCGGCGGAGGCGGAAGCGCTCAAGAAGAGCATTCTTGCCGCCGGCCGCCGCTGGAAGTCCGCCGCGCCAGGCAATGAGGACTTCCGATCGCATTACCCGAGGAAGTACCTCGGCGACTGACTGACGGTTGTCCTCCCATCCATCCAGGTTTCCCATGAGCATTCACCCAAGCCTCAAGTCCAAGTCCGGCGCGCTCTCCCAGCACCGCAACGTCCTCTCCCGGCCCGAGCGTGTGGCCAAGCTCAGCGAAGCGGGTCGGTTGGACACCGAATCCGGTTCTGCGCTCAACCTGCCGAAGGTACGCAGCATCAAGGTCGCCGCAGCGAAGAAGCCGAAGAAGGAAGCTGCCGCCGAGGGCGCGGCCGCCCCAGCGAAGCCTGCTGCTGCGGCGAAGGCTGACGCCAAGAAAAAGTGAGTGGAGGCTTGACCGCCTCGACGACGCCCGCGCTGTCGCCGGACCGCCTGGTCTGCGCGAGGTCGCGTTCCATCGATGCCAGTGGAATACGTTCCGTCTGGCAGTTGTCGGTCACGATGAAGGACCCGATCAACCTCAGCATCGGGCAGCCTGACTTCGGGGTGCCCGAAGAGATCTGCCAGTCCGCGATCGAGTCGATTCGCCACCACCACAATGGCTACTCCCTCACGACGGGAGTGCCGTCGGTCCAGGATTCACTCTGGGAGTTCCTCGGTCAGGACGTGGGATGGGCCAGGGGGGATGTTCACGGTGCCATGGTGACGAGCGGCACGAGCGGTGCGCTCCTTCTCGCCGCCTTCGCGCTGGCCGGTCCGGGCGACGAGATCATTTATCCGGATCCGTACTTCATCCTTTATCCGCAGCTGGCTCGGCTCACCGGCGCCACCGCGGTCCCGTGCGGCACCTACCCGG
Source organism: Planctomycetia bacterium (assembly GCA_005776885.1). Classification (GTDB taxonomy): domain Bacteria; phylum Planctomycetota; class Phycisphaerae; order Phycisphaerales; family SM1A02; genus SXOD01. The sequence goes on from SXOD01000006.1 coordinate 44,983, forward strand.
ACTTCCGCATGACGGCGGAGCGGCTGGAGCGGTGCATCACGCCGCGCACCAAGATGGTGATCCTCGTGTCGCCGTCCAACCCATGCGGGACGGTGCTCAATGGGGCGGAACTGCAGGACATCGTCGATCTCTGCCGGGCCAAGGGCGTGGCCGTGGTCTCGGACGAGATCTACGACGTGTTCACTTTCTCGGACGTGCGAGAAGAGGGCCGATGCCCCAGCGCGGCGCGCCTGTGGGACGAGGTCTTGCTGATCCGCGGATTCGGCAAGTCGTACGGCGCCACGGGCTGGCGGCTGGGATACGCGGCTGGTCCCAAGTGGCTCATCGACGAGATGGCGAAGATGCAGCAGTACACCTTTGTCTGCGCACCCACGCCATTGCAGCACGCCATCCCCACGATGCTGCGTCATGACATGGGGGAGATCGTGCGCCGTTTCGAGTCCCGTCGCGACTTGGTCGTTGAGGCGTTCGAGGGCGTGACCAGTGTCCCCCGACCCGGAGGCGCGTTCTACGCCTTCGTCGAGGTCCCCGCCCACCTGGGGATCTCGGCCACGGAGTTCGCCACCCGCGCCGTGGAAAAGAACACGCTGATCATCCCCGGCAAGGTCTTCAGCGAGCGGGACACACACTTCCGGCTGAGCTTCGCGGCCCCCGACCACAAGTTGGCCGAGGGACTGGCTGCACTCCGCTCCTTGATGGTCCGGTAGCGGCCGGACGCCATGAAAAAGCCCCGCGCAAGGCGGGGCTGGTTGGTGATCGGGGCCCTTGAGCGGGGACTCAGTCCTTCTTCTTGGCCGCGGGGGCCTGGACGCTCGACGTCGACTGCATGGTGTGAGACTTGTTGAAGGCCGCATCCGGTGATTCGATCTTCTCGACCGGCTCCGGCCGTGGCTCAACCTTGGTGACCTTGGTGTTGCTGTCGCCGCATCCGGCAAGCAGGAGGCAGGCGCAGGCGGTGAGGGCGACGATGCTGAGGGTTCGCATGTAGTTACTCCTATCGTGAGTCGATTCGTGGCGGTCGACCCGGCCCAGTGGCTGGTTGCGTCCGCGACTGGGGATTCTAACGGGAGCGGACGGCCCCGGGGTCACGCGCCGGTAACGGCGTCTGATGGCGTTCCAGCCTCGGATCGACGGGCCTTTCAACAACTCAGCCGGCCCAACGGAACGGGCCGGCAGAGCAGAGGGGAGAAAGATGCGTGGTTGCCCCAGGCCAATGCCCGGTCTCCAGTCTTCGGCCGGGTGCTGCAAGCCACTTGAGAATTGTGGTCGGCGGATCACGGCGCTGGCGGACCGGGATCGGTGTCCCCGAGTTCGCGGAGGAGTGGCCATGTGTAAAGGCCGGTTCGGTGTCCGTCGGAGAACTCGATCCGGAGTGCGTAGGAACCGACCGGCTCACACCGAATCGCCGTGAGCGGCCCGCTGCCCGTGGAGTGCGGGAGAACGGTCAGTGGATTGGCGGCCAGGGCGTCCCGAAGCGCGCGGGCGTCCGCACTGGGGGAATGCCGCCGCAGCGTCGCGAGCGGGATCGAGGTCCGCACGCCGTCCGCCCACTCGATCTCGAGGGCGCGGTCGCGCACGAGGTGCACGTGAAGCGGACGATGCTCGGCGGAGCCGGTCACTCCGTGTCGATCCCGATCGCCCGGGCCCCGTCGATGATCTGCGTGTATCGATCGATCGCCTTCTGCGTCATCATCCGACGCAGCGCGACCTCAGGCTCTTCATCACCTTCCCAGAGCCGGGCTTCTCGCCATTCCCCCTTGATCCAGCCTCGATAGACCGCATCGATGCCTTCATCGGTGGCCAGCGAGTATTCCTTCCCTCCGGGACCCGGGACGGTCGGCATCATGTCGAACAGCCTGAGCCACTCGTAGAGACGGGGGTCGGTGACATCGGCGGCCGTGACGATCCGCGCGTGCTCGCCATCGACGACGGGCGGATAGTTTGGGTGGCGGGTGATGGCTCTCCAGGCGGCCTGCTGGAGTTCCCTCGGCTGGATGATGAGTGCGCTGAAGATCGGCTTGATGAGCGGCCGGACCGCGCGGCGCTCGGGAAGCGGGGACGCATCGTCGAATGGGTTGCCGATGTCCTGGTCGACGAACGCCGAGAAATGCTTCTCGTACATCTCGCGACGCGCGGGCATGCGCCTCAACTCCCACTCCACTGGCGGCGCGATGCCGGCCACGCGGGCGTCCTTCCGGAACTGCCACAGTGCCTGGCCTTGCGGCGACAGGCAGAACTCGACGAAGTGCGCCGCCAACTCCGGTTCCCGTGCGCCATTCAACACCGCCACCGGGTCGGGATCGATCACGGTCTCGCCGCGAGGAGCCACGAAGGCGACGCGGGTGCCGCCACCGCTGCCCGCGCCATTCACGACCTGTGCCTCGGCCCGTGCAAAGAAGTCGATGCACACCCCCGCGGCGCACGCGCCGGCCGAAACGCGCTTGGGGATCTCCGAACTGCTGCCGCTGAAGGTCCGTGCGTTGGCTCCCGCGCGCAGCAGGATGGCCCACCCCTCGGCCCATCCCCTCCGGAGGATGATCGTCTCGAACGCGGTGAGGACGCTGCCCGATTGGCTCGGGTTGGTCATGGCCACCCATCCCTGGAGCCGAGGGTCGGCGAGATCGGCCCACGTGGCCGGCGAAGGGAGCTTCAGTTCCTCGATTCGCTCCGGATTGAAGACGATTCCGAAGGTGCTGATGGCGGACGCAAACCAGCGCTTGTCTTCCGAGAACAGCCGGCGGCCCCCGATGTCGGCACTGGGGAATGCCTCCGCCAGCACCTGGTCGGACAGCGGTGCCACGGCGAGGACCGGTTCGCCCGGCGAGGCGGCGCCCGGCAGCGGGAAGGGTCGAGCCAGGTCCGTGTATTCAAAGCTCCCGCCACCGAAGAACACGTCCGTCTGGATCGAGGAGGCGCCGTCAAGGAGCGCCTGGCGGTGGCTCTTCTCGAGGAGCTTCTTGATCTCGCTGGTCCCGCCAGGGATGTCCCACTCGATGGCGACAGGCTCGCCGTAGTGCTCCATGTGCCAGGCACGAAAGCCGCGCTCGAACTCGCCACGAATGAACTCGTTGTGTGGCGTGATGACGACGATGAATCGCCCCCCGGGCGTGGACTTGGCTCCCTGCCCGGAGAACATCATCGGGATGGCGATGAGGATGGCCAGCGGGATGAGCGCGAGCAGCACGCGATTCCACTTCATCGGCAGCCTCCGCAGGGAAATGACGTGAACGGTTGGTGATGGGGGGAGGGCACGTGGAACCGGCGCAGTTCCGCGGCCGTGGCCGCCGCGGCCCTGTGCACGGCCTCATCCCACGTCTCGCCGTGGTTCGGTGCCGCGAAAATGATCGCCCGGCTTGAGGTCGCAAGTGCACCCGCTGTCCCCGGCCGGAAGGCATCGGCCACATCATCGACGGTGGCACCCTGCGCACCAATGCCGGGAAGGAGCAGCGGTTGTGCGGGCATGGCTGACCGGAACGCAGCCAGCTCCGAGGACTTGGTCGCCCCAACGACGGCGCCGACGGCCGAGTGGCCCGAGGAGGAACATCGACCCTCCCCGAGTTGAGCCACCTGCCTGGCGACCTCCAGTGCCAACGTTGCGGCCGCTGCCCCGGATCCCACCGGAAGGCATTGCAGTGAGTCGCTTCCGTGGTTGCTGGTCCGGACAAGGACGTAGGTCCCCAGGCCGGCAACCAGGAATGGCTCGACGGTCTCAAGTCCCAGGTAGGGACTCACCGTCACCCAATCCGCGCCCAGGCCGACTGCCGCGGCCGCGTAGTGGTTGGCGGAGATCCCGATGTCGCCACGCTTGGCGTCGAGGATCACGAGGAGTCCCAATTGATGCGCCAGCCGAATGCCGGCGTGCATGGCATCAAGTCCGTGCGAGAGGTGCCGCTCGTAGCAGGCGCTCTGAAACTTGACGGCCGCGGCGACGGGAGCGACTGTCCGGACCACCGACTCCGTGAAGGCACGGAGGCCGCCGTCAGTGTCCTGTCGCATGGCCGCCGGCAGCCGATCCGCGACTGGATCCAAGCCGACGCAGAGCGGCGAGCCGGCACGCTCGATCGCGATCGCCAACCGATCCGCCGGATGCTGTCGCGTGGTGTCGCCGATGGGCACGTCCAAAGTGTACGAACTGGCGCGGCCGTACAGTGCCCGGTGTGAAGACCCCGATGACCTTGGCCGGTGACGAGCCGCTGAACGGGGCCGGGACTGGCGCCCACGGATCGATTCCTGGAATCGAGACACTCGCCGGAAGGATCGGAGCGGAACTTCGGGCGCGGGGGCTCACGATGGCGACGGCGGAAAGTTGCACCGGCGGAATGGTCGGTGCTGCCTGCACCAGCATCGCGGGAGCCAGCCAGTGGTATCGGGGGGGCGTTGTCGCCTACGACAATCAAGTGAAGGTTGACCTGCTCGGCGTGTCGGACGCAGCAATCGCTGGCCACGGCGCGGTGAGCCGAATCGTGGCCCAGGCGATGGCGGTCGGCGCCCTGGGGTCGTGTGGGAGCGTGTGGGCCGTGAGCACCACCGGCATCGCCGGACCGGATGGAGGAAGCGAATCGAAGCCGGTCGGGACGGTGTACGTGGGTGTGGCTGCCCGAACGGGCGATGGCCAGGTCGAAGCCTCCTGCAGGCACTTCGTGCTCGATGGAGGCAGGGAACTGATTCGCCAGCGCGCCGCGTCATGCGCACTGGCCTCGCTGTGGTGCCGATTGGTCCGGCGGCCAGACACCACGCTCCCGTGGGAGGTGGCGGAGTGACCCCATTTGCGATTGGCCTTGGGTCCAATCTTGGCGACTCGCTGGCCATCGTGCGTGGTGCCGTGCGCGCGCTCGACCAGGCTGGGCAGCGGGGTGGCTCTCGCGTCCGGGCGATGAGCCGTGTCTATCGGTCCCCACCCGTGGGGGGGGTGGAGCAGCCCGCCTTCCTCAATGCCGTGGCCATCCTGGAGTGGGGCGACGCCCCGGAGTCGCTCTTGGCCACGTTGCATTCGGTCGAGCGTTCGCATGGACGTGATCGAGCATCGGAGTCGATTCGATGGGGGCCACGAGTGCTGGACCTGGACATCCTCCTCGCAGGCGAGGACGGATCGATCTCCTGCGTGGCCCAGCACCTCACGATTCCGCACCCGCGCGCCTTTGACAGGGCATTCGTGCTCAAGCCTCTCGCCGACGTGGCTCCCACTTGGCGTCATCCGGCCACCGGTGAGCGCGTAGACTTGGCGCTTTCCCGAGTCGCGGATGATGCACGCCTCGTTGTTCCCATCGCTGAAGGTCTTGCCGCTCCGTGTCGCGGGACGATGGTGTGCGCTGGCGACAGTGCTCGTGACGTGGATGGTCGCGATGGCCGCGATGGCCCAAGTGCCGGCGGCGGATCCCCCGGGGCCTGAGCTTCCTCCGCTCACTCCAGAGAACATCAACATGGACACGGTCCCGACCGTGCCGCTCAACGGCGAACGGTTCGGGCCCCAGACGCGCACGCCGGCGGCCGTGGCGGAGGGCGTCAATCTCCTCGCTCGCGTCGCTCGCACCTATCGAGAGGCTCCGGCGCTCAAGGACACGGTTGTCTACTCACTGAGCCTGCCCGGCGGGCAACCGCAGGGCGAGTCGTTCACGGTGGAGTGTGCGGGTGATGCCTGCCGTGCGACCAGCCCGCAAGTGGCGGCCGTCGCGCTTGGTGGGAAGGTGTTCATCACGCTCCCGGGGGTCGACGACAAGTACGTCGAGGAGCCCTACACAGGGAGCGCGGCACTCGGGTTGGCTGCCTCGTTTGCCATGCTTCCAACTCCAGACCTCTTGCTTCGGGGTGGGGTGCAGCCTCCAGCGTTGGCGTTCGGACTCTTGGCCCTGGACGAGCCTCGGCTCGAGGCCTATCGACCCGGGGAGTTCCTCTTCTCGGGCAAGCAGGGAGATGTCTCCGTCCGAGTGGATCCAACGACAGCCCTCCTCACGTCGGCAAGCCTCGTCTTCACGCCGCCCGGCACGCCAGAGGTCATCCGCATTCGGGTGGAGTTCACCTTCGCTCCAGAGATCCTGCCGGAACTCTCCGTCCCGATTGCCTTCGACGCGGCGATGCGTGCTCGGGTGGCTTCCGCCGAGGAACTTGCTGGCCAGGTCCCCGCACTTCGGGTGGGCGATGTCGCGCCGGAGTTCGCTGCCCCGGCGCTGGACGGCACGCCGATCAGCTCCAAGTCGCTTCCCGGCCGGTTCATCGTCCTCGAGTTCTGGTCGACCTGGTGCGGGCCGTGCAAGCGTGGCCTGCCGATCCTCGGGGAGTTTGCGACCTGGGCCTCCGCCAACGCGCCAGACGTGGCGGTCTTCGGCGTGAACGTGTGGGAGGAGGGGGCTCCCGACGAAGTGCCTGCACGCGTCCGCGCATACTGGGCAAAGGGCGGATTCCCCTTTCCGACGCTCTTGGGGACGGAGGACATGGCCAAGTCGTTTGCAATCACCGGCATCCCGGCGACAGTCGTCATCGACCGCGGCGGGCGCATCGCAGCGGTCCACGTCGGGGTGGAACCGGACCTCGGCCGCAAGCTCCGCGAAATGGCCTTGATGGCCTCACCAGTCGCGCCGTGACGAGCGCCCTCTCCACGCCGCTCCCGCAACTGGATGCCCGTCGCGAACGGGAGCGGCAGGGCGTGGCCAACGATCTTCGAGGCCTGGTTCGCGGCGAGGTGCGATTCGCCCTCCACGACCGGATGCTCTATTCGACGGACGCGAGCCTCTACCAGGTGGCCCCCATCGGAGTCGTGTGTCCCTCGACGCCCGAGGATGCCGTGGCCGCCGTGCGGTACTGCGCAGACCGTGGCATCCCCATCCTCCCGCGCGGTGGTGGGACGGCGCTCGCAGGACAGTCGGTGAACACGGCGGTCGTGATCGACTTCAGCCCCCATTGCCGGGAGATCCTGGAGATTGACGTGGAGCGGCGCGTAGCACGAGTCCAGCCGGGCGTGGTGCTGGACCAGTTGAATGCGGCCCTTGCCGGACGCGGCCTCTTCTTCGGTCCCGATGTCGCGACCAGTTCGCACGCCACCATCGGCGGCATGGTCGGGAACAACTCCAGCGGGGCGCGATCGATCCGCTACGGGCGCACGGTGGAAAACCTGCTCGGCGTCCGGGCCATCGGGCCTGACGGCGAGCCACGCTGGTACCGCTCGGGCTCGGGAGGACCGGAATCCCCCGACACGCTTCAGGTCCGTCTTGCCCGGCAAGTCTGGGCCATCACCGAGCGGGTGCGCGGGGAAATCGACGCGCGCCTGCCAAAGATCCTTCGCCACGTCGATGGCTATAACTTCGACCTGCTCCTGGCGCAGGGCGACCACGCATGCGCTGCCGGACGGGATGCCGAGAGCGGACTCAACCTGGCCCACCTCCTGTGCGGCAGCGAGGGCACGCTCGCGACCACGCTGGAGGCCGAGCTCACGCTTGTCAAGAAGCCCACCCATGTCGCCCTGGCGATCCTTGCCTTTCCTTCGGTGCGGGATGCGCTGGAACCCATCGCCCGGATGATTGACTTGGGTCCCAGCGCCGTCGAACTGGTGGACGACGTGATCCTTGGGCTCGCGCGCGCCAATCGAGAGTGTCGAACGTTCCTGGATGTCATCCCGGCCGTCGCCGGTGCCGGGGCAGGAGCGGTGATCTACGTCGAGTTCTCGGAGACAACCGCGTCGGCACTCGAGGATCGACTGCACGCCCTCGGTCGGGAGTTCGCCGGGATTCCCATGGGCATTCATCGCGACGCCGCGGCCATGACCAAGGCGTGGCGGTTGCGAAAAGCAGGGGAGCCGTTGCTGCATGGGTTGCCAGGGCACCGCAAGCCCCTCACCTTCGTCGAGGACACGGCGGTGGACCCGCGCCGCCTGCCGGAGTTTGTCGAGGAGTTCAGGGCCATCGTGGCCAGCCACGGAACGACCGCTGCCTATTACGCACACGCCAGCGTGGGGTGCCTCCACATCCGACCGCTGCTGGCCATCGACGATGCCATCGACCGGCGCCGGTTGGTTGACATTGCGACGCAGGTCGCAGACCTCGTGGTGAAGTATCAGGGCGCCTTGAGCGGCGAGCATGGCGACGGTCGCGTGCGCAGCCCGCTCCTGGAACGAGTGCTCGGCCGCCCACTCTGTGACGCCATCGTTGACGTCAAGCGGTGCTTCGACCCCCATGGCGTGATGAATCCCGGCAACTTGGTGCACACGACCGAGCCTTCGCGCCTGATCGACCACCTGCGGGTCAAGCCGCTGGGGCATGAGATCGCACCTCCGGTTGTGGGTTCATTCTTTCGCTTCGAGGGGGAAGGCGGGCTGGCCCATGCCGTGACGCAGTGCAACGGCAGCGGCATCTGCCGCCGGCTGCTCCCCGGCGGGACGATGTGCCCGTCCTATCGCGTCCTGCTCGACGAGCGACACAGCACGCGTGGACGGGGCAACGCCCTCCGACTCGCGATCACGGGCCAGTTCGCCGCGAGCGGCGCACCGTCCTGGAACGATCCCGCCACCAAGGAGACGCTTCGGGCCTGCCTTTCCTGCAAGGCGTGCGCCGCTGAGTGTCCCAGCAACGTCGACCTGGCCAAGCTGAAGGCCGAGTATGAGGCACAGGGCTTCGCCGCTGCGGGCCGAGTGCCGTGGCGGACCAAGGTCATCGGCCACATCCGCTCAGTGAATCGGCTGGGCAGTGCGCTGGCGCCAGTGTCTGACTGGCTACGGCAGGTCCCCGTGATTCGATCGGCGATCGCCGCGCTGCTTGGATTGGACCCGGGGCGATCGCTCCCACCGCTGAGCCGATCGCTCCTGGCCTGGAAGCGGCGGCGCGACCGGATTCAGGCACCGGATCCGGGGGCGCCCCGGGTCCTGCTCCTGGCCGACTGTTTCTGCACATTCAGCGAGTCAGCGATTGGCCAAGCCGCGGTGGAGCTCTTGGAGCGGTTCGGCTACCGGGTCGACGTGGTGGATGTGGGCTGCTGTGGTCGGACCCTCATTTCCACAGGTCTCTTGGCGGAGGCAATCACGTCGTGCGCATCGACTGCCCAGGCACTCGATGCGTCGCTGTCCAGGTCAGGTGCGGTGGCGCTGCTCGCGATGGAACCCTCGTGCGCCAGCGCCATCCGTGACGATTGGCTCGACCTGAATGTCCCCGCCAGCGTGCGTGCCGCCATGCATCGAGTGGCCGCGCGCACCGAACTTGTGGAAGAGTTCATTGACCGCGAGTGGGACCGACACCCGCGCCGGCCGGTGTTCACCTCCTCAAGGCCTCGCATCGCGCTCCACGCCCACTGCCACCAGAAGGCGTTGTGGGGCGCCACGAGCAGCGCGGGCGCGCTCCAGCGAGTCCTTGGCGACCGCTGCGAGGTCCTCCCGACGGGTTGTTGCGGGATGGCTGGGGCATTTGGCGCGCGGCGGGAGACCGCGGACCTCAGCCGCCGCATCGCGGCGAATGACGTGTTGCCGGCCTTCGCTGCCCGGCCCGACGCCGTGGCCTGTGCGCCAGGTGCGTCGTGCCGGCACCAGTTGCACGACCTGGCGGGACGCGAGGCCCGCCATCCGGTCCAGGTGCTGCTTGCCCTCATCGATGACGCAGCATGGCCGAGCGGTACGATCGACTCCCATGAGCACTGATGCGGAAGGCCTGGCGTTTGAGGCGACGGCCTCCAATGACATCGACATTACGGGCTGCACGATCTTGATCGTCGATGACAACCCGCAGAACGTGGAGTTGCTGGAGGCCTACCTTGAGTCGCTCGGCTGTCGCCTCCTGACGGCATTTGACGGCGCTTCGGCCCTGGATGCCGTCCGGCAACATCGACCCGACATGATGCTGCTGGACGTCATGATGCCGAAGCTCTCTGGCTTCGAGGTATGCCGAGCCGTGAAGGGGGATCACCAGTATCGCGACACCGTCGTCCTCATGGTGACGGCACTGCATGAGGTGGCCGACCTCGAGCGCGCGGTGGAATGCGGCTGCGATGACTTCCTCTCCAAGCCGGTCAACAAGGTGGAACTGGTGACGCGGGTGCGGGGGTTGCTCAAGGTCCGCGTCCTCAAACGCACGCTTGCCGACTACATGCGTCGAAGCGCCTCCGGCTCCCAGAACGGTTGACAGGACGGTTGACAGGCCGGTTGAGTCGGGATCGGGGGTCGCGCCGTGCGGCTAGGCCGCGTGACGGACCATGATCGCCTGGGTCTCGGAGGTCCGCTGCCACGGCGACTCGCCGCGGGGCTGCTGGGCGTGCTGCAGGTGCTGGAGATAGCGCTCCAGTTCGTCACGCGTGAAGAGCCCCAACCAGGCGCGGTCGGCGCTGGAGTTGAGGTCGCGGATGGCGTCGATCAACTGGCTCTTGTTCAGCATCATCATGTCCTCGCGGACATATGCATCGGCCCCCGGGCCGGTGGTGATGAGCCGAAACAGGCTCGTTTTCGCAGTTCCCTGGACTTTGGGAGGCGGGTCAGGTGGTTGTTGTGTCGCCGGCTTCCTCGACCCACAACCCATTGTGGTCTCGGCCCTCATGCATCCACTTCTTCAGGAGCGGCGAGATGAGGAGCGCCACGACGCCAGCGGCGAGGGCGATGAGGGCGATCCCCTTGAAGAGCTCGCCATACACGCCGACCGTCTCGATGGGGAGCGGTGTCACGGCGCCGTCGGCGCTGGCCTCTTCCTTGATGCCCGAGAGCTTCGCGATGAAGGCGGCCAGGAAGTGGCTGAACGCGGTGGCCAGGAACCACGCGCCCATGATGGTGGAGACCAACCGCGCGGGAGAGAGCCGCGTCACCATGGAGAGTCCCACCGGGCTCAGGCACAGTTCGCCCGTGGTCTGCAAGAGGTACCCCAGCATCAACCATTCGAGCGCGACGACCCCGTGGGAATCGGCGTTGACGGCGCCGTACCAGAAGGCCGCGAACCCAAGTCCCAGTTGCATGAGTCCCAGCGCGAACTTCACCGGGGTGTTGGGCTCCATGTTCCGCCGGGAGAGGAACGTCCAGAGCCATGAGAAGACCAGGCCAAAGAGCAGGATGAACGCTGGATTGACGGCCTGGAACACGCTGGTCCGGATCTCGTCGCCGCCGATGGCCAAGTCCTTGTTGTCACTGGTTGCGGTGAATGACACGACCCCCTTCGACGGGTCGGATTCGTGCTCCCGTTGCGCTGCTTCCACGTCTTGCAGGTGCCAAGTCTTTCCCTCGATCGTTTCGCCGACAAACTCCTGGTCGACGACGACGTCCCTGTACGACTGGCCTGGCGTGACCGGCGTGTCGTCGACCACTCGATCGACATTCCGGTCGGTGAAGAGATTGACGCTGCTTCCCGCTTGCTCGAAGAATGCCCAGAAGAGGAGGCTGAAGAACATCAGGATCACGACGACGAAGAGCCTTTCCCGCTCGACCTTGTTCGAGAGGATGGCTTGCGCGACGATGTACGTGAGCGCACAAAGGCCCAGGGCCGCCAGCACCCAGCCGGCGATGGCATCTCTCTGGAGCAGCAACATGACGCCGGGGACGGCCACGAGCGTCCCCACGTACGAGGCGATCCGCGCCCATTGCGGTGAGTTCGCGGGTGGTCGCCCAACCGCTGGATCCAGCCCGCCGCGCCCCAGTTGCACCGTCGAGACGATTGCGGCAAGGACCAGCGCCGCCAGGAAGGGGAGCGTGATCATCAGTTGGACAGAGTCGTCCTTCGTGACATACACGGTCCCGACGGCGGTTGACGCAGCCGTGAGCAGGATCAGGATGCGGGCCAGTCCACGCGGGGCGACAAAGGTGGCGACGCCAACCAGCATGCCCACGGTCGCCAGTCCGAAGCCGTAGTGCCAGCCCTTCTCTTCTCCCAGGTAGCCGCAGAGAACCGGTGCCAGCGCGGCACCCAGGTTGATGCCCATGTAGAAGATCGTGAACCCCGCATCACGCGCTGCGTGCGAATCCTTGTAGAGCGCGCCCACCATCGTCGAGATGTTCGGCTTGAAGAACCCGTTGCCAACCACCAGCAGGGAGAGGGCCGCAAAGAACCCAAACTCAGTCTCCACGGTCATCATCAGGTGGCCGGCCGCCATCAGCAATCCGCCCCAGATCACGGCGAGCCGATTGCCAAGCACCCGGTCCGCCAGCATGCCGCCGATGAACGGGGTGGCGTAGACCAACGCGCCATAGGCGCCATAGACGGCATACGCCTGGTCATCCCCGTACTTGAGGAAGCCCTTGATCATGTAGAGGACCAGGAGCGCGCGCATCCCGTAGAACGAGAATCGTTCCCACATTTCCACGAAGAACAGGTGGAAGAGCCCCGGTGGATGTCGATTGTCGTCCAGAATGGGGGGGTGGGCCGCGAAGGCGGTCGTAGTGGCCATTCGTGGAGCCTAGGGCCTCGCGGCCGTTCCGTCAGGCCGTGCGGCTTTGGGTTCCTTTCTGTAGGCTCGACCACACTCGTGGAACCCCAGACCGTTGAGCTTCCCGTGGTTCGGGACTGGGGGGATGTTGTGGCCATCCTCAAGCCCGCTGGCCTGCCATCGGAGGCGAGTGGAAGTTCATCGACGGCACTCTCGCTCCTGCGCGCACAGCTGCGATGGCCCGAGGCCCGGCTCCCGCACAGACTCGATGCTCCCACCAGCGGCATCCTGGTGGTTGCGCGAGATGCCACGGCGGCCGAGCGCGTCAACGCGGACATTCGGGATCGCGCGTGGCGGAAGTTTTACGTGGCACGGCTTCATGGAGACGCCACGGCCCTTGTCGGCGTGCTCCGCTGCTACCTCAAGGCCGGGCGCGGTCGGTCGGCCGGACCTCGACACCTGGCGCGTCGCGCCGAGGTGGTGCGGTCAGGTGGTGATCCGTGCAGCCTCGAAGTCATCGCAGCTGCGCTTGATGGCCGTTGGCAGTCGACCCGGGCGGTGATCGAGCTGCATACCGGCCGGTACCACCAGATTCGCGCGATGTGCGCGTGGAAGGGTCATCCACTGATCGGCGATGAGCTGTACGGAGGGGAGGCCGGAAAGATGTCCCTCGTCCACGCGGCGCTCTCGCTCCCGATTCCAGGCGGCGCGGCCAACTCCGCCCGGGACACTGAGGTGGTGTCAGTCCGGGCGGGAACCAATGGCGTCACGGAACGCGACCTTGCGATCATCGCCGATCGATTGACCCGCCCCAGCGCCGGCTGGTGACGACAGCGCCGGCCGGTGACGGCCATTCGTCCGCATGCACCCAATGCACGGCCCCAAATCGGTTGCTGGCGGCCTGGCTTGCGGCGCGCTGGAACCGGGTGGCGAACGCATCCTGTCGCCTGGCTTGCACCAGCCCGCGCAGTTCGCCGGGGGTCAGCAGGTCCTTGAAGCCGGCGGTGTGCTCCAGCAGCGAGAACGAACACCCGGTGACATCCAGGGAGAGTGAGCCCTTCGATGCATTGACCTTGGGCCAGCCGAATCCGCCACCCCCGTAGAGACCCGCCTCGCCTTCGCTGAGGACCAGGATTCGGCACACGAAATTGGTGGCCGTTGGATCGATCGGCGTCTTGCCTGGATGTGGCGTCCAGAGCAGGTCAAGGTGAACGATGACGCCGCTTGGCCGTTCGCCCCCAAGGGTCTCCAGGTCGATGTCACTGAGGATGATCGACGTGTTCGTGTCCCCTTGGCTATAGGCCGCCACCCGCGTCGGCATTGCCAGGCGCGCGCCAGACTCGCCCCTTGACTGGATCGCGAAGTCTTCGGAGGCCACCCACTGCGTGCAGGAGACGATGCTGGCCAAGCCAAGCGATGCCGCTCCCATGACGGCCGCCAGGACAGCCAGTCGTCGCGTCGGGTTCATGGGATTCATGAGTGGCCCCTCGGCATGGCGAATCCAAAGGAACCCGAGAGCGTTGCCGGCGGCGGCGCCACGGCCGAGATGCCCAGGGCCTGGAAGGCATCTCGTTCGACAATGCTCCTGATCGAGGCCCGTGGCAGCGCGGGCAACTGCACGCTTTGGGCCAGCGCACCGAGGCTATACAGGCTTTCGACGGCCCGCGATGGCGATTCGAAGGGGAAGCCGCTGGCGAAGAGCACTCGATCGAGTGCCCCCACCGACGCCGCGGTGAGCAGCGAGGTGTAGAGCGGCCAGGGCCGACTCGCCAATCCGTCGGTGGCGAGGAACACCCCCGGATGCTTGGCCGAGAGCGCCACCGCCTCGTCAATCCAAGGCCACCCCATCTCGCCCACCACCAGCCTCAGCCTCGGGCAGTTGCGGAGGACTTCGTCCCACGCCGCAGGGCGATCGAACTCAAGCACGGCACTCTGCACGATTGGGCCGGGACGTGAGGCGAACACAGGCACCCCAAGTTCTTCGCATCTCGCGAAAAGCTTGAGCGCGGCGGAGTGCGTGGGATGGAACTGTTGTGTCGATGGCGACACGCAGACGCCAAGCAGTCCCAGGCTCCGGGCGTGCTCGAACTCGGCCATCGCGCCGGGGGCCGTGGGGTCGATCCCGCTGGCACCGAGCAATCGGCCGCCGGCGCGCCTGATGGCGTCGGCCAGCACGTCATTGGGGACCGAGGCATGGATGCCCTGCGCCCGCAGTCCCATGACGAAGGCGCCCCCCAGGGGAGCGATGGCGCGCTGGATCGCATCGGCCGAAGCGTCCAGCGGCCCAGCAACGCCAACACCAAGCCCACGGACTCGACGCGAAAGTTCCGGGCCGAGCTGTTCCGGGCCGCTCCAGAATCGCACGAGCGCGTCGATGATCACGGGGCGGAGTCTAGCGGTGCTGGGACGCGCGGCTCCGTGCGGCGCGTTCGATCGCGGCGACAATGGACGCCAGGTCAAGCCCCGTCTCCGCAAGTTGCTCCGAGCGCGAACCGTGCCCAATCCATCGCTCGGGCGCACCAAGCACCGTGATGAGGCGGGTGTCCAGTCCACGTCGATGGGCTTCGGCGAGCACGAGGGAGCCAAATCCACCCGTCGCGCCGTGATCCTCGACGGTGATGATCGGGACTTGCCTCAGCAGCAGCGACTCGATGAGCTCGCCGTCGACTGGCTTGGCAAATCGCGCATCCCAGACGGCGACGCTGTGACGATCCGCGACCTCGCTGGCGGCGTCCATCGCCGTGAGGGCCATCGGCCCCAGCCCCAGCACCGCCACGTCCGGTGCGGGAGAGATGCGGAGGGCTCGAGCCCGACCCAGTTCGAAGGGCGGGCAGGGCTCGCCGGTGAATCGCGCGTCAACCTTTTCTCGCGGGTACCTGAGCGCACTCAGGCCCTGGTCGTACTCGGCCATGAACTGCATGGCCGCGGCCAGGCTGGGCTCGTCCATCGCCGCCATGAGGCACGCCTGCGGCAGTGGTGCCAGCAGCGCGATGTCGCAGAAGCCGTGATGCACCGCTCCATCGCCACCGACGAAGCCGGCGCGATCCAGGAGCAGCCGGACCGCGAGCCCCTGGAGCGAGACTTCCTGGAAGGCCTGGTCGAATGCGCGCTGCAGGAAGGTGCTGTACACCGCGAAGAAGGGCCTCGAACCGGCCTTGGCCAGGCCAGCCATCATGTCCATCGCGTGGCTCTCGCAAATGCCGGTGTCCCACGCTCGATCCGGGAATCGATCCAACACCTTCGTCAGGCCGGTGCCATCGGGCATCGCCGCCGTGCAAGCCACAACGCGCGGGTCACGTTCCATGAGCTTGGCCAGCGCCTCGCCGGCCGCGGCCGTGAATGAGCGTCCGCCGGAGGAGATCTCGACTCGGCACGCCTGGTTGCCAATCCGCTCAAGCGTGAACGCCGCGGGCGAGTGGAAGCTGGTGGCGTCGGACTCGGCGAAGTCGAAGCCCTTTCCCTTGACGGTCTTGACGTGCAGCAACGCGGGCCGTGGGAGGGAGCGCAGTTCACCGAGATACTCGGTGAGGACGCGAAGATCATGGCCATCAATCGGCCCCACGGGGACGAGGCCGAAGTGGGAGAACCACGCGTCGTGCGTGAAGAGCGCCTTCCCGGACTCGCCGATGCGGTGGTAGAGCTCCGTCGCGGCCTCGCCACCGGGAACTTGAGAGGCGAGGTCGCGGGCGGCTCGCTTGAAGTCGCTGTACGGCCGGGAGATGCGCAGCCGGTCGAAGTACCTCGAGATGGCCCCCTGCGGCGGTGCGATCGACATCCCGTTGTCGTTGAGGATCACCAGGAATTGCCTGCGCAGCGTCCCGCAGTTGTTCAGCCCTTCCATGGCCACGCCATTGACGATGCTGGCATCACCCACGATGGACACCACACGGCGCCCCGCCTGATTGCCGGGGGACCACGCCTCGCCGCTCCGCTCGTCCCCGCGCGCGACGCCCACCGCCGTCGAGATCGCGGTTCCGGCATGGCCGACCATGAAGAGGTCGTAGGGCGACTCGGAAGGGTCCGGGAACCCGGCCATCCCGCCGCGCTGGCGCAAGTTGGGAAGGAGCGCCTGCCGACCGGTCAGCAACTTGTGCGTGTAGCACTGGTGGCCGACGTCAAACAGCAGCCGGTCGTGGCCAAAGTCGAACACGTAGTGCATCGCCACCGTGAGTTCCACCACACCCAGGTTGGGCGCGAGGTGGCCGCCGCTGCGGGAGACCTGGTTGCAGATTGCGTCGCGGAGCTCCCCGCACAGGTCAGGCAGGGCAGACAACGGGAGACGCTTGAGGTCGGCAGGGGAGTGAATCGAGGGGAGCAGCGCCATGGGGAGGGGAGGGTCGATTCTATCGCGTCAGTGGCGTCGACCCGCCAGTTCCGACGTCATCCGGCGCAAGTTGGCCGCGCCATCGCCAAGGCCATGGAGTGCCGCGTTCGCTTCACGGGCGAGTCGATCGACGTGCGCGACGGCACCCGCCACGCCAAGTGTCCCCACCCAGGTCGACTTGCCGGCGGCCTGGTCCTTGCCCGTGGCCTTCCCCGCCCGTGAGGCCGGCTGCGTGGCATCGATCCAGTCGTCCACGATCTGGAACATGAGGCCAATGGCCGTTCCCCACGATGCGATCGCCTTGGCGTCTTCCGGCCCGACATCAGCGCAGACGGCGCCCATCCGCGCCGAGGCGGCGATGAGCGCACCGGTCTTTCGGGAATGGATCTGCTCGACGAGCGCGGCAGGATCGATCGAGTCATCGCGCGCCTCGGGCAAGGTATCCATCACCTGCCCGTCGATCATCGCCAACGACGCCCCAACCACCTCGGCGCAGAGTGCGGGCCCGTGGTGGGGGTCGTCCATGGCCACGGCGAGTGCGGCCGCGAAGAGGGCGTCGCCCGCCAGGATCGCCAGGGACTCGGGAAACGCCCGGTGCAGCGTGGGCCGGCCGCGTCGGACGTCGTCGTTGTCCAGTGCGGGCAGGTCATCGTGTGCCAGGGAGAACGCGTGCACGAGTTCGACGGCACATGCGCCGTCAAGCGCCCGGCTGACGTCTCCCCCGCACGCCTCGCAGCACCGCATGGTGATGAGCGGCCTGATGCGCTTGCCACCACCCAGCACGGCATAGCGGCAGGCCTCCGCCAGGCGGGGGACGGCGATGTGTGAATCGATGGCACGTGCCAGTCGCGACTCGACCATCGCACGGAGTGCATCGTCGGTGTGCGGCGAAGGCATGTGGGCGAGTGTAGGTCGGGCGATCGCCCGCACGACGGCTAGCATTGAAGCCGATGGAACCAGGTTCACTGAGCGATCTCATGTCACGCGGCGGGCCCGTCATGTGGCCGCTGCTGATCCTCAGCATCGTGGCCCTCGGCTTGCTGCTTGAGCGCGGCATCTTCTGGGGGCGGATCGATTCCCCTTCCGCTCGGAAACGGTTTGATGCGCTGGTCGATGCTTCGCGCCATGGTGACCGTGCGCTGGCCGGCGGGCTGGCCAGGGCCGACGGCGGACCCTACGGCTACGTGGCGCAGCGGATGCTGGATCATGGTTCGGATGATGCCACGGCGATCAGTGCGGTCGAGACGGCCCGTGCCCCGATGGAGCGCGGCCTCTCCATGCTCTCCTTCATCGTGACGGCGGCGCCGCTCCTTGGCATCCTGGGAACCGTCCTGGGAATCATCTCGAGTTTCGAGTTGCTTGGGGACACCACGGGCCTGCGCGATCCACGCGAAGTGAGCGGCGGCATCGCGGAGGCGCTGGTCAGCACCGCGGCGGGCCTTGTGGTGTCGATCTTCGCGCTCTTCCCCCTCATGCTGTTCCGGTCCCGTTGCGATCGAGGGCTGGGCCGGCTTGAGGCGATCATCGCCGCTGTCCGAACCGGGTTGGTCGCGGCGTCCGCGCCACCCGACAGGGAGCGTCTCACGTGACGGAGCCGATCCAGTTCCGGGACACGGATGGCGGCGTTCACGGCCCATTTGCCCCTTCCGATTCGCTTGAAGTCATCGTCGGGCGCGCCGAGGGGTGCGGCATCCGCCTGAGCGATCCTTCCGTGTCCCGACAGCACGCTCGGATCACCAGCTCACGCGACTCCTGGATGGTGGAAGACCTCGGCAGCCGGCACGGGCTCTCGCTCAATGGCCGGACGATTGCCCCGCTGATCCCCGTCGCATTCCGGAATGGTGACACGCTCTCGTGTGCGGGGATTGCGCTCACCGTGCATCGAGCCGGCCCACACCCGATCGGGACGGTGACGGTGGGTGAGGATCGCGACGCGACCGACTCAGCCGTGCAGGTGCTGGCGCCACCGCGCCGCCTGGAACTCCTCCTTGAGGCCACTGGCGAGTTGTTCGCTGCGGCCGACGAGGCCACGCTCTTCGAGTCGCTGGTGGCGATGGTGATCCGCACGGGCGCGTTTGACCGGGCGATGGCCGTCCGCCGGAGTGCGAACGGCGACATCGAGGTGGTCGCGTGCCAGCCACCTGGTGCCGAGTCGATGCGCCCGGTGTCTCGCACCCTTGTTGAGCGTGCCGGCAGCGGGATCGCCGTCAAGCTCAGCCAGGATGCCAGTTTTGACTCGGCACACAGCATCGTCACCGGCTGCGTCACGCGTGCGGTGGCCGCCCCCGTCGCCGTGGGCGGTGCGGCGGACGTCGTGATCGTCGCGGATGCGGCAGGGGGCCAGTCGGATGAACCCGTTGAGGTTGTCGTTGCCGCATGTCGAGTGGCTTCGCTGGCTCGACAGGCGCTTCGCGCCGCCGCCGCAGAGGAAGCCCGTGCACGGCTGCACGAGGAACTCTCCACGGCCCGCGCGGTGCAGGAGCGACTGCTGCCAGCCCCGACCGGTCGGATAGGTGCGTATGAGTGGGAGCTGTTCAACCAGCCCGGGACACTGGTCGCCGGCGACGTGGCCGCCATCCTCTTGAACGAGTCCGGGGGCCACGTGCTCCTCGGCGACGTCGCGGGCAAGGGTGCTGCTGCCGGGATGGTGATGGCCTGCCTCCAGGCGCACTTTGCCGCGTTGGTCGGCCTCGGCGCGACGCTTGCCGACGCGGTGGGCGGAACCAGCGAGTACTTGTGCCGGCATGGCAGCCGCCACGCGACGGCCGTGGCGGTCGCGATCGAAGGCGACCGCATTTCCGCGCTCGACGCTGGGCATGGACTCATCGTCCGTTGCTCGACCGGCTCGGCGGAACTGGTGGACTGCGCCGGCGGGCCACCGATTGCGATGCTCCCCGGCGTGCCATACGCCGACGCCGGCCTTTCCCTGGAGCCCGGCGAGTCGCTTGTCATCTTCACGGACGGCATGAATGAACAACCGACCTCAGACGGCTCGTTGCTGGGGATAGAGCGGATCCTCCAGCGACTGCGCGAGCGGGGACCGTCAGACCCGGTCGCCACGCTTCGTGAGCTGCTTGCCGAGCACATCGGTATGGCCTCACCGGACGATGACGTCTCGATTCTGCGACTGCGCCGCGCGCCCTCGGGGTGAACCCGCCCGGGATTCGAGCGTCAGTTGTCGGTGTGGGTGAAGTTCGGGGTCGTGGCCGCCGGGATCCACCGCCGCATGTCGGTCAGCCCGGCAAGGCCGATCGATTCAGTGCTGCCATCCACCTTGCCGGTCGCAACAAGCTCGCCATATCGCCGAAGGGGCACCGCTGCGCCATCGACGTACACCTCGTAGGAGCCGACCAGCGACTGCTTGCCGCCGACGAGGCCGCCATCGAGAAAAGATGCTGCCGCATCGACTCCCTGGAGGATGGCCCCGCCGAATCCCCAGATGTCCTGGCTGCCCAGTCGATTGGGCGTCACCCACGCCGCTCCGGGGATGAAGTCGTCCGGGTCGCCGTGGAAGCCAACGCCGTAGTAGGTGCTGGACGCGAAGGCGATCACTTCGCTGGGGCGCTGGACGCCGGCGACATGCCTGGACACGAGGCGCCCTCGGACGACTGCCCCATTCGATTCGGTGTAGGTGCCGTCCACGAACCGCATCTGGGGCACGCCGCTTGCGCTGGACCACCAGCCGCCCAGGTAGAACGCGTTGTAACCAAAGCCAGGCTGAAACGCCGCGCCGGCACCCGCCATGGCCAGGCCAGGGAGGATTTCGGCCGGGAGCGCGACCGGGACGTCGGGCGGCAGGAACTCGCTCGTGTCCAAGGTGAACTGGTAGTCCTCACGGCCACCCAGGACGGGGTCGATTGCGTAGCCGATGTAGCCCGCCAGCCGCCACAGGTACGTCTGTGCCAGCTCGGGCGGGAGATCGTTGCCATCCTGGTAGCGGTACTTCAGCTTCCACGCCGCCTGAACGCCCGGGTCGACAAAGCCTGGAACGCAGGCGTCATTGTTGTTGTTGGCATAGACCGTCCACCCCACGTGAATCTGGCGTAGCCGGTTGAGTTCGCGAGTCTTCTTGCTTTGGGCCATGCCGCGAAAAACAGCCGTGACGACCAGACTGGTCAAGATGGCGATGATCCCAACCACCACGAGCAGTTCGATGATTGTGAATCCGCGGCTCCGTCGCATGCGTTCTCCCATTCCAGCAGTCTACGGGGCGGCCACCGATGTCAATGGGGAATCGACCCGATTCAGCGGCCTTCACCGACGCGGACCGTCACGTGCTGCACCTGGCCGGCAGCGATCTTGGCGTGGCCGCTCCCCAGTTCCCCGACTGGATCGGGCGGCACGATCTCCACGACCTTCTGGCCCAGCCGGGCTTCGCCAGCCTTCACCTTCGCCTCGAACGCAAGGCATTCCGCAAGCAGGCGATCCAGGATCTCCGGTTCCGGCACATTGGCGACGCGTTCCCCTTGGACATAGATGATGCCGCGCCGGTCGCCGGCGAACACGGCGACATCCGCCCCCTCGGCCTCGCCTGGGCCGTTCACGATGCACCCCATGACGGCCACCTTGATCGGCAGTTCCAGGCTCGGCATGAGCGTGCGCTCCACTTCCTTGACCAGCGTGAAGAGGTCCACCTGGATGCGCCCGCAGGTGGGACACGCGACGAGTTCAACGCCCTTGCGAGCGCGCATGCCCAGGCAGCAGAGCATCTCGGCGGCGTCCTTGACCTCGTCGATGTGGTCGCTGGCGTAGGAGATGCGCACCGTGTCGCCAATCCCGTTGGCGAGCAGCGAACCGAGGGCGACGACGCTTCGGATGGACCCGGTGTCGCGTGTCCCGGCGTGCGTGACGCCAAGGTGCAGCGGGTAGTCGAAGCGCGCCGCGATTTCCGTATAGGCGTCGATCACCAGCGCGGCGTCCATGCTCTTGGCGCTGATCACGATGTCGTGAAAGTCGCGCTCGCGGAAGATGTCCAGGTATTCCTCCAGCTTGGCGATCATGATCGCCAGCAGGTGGCCGCTCTTGTGGCCTGCGAAGTACTTGCCAAGCTCCACGGCGCGCTTCTGCTTGTCCTTGCGCTCGATGATGGAACCCTCATTGACGCCGATGCGAATGGGGATGCCGCGCGACTTGCAGGCGTCGATGACCGCGTTGACGTGCCCGCGGTCGGAGATGTTTCCGGGGTTGAGCCTGATCTTGTGGACGCCCGCCTCGACCGCCTCCAGTGCCCGTTGGTAGTGGAAGTGGACATCGGCCACGATCGGGACGGAGACCTGTGGAATGATCGCCGCGAGGGCCTCGGTGTCCTTGCGTTCGGGGACGGCCACTCGCACGATGTCGGCACCGGCTTTCGCGTACCGCTGGATTTCAGTCACGCACGCGTCAATGTCCCAGGTGTAGCCCGCACACATCGTCTGGACCGACACCGGAGCAGTGCCGCCGATGCGTACACGGCCCACCCGGTCGTCGCCGACGGTCACTTCTCGGGTTGCGCGCCTGGGCTGCATCGGGTGATTCTACGCGCATGCCGGTCGCAATTGACCTATCGTCCCGCGACCCCAGGAGACCCGTTCCATGTCCACAGCGATCGCGACCGCGCCAACATCCGGCTCCTTCCTCAAGAGCCGCCTCTCGTTCATGATGTTCCTCCAGTACGCGATCTGGGGAGCATGGCTCCCGATCCTCTACCCGTACCTCATGGGGCACAGGAAGTTCTCGCTGGACGAGACGGGTTACTGCCTGGCGGCCGGCGCCATCGGCGCCATCTTTGGCCCGTTCATCGCGGGGCAGCTGGCCGATCGAGTGTTCTCCACGGAGAAGCTGCTCGCCGTGTCGCACCTTCTTGGGGCGATCCTGGTGTGGATGTTGGCCGAGGCCGCGGACTTCAAGACATTCGTGGCGCTGAGCCTGGTGTACGGCTTCGTGTACGCACCCACGATCGCGCTCACCAACTCCCTCGCCTTTACGCACTTGCCCAATCGTGACCGGGACTTCGGCCCCGTCCGGTTGTGGGGGACCATCGGATGGATCGTCGCCGGGATTGCCGTGGGCCAGGTGCTGCTTCGCCAGTACACGCCCGCCATCGCGGCCGGCCTGGAGGGTGATGCGCTCAAGGTCGCCCAGGACGCGGTCACGGCTGAACAGAACGCGGGCCGCGCCTTTGCGTTCCACATGAGTGCGGTCCTGGGGATCGTGATGGCCGTGTTCTGCCTCACTCTGCCTCACACGCCGCCGAGCAAGACTGGCGGCCAGAAGTTGGCGTGGGCGGAGGCGTTCAAGGAGATCCGGGTGCAGCCGCTCGTCACCCTCTTCTTGCTCGCGATCCCCGTGAGCATGATTCACCAGTTTTACTTCGTCTTCACCAGCGACTTCGTGAGCGGGATCCAAAACGCGGCGAACAACGAGGCCGCCAACAAGTTTGCCAGCACCGTGAACTCGGTCCTCGGCGTCGGCGGCGGCGGGCTCATGACCATCGGCCAGATGACGGAGATCGGCGTGCTCGCCCTGATGCCGATCCTCGCCACCAAGCTCACCAGGAAGTCGCTGCTCGCGATCGGGCTCATGGCGTATGCCGGACGCATGGCGCTGTTTGCCTACGCCCCCAGCCTCGCACCGGTGCTGCTGGGCGTGGCGCTCCACGGGTTGTGCTTCGGCTGCTTCATCTTTGTCGCGTTCATGATCGTGGACGAGAACACGACCAAGGACATCCGCGCCACCGCGCAGAACCTGTTCAACCTGGTGATCGTCGGCATCGGCATCATCGTGGGCAGCTACTTTGCGACCGGCGTCGTCGCCAAGTGGGCCAGCGCAAGTGGGACGATGGACTTCGCCAAGCTCTTCAGCGTCCCGATGTGGATGGCGTTGGGGTGCCTCGCCGCACTTTTCGCGTTCTACCCAAGGCACGCCAAGTCGCACAGCTGAACAAGTCGCACGGCTGACTGCGACGAGGCCAAAGTGGCCAGCGATGGCGCGGCTCGCCCGGGTCAGTTGGGAGTCGTCGCGGCCGCGTGGAGCGCCAGTTCCTGCACGCCGCCGGGGAGCCTGAGCGCATCCAGCGGCGTCCCGTCGGCGACAGGCGTGCCGTCCAGCGTGGTGATGGTGAAGGTGGACTGGCCACTCATGTGCTTCTTGAGCGCTGCCTCAAGGGCCGTCCGCTCCCCGTCGGGCAGCTTGGCAAACGCCTCGCGGCCGCGGCACTTGGGGAAGCCGCTGCAGCCCAGCCAGGGACCGCGCTTGCCGTCTCGGAGGTTCATCGGCTTGCCGCACTTCTCGCAGGATCGCCCGGTGACCACCGGTGGCGCGGAGGGGAACTTGATCTTCTTCTTCTTGTCGATGTTCAGGATGAACTTGGTGCCGGGGTCTTCGCTGGTGAGGAACTCACCGAATCGACCCTTGCGCAGGATCATGGGCTTGCCGTCCACCGGGCAGAGGAGGTCCACGCGCTCGGGCAGCATGGGCCGGCCGCGGCGATCCACGGGTGCCGCGTACTTGCAGTCCGGGAACTGCATGCAGGAGAGGAATCGCCCATTGCGGCCAAATCGGTAGCCGGTGTGCGCACCGCAGGTCGGGCACGCGTACGGCGCCGGGGTCATCTCCGCCTTCGTGTGGACCATGTGCTCGTGTGCGCGCACGAGCGTCGGCTTGAAGGTGTCGTAGAACTCTCGAAGCATCTCGCGCCACCCCATCGAGCCTGCGGCGACATCGTCCAGCTCCTCCTCAACATGCCGGGTGTAGCCCAGCTCGATGAACTGGTCCTTGAACTCGCGGGCCAGCAGGTCAGTCACCACCATGCCCAGGTCCGTCGCGGCGAGGCTGCGTCCAAGGCTCTCCACATACCCGCGGTCCAGGATGACGCCGATGATGCTGGCGTAGGTGGATGGCCGTCCGATGCCCTCCTCCTCCAGCTTCTTGACCAGCGTGGCCTCGGTGTAGCGGGGGGGCGGCGCAGAGAACGACTGGCGAGGCTCGACGGAGAAGGGAGCCACCACGTCGCCTTCCTTCAGCGGGGGGAGATTCTGGTCCTCGTCCCCCGACGGAACGCCGGCGGCGCGGTAGAAGCCGTCAAAGGCCAGCGTGCGCCCATTCGCCTTGAGCGTGGCACCCGGTCGGTCGCTGCGCTTGAGGAGGATCGCGGTGGAGTCCCATTCGGCGTCCACCATCTGGCAGGAGACGAACGACTTCCAGATGAGCGTGTAGAGCTTGAGCTGCTCCTCTTCCAAGGTGCCGCGCAGGGACTCAGGAGTCCGGGAGGGATCCGTCGGCCGGATCGCCTCGTGTGCTTCCTGCGCGCCCTTGGTGTTGGCCTTGTCGTAGAAGCGGGGCTTCGCCGGGAGATATCGATCCCCATACTCATGCCCGATGTAGTCACGCACCTTGGAGAGCGCCTCGCCGGAAAGGTGCAGCGAGTCCGTCCGCATGTAGGTGATGAGGCCAACCAGCCCAACGCCTGGCACATTGACGCCCTCGTAGAGTCGCTGGGCCACGCGCATGGTTCGATCCGGCCGGAAACCCAGCCGGCTGGAGGCTGCCTGCTGGAGCGTGCTGGTCTTGAAGGGGGGATAGGGGCGCTTGGTCGTGCGGCTGGTCTCGATCGAGGCCACGGTGAATCGTGCCGCAGGATCGACCTCGCCAGTCAACGTGACCACGCGGGTGCCCCGTCCAACGCCATCCTTGTCGCTCGTTTCCGTCGCACGGGGGTTGAGCATTCCCGAAGCCTCCGCAGCGCGAACGGCCGCCGGAACCAGGTCCGCCTTGGAGTGGGAATCGGCTTCGATCTTGAGCCGGTCGCCGCCAATGTCGATCACGTCGCATTCAATCGCCTGGTGATCGGACATCCACGCGGACTGCTCGCGGCCAATCGGTCCCTTGCCCCGTTCGTCGCGGCGAGCCATGAAGGTGGACCACTCGCCGACCAGCGACGCAGCGGTGCCCGGCGAGGCCGTCCGGACGGCGATAGACCAGCGCTCATCCGGGCGGAACGCCTCGATCTCGCGCTCGCGATCCACCACCAGCCGCGTGGCCACGCTCTGCACCCGGCCCGCGCTGAGCCCACCCGCCACCTTCTTCCACAGGAGCGGCGACACCTCGTAGCCCACGATGCGATCCAGGATGCGCCGCGCCTGCTGCGCCTCCACGCGCCTCATGTCGATGGCGCGTGGCTGGCTGAACGCCGAGGTGATCTCGTCCTTGGTGATCGCGTCGAAGGTGACGCGCTTGGCCTGGAGCGGGTCCACGCCAAGGAGGTCAGCCAAGTGCCACGCAATCGACTCCCCCTCTCGGTCCAAGTCGGTCGCGAACCAGACGCACTCGGCGGCCTTGGCCAGCTTTTTCAGTTCCGCAACCGTCTTGGCCTTGCCTTCGCTGATTTCGTAGGTCGGCTCGAAGTCATTCTCAAGGTCCACGCCTGGGACGGGGGCCTTCACTCCCTTGGGGTTTCGGGCGGGCAGGTCGCGGATGTGCCCGATCGACGCCTTCACCACGAATCCAGGTCCCAGGTACTTCTCGATCGTCTTGGCCTTGGCGGGGCTCTCCACGATGACCAGTTGGCTGCCACCCCCGGCGCTGGCTGCGGGTTTTCGCTTCGACGTCGATGGGGCACGCTTTGGAGCGGCCTTCTTGGGGGAACGGGATGCCATGGGGGGGTGGAACTATCTAGACGGACGGCCCGGCCGTCAAGCCGGAAGAAGCGGACAGGATGGCAGATTCGGGCCCATCCCCCTCTGGGGGATGACTTTTTTCTAGAAAATCAGGTTATCCGCCACTCTTGCGGCCCATTTCTCCGGATCACCGTCGGTTGCGTCAATCCAGAGTGATCGCGGCACGGCCTGAAACCGCCTGAGCCAGGTCCGCTGCTGCTTGGCGTACCGCCTGGTCCGGATGGCCGTGCGCTCGATCGCCTCGTCCAGCGCCACGCGACCCTCGACGTGCGAGAGCAGTTCGTCATATCCAACGGCGGCCCGGGCCTGTGGCAGGAGGGGGCCAGCCACGGCGAGCCGGCGCACTTCATCCAGGAAACCGCGCTCCATCATGTCCCTGACGCGAGCGTTGATTCGCCGATTGATGAGTTCGACCGGCCAGTGCAATCCAACCAACAGCCAATCCCCCGGCACGTCGCGTATGCACGCACCCCACTGCCGTTGATGCGTCGAGATTGATTGCCCGGTCAGACGGGCCACCTCGAGGGCCCTGATCGTCCGGCGGTTGTCATTCACGTGGATCCTGGCCGCCGCGCCGGGATCGACCGCTTCCAGCTCGGCGCGGAGTTGCGTCGGCGTTCGCGAGGAGAGTTCCGCGCGAATGGACTCGTCGGCGGGGGGAATGGGGGCGAGGCCATCGACCAGCGCCCTCATGTACAGATTGGTGCCGCCAACCACGATCGCGATTCGTCCGCGCGCATGGATGGAATGCATTGCAGCCCGAGCCCCCCGGAGCCAATCGGAGACCGTGGGCGCCTCGCGGTGCGGGTCGGCGATGTCCAGCATGTGGTGCGCCACGTGCTTTCGATCCTCGACCGACGGCTTGGCGGTCCCGATGTCCATGCCCCGATAGACCTGCATCGAATCGGCGCTGACGATTTCCGCCGGTGCGCGCGACGCCAGTGCCATCGCCAGCGACGACTTGCCGCCACCGGTGGGGCCCAGGACGACGATCGTCCGCAGGGGGTTGATTGGCGCCGATGTCTCCATCTGAGGCCGTATCTTCCCCGGAATCATGGCCAAGCGCACCATCGACGAGATCGACGTCCGCGGCAAGCGGGTCTTCCTCCGTGCCGACTTCAATGTCCCCATCGACAACGGGACAATCACCGATGACCGGCGCATCCGGCTCACGGTCCCCACCATCCGGTCAATCATCGACCGTGGGGGCTCGGTGATCGCGGCGAGCCACATGGGGCGGCCAGAAGGCAAGGGGTTCGAGGCGAGCGAATCGCTGGAACCGGTCCGAGCGCACCTGCAGCGGCTGCTTGGGCAGCCCGTCACGCTGGTGGGACCCACCCCCACGCACCCCGACGCGCAGGCCCTCGCTCGTGGTGTCCGGCCGGGACAGGTCCTCTTGCTGGAGAACCTGCGGTTCGAGAAGGGTGAGAAGAAGGGGGACGCTGCCTTTGCCCAGCAGCTCGCCGGGCTGGGAGACATTTATTGCAACGACGCCTTTGGCGCCTGCCACAGGACGGATGCCTCGATGCATGCCCTCCCACTGGCGATGGCTGGCCGGCCGCGCGTGGTGGGGCACCTGCTGCAGCGGGAACTGCAGTACCTGCAAGGCGTGCTGGACCAGCCGGCCCGTCCTTTCGTCGCCATCCTTGGCGGGGCGAAGGTATCGGACAAGCTGCCGGCACTGCGCAATCTCCTCGAGCGGGTGGACACGATCCTGGTCGGCGGCGCGATGGCGTACACCTTCCTTCGCGCCAAGGGCGTGTCGGTCGGCACCAGCCGCGTGGAGCTGGCACTCGTTGAAGCAGCTGGTGAAATCCTTCGTGCTGCAGGCGAGAAGGGGGTCACGATCCACTTGCCGACCGATCATGTCTGTGCACAGCAGTTGGTCGCGGGCGTTCCCTCGCAGGTCGAGGGGCCCGGCATTCCCGACGGCTGGATGGGCCTGGACATCGGCCCGTCCACGCTTGCGCGTTGGAGCGACCTGCTCCAGGCGGCCGGAACCGTGATGTGGAATGGCCCGGTCGGTGCGTTCGAGACCAAGCCGTTCAACGCAGGGACCTTTGCGCTGGCGCGGGTCCTGGCCGGCCGCGCCGAGTCTGGAGGCATCGTGGTGGCGGGCGGTGGCGACACCGCTGCCGCCGTCGAGGAAGCGGGAGTGGCCGCGCGCTTCAGCCACGTCAGCACGGGCGGCGGTGCCAGCCTCGAACTGATGGAGGGAAAGTCGTTCGAGACGCTTGCCGCGATCGAAGATGCTTCGTCCCCCATGCCCTCGGGCGTATAGTTGTGATGCAGGAGCTCCCCATGATGCAAACACACGACGTCCCTGTTCATCGCCTCCACAGGTCGCTGGCCGCGCTGGCGATTGCATTCGCCGCGTTGCTCGGCGTGTCGGCCGGCGCGACCGCACAAGATCCGCCCAAGCTGAAGGCCGGTTCCGAGGCGCCATCGCTTGGAGGACTTGACATCGTTTCAGGCGACATCGACGCCTTCAACGCCGCCTTGGATGCCAAGGTCACCGTGGTCGAGTTCTGGGCCACGTGGTGCGCTCCCTGCAAGAAGGCGATACCGCACCTGAACGAAATGTCCAAGCAATACCGGGCGCAGGGACTTCAGGTCGTTGGCATCTCGGTGGATGACCAGCGCAATCCCGTCGACCCATTCGTGAAGGGCAAGGGCGACGCGATGGGCTACCTCGTCGGGTGGGACAAGGAGAAGGCACTGTCTGGCGCGTGGATGAAGGCTGCCGGGCAGGAGGGCATTCCCTGCACCTTCGTGGTGTCCAACAAGAAGATCCTCTGGATCGGGAATCCGCACGATCCCAAGTTTGAATCGATCGTCAAGCTGGCCCTGTCTGGCCGCTACGACCCCGACGTCACGCCACAGGCTGAAAAACTGCTCGCCGCGGCTCGTGGTGCGGCACGGGTGGGCAACTTTGCCGAGGCGGCACAGCACTACGACAAGGCCCTTGAGCTGAATCCCAAGGTCACGTTCGATGCCGCCATCGAGAAGTATCGGATGATTGCCGAACAGCAGGACAACGCCGAAGGCGCGCAGGCCTGGGCCGGTGCCTGCCTGGAACTGTACGCCGGCGAACCGGCCGAACTGAGCGAGTTGGCGCTGTTCCTCGCCACGGATCCCACGTTGAAGCAGCACGACCTCGCGACGGCCTCCGCCGCAGCGCAGAAGGCCGTCGAGGCAAGTTCCGGCGGCGACCCCGCGGCGTTGGCGGCGCAGGCTCGCGTGCTCTTCCTGCAGGGCGATTCCGCCGCGGCCTATGCCGCACAGCACAAGGCCTATCGACTCGCGCCTGCGGAGTCCAAGTCGCTGTACAAGGCCGACCTGGATGGGTACAAGGCCGCACGATCGAAGGCATCGGTCGGCGGTTGAAACCGAACAGGGACATGCTGGCCACGAGTGGACGAGCGCTTGTCGGGGCGTCGGTGCTTTCGGCCGACTTTGGGGCACTGCGACAAGACACGGCGTCCGCCTTGCGCGCCGGCGCCGACTTTGTCCACGTCGACGTGATGGACGGCCACTTGGTTCCCAACCTCAGCATGGGACCGGCGGTCTGCGCCGCACTTCGTCGACACTTCCCGACCGTGGCCCTGGACGTCCACTTGATGGTGAGTGATCCGGCGCTGTTCCTCGAGCCATTCGCCAAGGCTGGCGCCGACAGCCTGACCGTGCACCTGGAGGCCGATGGCGACATCCGCAAGCTGATCCGGCGAATCCATGCACTCGGGTGCCGCGCGGCGATTGCCATCAGCCCGCCCACGCCATCGAGCAAGGTCCTGCCCTACCTGGATGAGGCCGACATGGTGCTCGTCATGAGCGTGCACCCCGGATATTCCGGACAATCCTTCATGCCAAGTGCCCTCCGGAAGGCCGCCGCCCTGCGCAAGCACATGGATGCCAGCCAGCGACTGGAAGTCGATGGCGGGGTGGACGCCTCGAACGCGCGGGCGTGCCGCGACGCGGGTTTTGACACCTTGGTGAGCGCCTCTGCGATCTTCGGGGCCGCTGACCGAGCCGCCGTGATCAGGTCGATGCATGGTCCCGCCGTCGCGCGACGTGGAGCCCTCTCGCGATGAGCGCCATCACCTGGGACCTGGACGAACCGATTGCCGACAAGCGTGCCGTGCGCGAAGGCCAATGGGTGCAATGTCCGGCTTGCTCGGAATCGATCTTCCGGCGCGCGCTTGAGGCCAACCTGATGGTGTGCCCCAAGTGCGAGCACCACCACCGAATCTCCGGCCGCATGCGCGTCGAGCAGCTGACCGATCCCAACACCTTCGAGGCCATGAATGCGCACATGGCGCCGATGGACCCGCTGGGGTTCACGGACACCAAGGCGTACCTCGCCCGCATCGCCGACGCGCAGCGCCTGACGGGAGAGAACGACGGGGTGCAGACCGGCACCGCGTTCATCAAGGGCCGGCGAGTCATTGTCGCCGCCATGGACTTCACGTTCATGGCCGGGTCGATGGGGAGCGTGGTCGGCGAGAAGATCACCGCGGCCATCGAGCATGCCACCGATCATGACCTTCCGCTCATCGTGGTCAGCTGCTCCGGCGGCGCGCGCATGCAGGAGTCGGGTTTTTCGCTGATGCAGATGGCCAAGACGAGTGCGGCCTTGGCTCGGTTCGACCGGGCCGGGGGGCTCTTCATCTCCGTCCTGGCCGACCCCACGACGGGTGGCGTCACCGCCAGCTTCGCGATGCTGGGCGACATCATCCTCGCCGAACCGAAGGCGCTGGTCGGGTTTGCGGGGCCGCGTGTCATCAAGCAGACGATCCGCCAAGACCTCCCTGACGGGTTCCAGACCGCCGAGTTCCTGCTGCAAGCCGGATTCGTCGACCGGATCGTCCATCGCTCAAACCTCCGGAGCGAGATTGCGCGGCTCATCGACTACGCCGGCAAGTGAGCTGGCCGCGCCCCGCCGTGCGCCGTCGGCTGCCGTCGCGGGCTGGCTCGTCGCGCTCGCTGCGGCCCTCTACCTCCCGTTTGCCCCGTGTAGCTGCTGGTGGCTGGCGCCGGTCAGCCTGGTGCCACTGCTCGCCTTGGCGGAGACCGGGGGATGGCGTCTTCGCACGCTGGCGGCGCTGGTCTTCGCCGCCTCGATCGGACCGTGGCTGGCGTTGGAGTGGTGGATCGGTGAGGTGAGCCTGCTGGGGCTCCCGGTCTTGGGTGCGTTCCTCGCGGCGTGGACCACCATTGAGTTCGTGGCCCTGCGAAGCCTTCGGCGCGCACAGCCGTCGTGGCCGACGTGGGTGGTGGCGCCCGTGTCGATCGTGTCCATCGAGTGGCTCCGCGGCGCCATCGTGCTGAATGGGTATCCATGGTTCTCGCACGGCGTGCCGCTCGTCGAGTGGCCGGTGTCGGCACAAATCGCCGACCTCTCCAGCGCCTCCGTGCTCACCGCCGCATGCGCCGTGTTCAGTGCCGGCGCCTGGGCCATCTGGTCCGGGGCGGCGCGCCGCGGCCTGACCACGATGGCGTTGACAGCCACCCTGGTCCTGGCCTACGGGGGCTGGCGATTGGCCGAGCTCGACAGGGCCCTGGCTGGTGCCGTCCCGCTGAACATCCTTGTGGTGCAGACCAACCTCCCCACAAGCAACAAGCTGTCGTGGCCGCCAGCGGAGCAGCTGGCTGACGTGGCGCGCTGGGCACGACTCACCAAGGAAGCACGGGCACGGATGGAGGCCTGTGACCTCGTCGTGTGGCCCGAGACGATGGTCCCGGGGCTCGGGATCGACGACGGGACCGTCCAGTTCCTGGAGGCCGGCGGCTATTACCCGGGCGGCCATTTCCGCGAGGTGATCGATTCGCTGGCGACAGCGGCTCGCGCACCGTTGTTGGTGGGCAGCCACGCGACCGAAGGCCTGCGCATCGATGACGGGAAGTGGGCCTTTGATGCCTCCTTCAACAGCGCCTACCTGGTGAAGCCCGACCGATCGACATCCCGGTACGACAAAGTCTTCCTCACCCCGTTTGGCGAGACGATGCCCATCATCTCGCACTGGGAGTGGCTGGAGGAACAGCTGCTGGCGCTGGGGGCGAGTGGCATGAGCTTCGATCTTGAGCGAGGACGAACCACCCACGCTTTGCCCGGCACCGGAAGCCTGCCTTCGATCGCCACGCCGATCTGCTTCGAGGACACGATGTCGTGGGTTGTCCGCGAACTCGTGTTCCAAGGTGGCCAACGTCAGGCCGGACTGATCGTCAACCTCTCCAACGACGGGTGGTTTGGCCATTCCGTCTCCGGCCGGGAACATCACCTCCAGATGGCCAGGGCGCGGGCCATCGAAAACCGGTCGCCCCTGGTGCGGTGCGCCAACACGGGCACATCGTGCCTGGTCGATGCTGCGGGCCGCCTGGCCTGGACGTCCACGCCACTGACCGAGTGTGCCACGCCAGTTCGCGCGCTTCCGGTCACGATGACCCCGCCGTTTGCGGCATGGGGAGACGTACTATCACCGCTGATGCTCATCACTCTCGTCATCGGGATGGTCTCCGGGCGCGGTTGCTGGCTCCGTTCCGCTGCTGTTCGCCGGCCTCTTTCGGCGTGCGTGCTGGGAGCAGCCAGCATGGTGCTGGCCTCGTTCACCGGATGCGAGTCGGGGGAAGCGTTGCCACCAGCGTCCGGACGCCCGTGGAGCACCAAGTCGGCCAGCATCGTCGACCCGGACGCGGCTGCCCGGAGTGGCCCCGCCGCGCTGACCCATCCCGCACCCGTGCAGCCTTTCAGCGTGGCCTCCGATCTGAGTGGCACCCAGAACGCCACCGACCTGCTGCTGCAGGCGACCGCGTCCCCAAGCTGGGAGCTCCGTTCACAGGCCGTGCAGGGGCTCAGCGCGTCGCCCGCGGTGCTCTCGGCGGTGTGTGAGCGGCTGATGGGCGACCCGCACCCCAGCGTCCGCTACGCCACCTGCATCGTCATCGGCCAGGAGCGACTGGGCAACATCGTCCAGCTCACAAGGCCGCTCTTGCTCGACCCGTCACCCAGCGTCCGTGCTGCCGCGCTCTTTGCGCTCGCCCGGTGTGGCGAGCCCGTGGACTTGACGCCGGTGGGGGCCCTCTTGCTGGGCGAGAACATCCGGGATCGATCCAACGCGGCCTACGTGCTTGGGCGCCTGGGAAATCCGTCGGCACTCGCGCTCCTCAAGTCGTCGATCCAGCAGGCCAGCGCCCGCAGCGATCCGTACGAGGAGTCGATCTTCTTCCTCCAGGTTGCCGAGGCGATGGTGTTGCTTGGAGACGATTCCCAGCTGGACCCGATCCGTGCCTCGCTCTTTCAACCAGAGAATCGTGCTGAGCTGATCGGTCTTGGATGCCAGATCGTGGAAAACGTCCGCGACCGAGGCGCGCTGAGCCACCTCCACCGCATCATGTCCGCCAGCGGTCCCCAGACTCGTCCGCTGGAACTTCGGTTGGTGGCCACGACCGCGTGGGTGCGCCTGGGCGGACAACCCCTTGGGGAGGCCTCGGCCATCGCCTTCGAGGGGGCTCGGAGCGCCGACCCGGTCATCCGCGCCCAGGCGACCTTTGCCCTTGGCGCCATCGGCACCCGTGAGGCACGCGCCGCCCTGAGCGGAATGCTGTCCGACGTCGACCCACGAGTCCAGGTGGCTGCCGCGGCGGCCATCATCGAGGGAGCGGGCCGCGGGGGATCCACCTAGTCCCGCATGCTTGACACCGTTCGGCGTTCCACGGTTAGAATGCTCGACTTATCGGCTCCGCCTTCGGCGAGCTAATCCTGCGAGACCCCACGTGCACATCCTCACCAAGATCTTCGTCGTGCTGGTCGCCCTGCTCGCTGTGGCGACCGTCCCCTTCGTCATCGTGCAGGGTGCCAACGAGGCCACCTTCCGCACCCAGTCCAACGAGAACAAGGATGCGGCCGAAGCGGCCCGCACCGATCTCAACGCTGCCCGAACAGCGGCCGCACGCGTTGAGGCCGACTTGCAGGCCCAGGTCGCCCAGGCCGAGGCCAATCGCGCGAACATCGAGGCTGACCTCGCCACCAAGGCGATGGAACTCTCCCAGGCGGCCCAGGACGCCGAACGGCTCCGCGCGCAGATCGCCCAGCTCGAGGCCACCGGCGCGGTCCTCGCGGAGACCGAGCGCGCACAGCACGCCATGATCGAGGCGCTCCACGGCGAGATCGGCAGCCTGCGCGACCGCGCCGTCGGTGCTGAGCAGCAGCTGGTGGAGATCCAGACCGCCCTGGACGTGAAGTCGAGCGACTTCGAGGCGGCCATCAGTGCCCAGATGGTCCTCCAGGAAGAGTTGGAGCGACAGCGCATGGAGTCTGAGAAGGCTTTGGCGAGCGCCTTGGCCGGCGCCGCGAGTGCTTCGCCCGAGGACGAGCCTGTTGGCGTCGAGCCGAACAAGGACGTCGAGGCCCGCATCACGCAGCTGTTCCGGACGGCGGCCGGGAAGACCATCGTCCAGATTGACCAAGGCAGTCGTGCAGGCGTCGCCGTCGGCTGGGTCATGGGAATCAGCGAGGGGAACACCTACGTGGGCGATCTCCTGATCAAGAGCGTCAACGCCAACGACGCCGTCGGCGAGTTCGTGGGACAGCCGACCGATGGAAACTCGGTTGAGGTCGGCCAGCGCGTCATCTCCCGGCTCTCCAACTGAGTTCGACCCAACGACCCCATACAGGACTTCAGCAGGACTTCAGATGGCCAAGAGTGGATCGAACAAGCGCAGTGCCGAACTGGACGTCTACGCCGTGCTCCTCATCGCCGCCGCATTGCTGCTGGGAACGGCAGCCGGGATCACGGCCATGCGGAACACGGAGATGAGCAAGGTGGGTGCCTCCGGAGGCGGCCCACTCGACCTCGTCGGGTCCCGCTGACGCCAGCCGCTTCTCCCGTCTCCCACCGCCGGATGGCCCTTCGTCGGCCACCCTTTCGGCGACAGTCGCGCTTCGCTAGTCTCTCGGCTTCACCAGCGTCCTCCCATCGAGGCGGGCGCGGAGGATTGCATGCTCTTTGACCGCCTGATCAGCCTCTTCAGCATCGACATGGGTATCGACCTCGGGACCTGCAACACGCTGGTGTGCGTGCGGGGGCAGGGGATCGTGCTCAATGAACCATCCGTCGTGGCCGTGCGACGTGGCACCAACAAGGTGCTCAACAACGGGACGGCGGTCGGACTTGCGGCCAAAGAGATGCTTGGCAAGACACCGGGCTCGATTTCGGCGATCCGTCCATTGAAGGATGGGGTCATCTCGGATTTCGAGATCACCGAGGCGATGCTCTCCTACTTCATCCGAAAGGTGTGCGGGAAGAGCCGGTTCTTCGCACCGCGCGTCGTGATCGGCATCCCGTCTGGGATCACGGCCGTGGAAAAGCGAGCCGTCCTGGACAGTGCGGAACGCGCCGGTGCACGCATGGTGTACCTGCTCGAGGAGCCACTCGCGGCCGGCATTGGCGCGGGCCTTCCGTTTGACGGTCCGCAAGGTTCGATGGTGGTGGACATCGGCGGCGGCACGACGGAGGTCGCCATCCTCAGCCTCGGCGACATCGCCGCCTGCGAATCCATTCGAGTCGCCGGC
The DNA here is from genome assembly GCA_005776885.1 of Planctomycetia bacterium. Lineage (GTDB taxonomy): Bacteria > Planctomycetota > Phycisphaerae > Phycisphaerales > SM1A02 > SXOD01. The sequence goes on from SXOD01000006.1 coordinate 80,843, forward strand.
GATGACTTCGACGAAGCGATCATGAAGCATGTGCGCGAAAAGCACGACATCGTGATCGGCGAGCAGACGGCCGAGCGAATCAAGCTGCAGGTCGGAAGCGCCTTCCCGTTGACCCAGGAGCTGGCGATGGAAGTCCGTGGACGCCACCTCCCCAGCGGCATGCCGCGCCGATGCACGGTGACCAGCCCGGAGATTCGGGAAGCGCTGGGGGCGCCGCTCGACCAGATTGTCGCGGCGACCAAGCGCACGCTCGAGGCAGCGGAGCCCGAACTGGCGGCAGACCTCGTGAACTCCGGGATCATGTTGGCCGGCGGCGGCGCGCTGCTCCGCGGGATCGACCAACTCCTCTCGGACCGCACGGGATTGCCCGTGCAGATCGCCGACGATCCGCTCACGAGCGTGGCACGTGGCACCGCGCGCTACATCGAAAACCTCGAAATGCTCGGCGGCACGCTCGAGACGGAGGCCGAGGAAGGCTGACCGATGGTCACCTCGCCGTGGCAGGGATCGCCCCGTGCGTAGGCCAGGACCCATGCTTGTCACGGGGGTGCTCCTGGTGGTGACCTCGTTCGCCCCGGCGCGGTTCGTCGCCCCGTGGAGCGGCGAGCTGGAGAAAGTCGCCTGGATCCCCTTCGTTCCGCTCGGGCTGCTGCTGGGGCAGGTACGGTCGTGGCTTCGGCCGGCGATTCCCGAACTGGACCTGCAGAGCCCCCTGGCACAGCAGCTGGTGAAGGAACGCGACTCCTATCGTGGGCTTTATCACGCAGCCAAGATCGAGGCCGAGCGGCTTGCCCGTGAACTGCAGGAGACTGGCCGCGCACGGGCCGCTGATCACGATCCTCGCGTCGCACTCGTCCCTGCGTCGGTGCTGGCCCTGGACGGAGTCGGTCGAAACCCGCTGATCCGGATTGGCCAGGGGCGCGCCGCTGGCATAGTCGAGGGCGATGTCGTCGTGCACGGTGGCGATGCCATCGTGGGCCGGGTGGTGTCTCCCATTGGCCGAGGCGGCTGTTCCGTCATGCCGATCTGGAGTCCGCTCACCAAGCGGGTGAACGCCCGGGCCAGGGACCCCGTCGGCGGCATTGACCTCCCGCTCCAGGTGAGCGTCACGGCATCCGGTGCGCTCGTGGCGCAGGCGCCGACGGGGATCGAGCTGCCGCAAGGCACACACGTGCTGCTGGATGATCGCGAGTGGTCTCCGGAGGCCCAGGGCATGATGATCGGCACCGTCCTGCGCATCGAGCAACCGGATGAGAGCCCGCTGCAGCGGCTGCATGTCCTGCAACCGGCGGCCCCATCGCAGGGCCTTGACGTGGTTGTCGTGAAGTTCCCTCGGTCGAGGGAACCATCGTGAACTGGGTGGTCTTCTCCATCGCACTGCTCTTCGCCGGTGCACTGGACCGCACATTCCTGGCCGTCTTCGAAGTGAAGGGGGTGGTCCCGATGGTCACGCCGGCCTTGGTGGCCTTTGTCGCCATGCACGCCCCTCGCCCAACCGCTGTCTGGGCGGGGTGTTGGGCAGGCCTCGTGATGGATCTCCTCAATCCGGTCCCGACCACGCTCGGGGCCGTGGTGGTTCCGGGCCCTTGGGCGATCGGGATGGCGCTGGCGGCCTGGACGGGTATCCAGTTGCGAGGCGTCCTTTTTCGTCGAAGCCCGGCGGCGTTCGCGTTGCTGACGGCCTGCACGACGCTCCTCGCTGGGCTCATCTGGACGTTCGTCTTCTCGGTCCGCGGCTGGTATCCCGGGGAGGGATTCCCATGGCCGGGGTCGGCGTTGGGTAACTTGGGGACGCGAACGCTGGACGCGCTCGCGTCTGGCCTCTTGGCGGTGCCGCTGTGGTGGCCGCTCGAGCGGTGGATCAACTGGTGGAGCTTCCCGCTCCCCGCATTGCGACGCCGCTGATGTCGACGCCAGCCTCCAGCAACTCCCCACGCCAGGTGACGCTGTTCGATGACGGCAGCACGAGCCTTGGCCCGCTCTCCGAGACGAGATTGGCCTTCGAGCATCGAGGCGGGGCGCTGACACAGCTTGAGCGCGTCGGTGCGCTCGGCGTGCGCGTCTCGGGTGTCGCGGCCACCCCAGGCTCGTGGGCCTTGCACCGGGACCGATTCCTGGAACGATGGGGTTCGATCCTGACGGGCGCGCGGTCGACGCATGCCGTGCACGGCCTGGCTTCGCCGTCGCAGGTTCGTGCGGTCCTGGCACTTGCTTCCGGACAGCAGCTGGTCGATCCGGCCGGACGACTTGTCGGTGCGGCACTGGGTGGCGACCGGACGCTGGAGTCGCTCTCGGAAATGGGCTGGACGACGTCCCCCGGCGCTGGCACGGTGGCGTCGGCCGAGGCCATTCCCACCCATCCCTGGCATCTCCTCGACCAGTTGCCGGCCCGGCTCGCGGGGGATCTGGAGCTCCTGGCCAGCGTCCCCGGGACGACGGTTGAGCAGACCTCGTTGGGGACCGTCATTCGCAACGGCGCCGTGACGGTGGACCCCGGGGTCGTGCTCGATGCCCGGAAGGGCCCGATCGCCCTGTGGGATGGTTCGCACGTTGGTTCCAACGCCGTCATCCAGGGGCCGTGCGTCATCGGTGCCGGGAGCGCCGTGTCGCCTCGCGGACTGGTGAAGCCGCAGACCGTCATTGGTCCCACCTGCCGGATTGGGTGCGAGATTGGTGGCTCGATCGTGCAAGGATGCAGCAATGCCGTCCACGATGGGCACATCGGCGACTCGATCATCGGCGAGTGGGTCAACGTCGGCGCCGGCACCTGCATCAGCAACTTGCTCAATACCTATGGCGAAGTGATCGCTTCGCTGGGGCCCGACCAGACGCGCTGCCACACGGGTCGCACGCACTATGGTGGCCTGATCGGCGACCACGCCAAGCTTGCGATCCTGGTGGCGATCCCCACCGGCTTCTCGATCGGCGTCGGGGCCATGGTGGCGGTCTCGCGCTCCCCGCAGACCGTGGGCAACTTCGGGTGGATCACGCCCGACCGGCACTCCGTCAATCGGCTGGACCGGGTGCTCCAGACGGAGTCCGCCATGATGATGCGGCGCCAGCAGTCAATGGGGGCGGCGCACCGCGCCTTCCTCGAGGCACTCCACGCTGGCGCGGCCCGTGGCTGAGACGCTCTACATCATCGACGGGCACGCGCAGTTCTTTCGTGCGTACTACGCCATCCGCGGCGGGCTGACCAGTCGCATCACGGGTGAGCCGACGGCGATGGCCTATGGCTTCGCCTCCATGCTGGCCAAGCTCTACCGCGAGTGCCGGCCCGAGCACCTGGTGCTGGTGATCGATGCCGCCGGCGACCAAGACACCTTCCGGAGCGATCTCTACCCGGCGTACAAGGCCAATCGGGATCCGGCACCGGATGACTTTCATCCGCAGGTCGAGCGATGCCTGGAACTGGCCCGGCTGCTCGCGATCCCGGTCTATGCCCAGGAGCGGGTGGAAGCCGATGACGTCATTGCCACGCTTGTCCGGCGGACCCGCGTGTCGCACCCGCGATGGTCCATCCGCATCGCGAGCAAGGACAAGGACCTGGCCCAGCTCCTGGATGCCCAGACGTCGCTCTACGACGTGCAGACCGGCGTCGAGCTGACGGCGGATGCACTCTTCGATTCCAAGGGGGTCCGTCCCGAGCATGTCGTGGACATGCTGGCCCTCATGGGTGACACCGTGGACAATGTGCCAGGTATTCCGGGCATCGGCCCCAAGACGGCCGCGCAGCTGGTCACCGAGTACGGATCGATCGAGGGTGTCCTGGCCAACCTTGACAAGCTGACTCCGAAGCGTCGCGAGTCCATCGCCGCCGGGACGGGAACCCTGGCTCTCTCCAGGGAACTGGTGCGGCTCAAGGACGATTGCCCCGTCGCCATCGACCCAGCCAGCGCAGTCGCTGACCTCAGGCAAGCGGATGGGCCGGGGCTGCTTGAGCTCATGCGCGTGCTTGGATTCGCGGGACTCCGAGACCAGTGGGCACAGCTCCTCGGCCTGGAAGCGGAGGGGAGCGGGGCCGCGGTCGTGCCCGCGGCAACCAGCCCCACACTCGGGGCGCGATCCGCCTCATCGCCTCCGCCGACGCCGAGGAAGGCGCAACCCCACGACGACTTGCCTCTCTTTGGGTCGACCCCGTCGGCGACCCACGGCGCAGGCGGCGGCGAGGCACCGCCACCGTTGGGCAACTACTCGCTGGTGGACACCGAGGATGCACTGAGACGGCTCGTCGACGCCTGCCGCACGGCGGCGGCCAGTGGCCACGTCCTCGGCGTGGATACCGAGACGACTGGCACGCGGCCCCGCATCGATCGACTGTGCGGGATCTGCGTGAGCATGGCGCCGGGATCCGGCGCGTACGTGCCCGTGCGCAGCCCGACTCCCCAGTCGCACCTTGATGAGGCCACGGTCGTGCAGGCCCTCCGGCCCATCCTGGAGGATGCCTCGATCCCGAAGGCGCTCCACAACGCCAAGTTCGACATGCAGGTGTTTCGGGCCGCCGGCGTGGAGCTTCGCGGGATCGTTGACGACACGATGATCCTGGATGGGATCGTCCATCCCGAGGATCGGAGCCATGGTCTGAAGGAATCGGCCGAGTCGCTGCTTGGGCTTCGGATGGAACCGATCCAGGCGCTCATCGGCAGCGGGAAGTTCCAGCGTCGATTTGATGAGGTCGATCTTGCCCGTGCGCTTCCGTACGCCGCGGCGGACCCGGATGTCTGCCTTCGCCTGCGGGACCGCCTGCATCGCGAACTCACCGACGCCCGCGAGGCCAGCCTCTATCGAGACGTCGAGCGTCCGCTGACGGAGGTCATCGCCGACATGGAGTTCACGGGGATCGCCCTCGACCGGGCGGAACTCGCGCGGCAGCGCAATCGGCTTGGGACGCTTGCCCTCCAACTCAAGGAGTCGATCCTTGCCGAATGCCCGCGGCCGATCAATCCCGACAGTCCCAAGCAACTTGGGGAAATGCTCTTCAATGGCCCTTCGGACCACCCGCCGGGGCTGGGGCTGCCGATCGTCAAGCGCACCAAGACTGGCGTGAGCACCGATTCCGAGGTGCTCGAGGCGTTGGTCGATGACCCGGCCTGCACCAGCCGCATTCCCAGCCTCGTGCTCCAGTATCGGCAGGTCACCAAACTCGTCGGGACGTACCTGGTGGCCCTGGATGAGGCGGTGGTGCCGGCGACGGGCCGCATCCACGCTTCATTCCACCAACTCGGCACGGCCACCGGCCGGCTCTCCAGCAGCGATCCCAACTTGCAGAACATTCCCATCCGCAGCGCGATGGGCCGCGACATCCGGAAGGCATTCACCGCCGGCGCTGATCGATTGCTCGTGTGCGCGGACTATTCGCAGGTCGAGCTCCGGATGCTGGCGCACCTCTCGGGTGACGAGGCACTCGTGGAGTGCTTCCGGCGCGGCGAAGACATCCACCGCGCCGTGGCCGCCGAGGTGTTCGGCGTCTCGCTCGATGCCGTCACCGACGAGCAGCGGGGGGTGGCCAAGATGGTGAACTTCGGCATCGTGTACGGCATCACGGCCCACGGACTCTCCCGACGGCTCGGCGCCGACGTGTCGCTGGGCCGTGCCAAGGAGATCATCGACGGGTACCGCGGCCGGTTCTCGGGGATCGACCGATTCCTGCAGGCGTGCATCGAAGAAGCTCGATCGACCGGTGGCGTTCGCACGATCCTCGGCCGTCGTCGCCCGATCCCCGAGGTGCATGCGAAGAATCCCAACCAACGCCGCCTCGGCGAACGAGTCGCGATCAACACCGTGGTGCAGGGGAGCGCGGCCGACCTTATCAAGGTCGCCATGCTCCGGGTCCATTCCCAGCTGTCAGCGGAATTCCCCCAGTCCCGACTCCTCCTCCAGATCCACGACGAGTTGGTGCTGGAAGCGCCCCAGCCCGAGGCGGCGGCCGTCGCCCGGCTGCTGGAAGGGACGATGTCGACTGCGATGACGCTCTCGGTACCGCTCGTGGCGGAGGCCTGCGTTGGCAAGACGTGGGCGGAGTGCTGACCTTGGCGGCGGCTTGCCAACCCGCTTGGCGAGTGTTACGATTCCCGTTCTGACAACTTGGGGCGGTAGCTCAATTGGTTAGAGTACCGGCTTGTCACGCCGGTGGTTGCGGGTTCGATTCCCGTCCGCCTCGCTTCCCAAGACGATTCAGCGCACCACGCCTCCTGCCCCCGCAGGAGGCGTTTGTGTTTCCATCACGGGCGCCACTTCACGTTGCAACCGATTGACGGCGCATGCGGCTCCGGGACGGCCTGGCCAGCCAGCACCAGCGCGATGGCGCTGCGCAGCGATGTTCCATCGCAGGGCAATCCATTCCTCGGGCTGGATGGGTCCAGTTGTCCGCGGTAGGCCAGGCTCCCTCGCGCATCAAACAGGAAGAAATCCGGCGTGCACGCTGCTCCGTAGGCGCGAGCCACGTCCTGGCTCTCGTCGAACAGGTACGGGAAGGTCCAGTGCCACCGGCGCGCCGTCGTCGGCATCCGGTCGGGTGCGTCTTCGGGATAGGTTCGAGGGTCGTTGCTGTTGATGGCGAGAAGTCGCCAGCCATCCCGGCGCGACTCGCCATCCAGCTGGGAGAGTTGCCGGGCGACGTGTTCGACGAACGGGCAGTGGTTGCAGACGAAGGCCACCACGGCGGGCGCTCCGGCGAGCGAGTCGGCGGAGACGAGGGCACCGGTGGCTGGATCCGGAAGCGTGAATGCCGGCATCGGGGTCCCGACCGCCAAGGCAAGCGTCGATTCAATCGCGGGCATGCCCCAAGGGTACCCTGCACCCGTGCCACGGCCCATCGACCACGACGAGGGACCTTCCGACGACGACGTCGAGCGATTCGGGGGCGATGATGATGATTGCGTCGACACGACGTTCGACAGTCCGTCGGCCTCCAATGAGGAATCAGTCCGTCGGCGGCTTCGGATCGGCTACTGCCCGAAGTGCGGTGCCGAGGTCCACGAGGACGCCGACGTCTGCCCGAAGTGCTTTGAGTGGATCACCGGGGATGTCCTGCGCCGGCACCCCGCGGCGGTAGGACTGGGACGACGCGCCTTGATCGCGGTCGGCCTGCTCCTCCTCGGCGTGCTCCTCTTCCTGGCGATGCGCGGCGCCCTCTAGGGGCTGATTCCCCGACGCGCGTCAAGCGAATGCCTCGTGTAGGGCTCGAACCTACGACCCGCTGA
>SXOD01000063.1 GCA_005776885.1 Planctomycetia bacterium
TGATTGCTCGGCGCACGGGGCAAGCTCACGCTTCGCGCTCACCGTCAAGCAGTCCGCGGTGGAGCGTCAGATTGCCGCGCAATTGGCTGGTCGCGGAGTCGAGGTGGAGCGGAGCACTTCGCTGAGCAAGTGTGCTCAGACCGGAGACGGCGTTTCGGCCGAGCTCGTCGGTGCCGACGGTGCCACTGAGACGGTGCATGTCGACTGGCTCGTCGGATGCGATGGACGACACTCCACCGTGCGCCGTGGCCTCGGCACGTCGTCCTGGCCCGAAGCGAGCGAGTCTCGGTGGATCGTCGCCCACGGCAAGCTGTCCGGCCTCCAGCGAAATGATGGAGTCCAGGTGGTCTGGCATCAAGACGGCATCGTCGCGTGCTTCCCGTTCGAGGGCAGCTGGTGGCGCATCATGATCGACAGGGGTTCCAGGATGGACGACACTTCAGCGCCGCAGGACTCCATGGAGTCGATCAATGCGATTCTGGCCGATCGCATTGGAGCGGCGACCAGAATCTCCGATCTCACCTGCGTGTTCACGCAGGTCGGCGTGGATTGGCGCTCTGACTGGATGCGCAAGGGACGAGTCTTCCTCGCTGGGGACGCAGCGCACTCCATCGCCCCGGTGTCGACGATGGGCCTGAACCTTGGCATGCACGATGCGTTCAACTTGGCGTGGAAGTTGGCCATGGTTGTGCGCGGCGCGGCTCGTGAGTCCATGCTCGACTCATACGAGGCAGAACGGCTGGGGGTGGTCAATGACCTGCTCGAGATGAGCAAGGCAATGCATGCCCTTGCGACGGTGCGGGGTCCGCAGGTCCGAGCATTGCGCAATACGATGGTGCAACTGACACTCAAATCCTGGGCCGCACGGGGTTCGAAGCGATGGGAATCCTGTTCGGGCTGGGCGAGACGTACCCGACCAGTCCACTCACCGTGGGCGAGCCACGCGAGTCCCTCGCCGCGGGCTGCCGCTGGCCGGGAGGGTCTCGGACGGGGGCCAGAGCGGGTCGCTTTGAGGCAGGCGGGCGGGCGGATGTTCTTGTCGCGCTGCTGCAGAAGTACCCCGGCCTCGTGGTCGCATCAGGCCGACCGGAGGATCGAGATCGCATGTTGCTCATCCGCCCCGATGGGTACATCGGCTACTCCGGGAAGTTGGGGACACGGGCGGAGCGGACGGGTTTCTCGCGGGAATTGCCGCGCTCGGGCTGACTGAACGAGCGGTAACCTCGAGAGATGAAGCACAAGTCGGCCCCGCCTGAGACGTCGGCCCCAGCTGAGACATCGGCCCCCCAGACAGAGGACCAGGCCAAAGGGTCGTTCGCAGACTTGGGACTTGGCAAGGAGTTGCTCGCGGAGTTAGCTGCGCTGGGGTACGAAGAGCCAACTCCCATCCAGCGCGAGGCGATTCCACCGCTCCTTGAGGGCCGCGACCTGCTGGGCCAGGCGGCCACCGGGACCGGCAAGACCGCGGCGTGTGCGTTGCCGATCCTGCAGCGAATCGGCCGGGCCAAGGCGGTTGGCTACAAGCCCAGCGCGCTCATCTTGGTGCCCACGCGCGAGCTCGCGGTGCAGGTGTCGGAGGCCTTCCACAAGTACAGCAAGGGGCTTGGCACTTCGGTCGTTCCCATCTACGGCGGGCAGGAGTTTCGTCGGCAAATGGTGGCACTTCATAGAGGAGCCCATGTGGTCGTGGCGACCCCCGGACGGGCGCTGGACCACCTGCGCCGAGAAACGCTTGATTTCAGTGCGCTGCAGTCCGTCGTGCTCGACGAGGCAGACGAGATGCTGGACATGGGCTTCGCCGAGGATCTTGAACTCATCCTGGAAGCCACGCCGAAGGAACGCCAGACGTGCCTGTTCTCGGCGACGCTGCCACCTCGCATTGCGTCGATCGCCGAGCGCCACCTGCGGGACCCCGCACGCATCCTGATCAAGCGCGACAAGGGCACCAAGGGGTCGATGCCCAAGGTGCGCCAGACGGCCTACATCGTGCCGCGCGCGCACAAGACGGCGGCGCTCGGCCGGGTGCTGGACCTTGAATCGCCGACGCTGGCGCTGGTGTTCTGCCGGACTCGACTGGATGTCGATGAACTGGCCGACAGGCTGGTGGGTCGCGGGTATCGCGTCGGGTCGCTGCATGGCGGCATGTCGCAAGCGGAACGCGATCGCATCATGAAGAAGGCGCGCGGCGAGCAGCTGGACTTGCTGGTGGCCACCGATGTGGCGGCGCGTGGCATCGACATCGAACATGTCTCGCATGTCGTGAACTTTGATGTGCCGGCCAGCCGCGAGGCCTATGTGCACCGCATCGGGCGCACGGGTCGAGCGGGCCGCGAGGGCGTGGCCATCACGCTGGCCGATCCGCGCGAGCATCGGATGCTCCGCTCTATCGAGGCGCACACCAAGCAAAAGATCGCCATCTCCACGGTCCCGACGGCGCTGGATGTTCGTGCGCGACGACTGGACCTCACCAAGGGCGAGATTCGAGACCTCATCCAGGCCGGTGGGCACGATGGATACCGCGTCGTCGTCGAGACGCTCGCCGCGGAGTTTGATGTGATGGATGTCGCCGCCGCCGCCGTTCGCCTGGCGCACGAAGCAACGGCCGGCGAGGACGCCGCGGGCGACCAGGCTCACATTCCCGCGTTTGAGGAGTTCGGCCAGCGAGGCAAGGACAAGGGCGAGAAGCGGGGCTGGGCTGCCGACAAGGAGAGGGCCCTGGGCGAGCCTGGAAATCCTCGCGCTGGCGGGCGTACCGGTCCGCGCGCGGATGCGCGTGTCGACGCGCGCGCTGATGTCGGTCGCGGCCACACCCCCGAGTCGCAGGACATGGTCCGGGTCTTCATTACCGCGGGGACAAAGATCGGACTTCGTCCCGCGGACCTCGTGGGAGCGATCGCGAACGAGGCCCAGGTCAATCCGCGCGGCATCGGAGGCATCGAGATCGCGGACAAGTACTCCATCGTGGAGCTGCCGGAGTGCGATGTCGATCGCGTGATCACCGCGCTGCGAAACACCACGCTGCGCGGGCGCAAAGTAAAGGTGCATCGCGACAACGGCACTCGGCGGTGACGGCGCGTCGCTGACGCCGCGGCGGCAGCGCGTCGGCAGCGCGTCGGCAGCGGCGCACGGCCATGGCGCCGGCGGGCACCCAGTCACCCTCGCTTGTCTTCAAGTTCCTGCCAGCGCGCGTAGAGCGTCGCGACCTTCGCTTGGGCAACATCCAGCGCCTGGCAGGCCCGTGCCATCTTGACATGGTCCGCAACGATCACCGGATCGTGCAAGAGCGTCTCGGCGCACCGCGCCGCTTCCTCCGCGGCGTGGACTGCTGCCTCGATGCCGTCGTACTCACGCTGTTCCTTGAAGCCGAGTCGCTTGCGGAGGCTTGCCTGAGGCGGTGGTGTTTCGACCATGGCCGCACGCTCCGCACGCCCGATGGCACGGTCGCGCTCCTGCGTGGCGCGCTCGGCTCGCTCCAGCGCGACGAGTGCCTGGTCCAGGCTGGCCACCACGGAGACCGATCCATCAGGCGCGCCGATCACCACGATGCTCGATGCCAAACGCGCCAGCATCGTGCGATCATGGGTGACCAGCAACACGGCGCCGGGGAATGACTCGACGGACTCCTCCAGCACCTCCAGCGTGGGGATGTCCAGGTCGTTGGTGGGTTCGTCCAGCACCAGGATGTCGGCAGGCTCAAGCATCATCCGCGCGATGTGCGCGCGGGCTCGCTCTCCGCCCGAAAGCGTGCCGACCGCCTGCAGCAACTGCGCATCCTTGAAGAGGAACCGGCGAGACCACGCCGTGATGTGCATCGGCATGCCTTGGAAGTCAACGACATCGCCGTGCGGGCAGATCGCATCGCGCAGGAGCGTGCTCTCGGGGACATCTTCGCGCTGCTGGCGAAGCACCACGATTCTCGGCTTCGGGTCGGCGAAGCGAATGGTGCCGGCATCAGGCGCAAGGTCGCCGCACAGCGTGCGCAGCAGGGTCGTCTTGCCGGAGCCGTTGGGACCCATCAGCCCAACGCGCGAGCCTGGAGTCAGTTCAAGCTCAAGGCCGCGGAAGAGCGTGCGAGGCAGGCCGCGCTCGTCGGGGAATCCCTTGGAGAGCCCCTCGGCGTGCACCAACTTGCGGGTGCGCCGGCCGCTTGCCGTGAAGTCCACCCGGGCGCCGCGCGCGCTGGCCGCAGCGTTGCGTTCGCTGATGTCCGCAAGCGCATCGCGTCGCTCCGCGCTGTCCTCGATGCGCCCCTTCGCCTTGGTGCGCCGGGCCTGGGCGCCACGCCCAAGCCACGCATCGTCGATGCGCACTTCATTGGCCAGTGCGCTTTCGGCGCGCGCCTGCGATTCGAGGTAGTCGGCGCGACGGCGCAGGAACTCGCCGTAGCTGCCGTCGACGGTGAAAATGCCCTGTGCGTACGCGCGGCTCAGCTCGGCGACTCGGGTGGCCACTCGATCCAGGAAGGTGCGGTCGTGCGTGATGAAGACGCAGGCGCCGGCGCCAATGTCATTGGACGACCGGGTGAGGAACTGCTCCAGCCACCGAATCCCCTCGACATCAAGATGATTGGTCGGTTCGTCAAGCAGCAGGAGGTCTGGGCGCCCGCCCGCTTCGCAAAGGCCGCGGGCGATCGACAACCGCTTCTTCCAGCCACCAGAGAGCAGGCTCGCGGAATCGTCCATGCGTGACTCGGGAAAGCCCAGCTTGCCCAAAATCATCCCGCCGAGGACCTCGGCTTCATGCGAGTCGCCGTGCACCGAGGCTGCCGAGAGTGCGGCGGTTGCCGCAACAGACCGAGGCGTCGCGCCTTCGGGGAACTCGTCACGCTGTGGCACATACACGACTACCGCACCGCGCTGCGTGCGGATGACTCCGTCGTCAGGCTCTTCCACGCCCGCCAGCATCCGGAGCAGCGTGCTCTTGCCCGCTCCGTTGGGTCCGATGAAGCCGACGCGATCTCCATCCGCCACGCTGATGGAGACGCCGCGAAAGAGTTCGCGGAGTCCGTGCGACTTGGAGAGTCCGCTCGCGCCAAGCAGCATCAGTGCGTTCTGCTCGGGTCGGGACGATCCGTCGACCGCGTCGCAAGGTGCGCTCCAAGCGCGCCGCGCGCCGGTGCCTGCCACGCGTCGATTCCTGCATCCGCGATGAGCGCGACCGCGCACTCAACGATTCCCGGTGCGAGACCCGGGATGCCACTCTGAAGCACCTTCGCGAACTGTGCCTGCGTCGGCGGCGAAGTGACGGCCGAGGACTCGGAGACTTCCAAGTCGGCATGCTCCACGCCGAGCGCGTCATAGATTGCGGCGACTTCGGCCTTGCGGGCAGTCATGAAAGTCTGGGCCAAGAACGGAGCCGCTCGCAGCGGATCGCGAGCGATCGCCATCGTGGTTCCGTAGACATTGCCCATTCGCCACTGCGACTTCACCGTCTGTGGTCGAGACTTGGTGATGTCGGCGATGATGCGAGAAAAGACCTCGGACTCCTCGGGCGAGCCCTTCAAGTGCTTGACACACTGGGTGATGAGTTCGGTGCGCAGAGAAGCCGGGAGTGTCGGCCAAACGAGGTCAAGCATGGATCGTCCAGTCTACTGGCGCGCACGATGCCCACGAACCACCTCGATTGCTGGACGGGCCCCGTGATCGGGGCTACTGTTGGCGTCATGCCGTGCTCAAGCGATCTTCGTCATGTGCCCTTCCGAACCAGTGCGAGGGCGGCCAAGCGGTTCACGGGCTCGGTCGGCTGCGCCATCGCGTGCCTCGTCACCGCTCACGCCGCGATGGCGGATACAGCGACGCTCTACTCCGTCAAGGACGCCACGATGATCCAGGACTCGTCGGGTGAATGGGCGCTCGGTGCGGCGTACAACTTTTACGCGGGGCGAGTTGGCGAAAACGCGGGTGGGACCTTCCGTCGCGGACTCCTCCAGTTTGACTGCTCGGCGATTCCCCCAGGATCGGTGGTCACGATCGTCCAGCTCAAGCTCAACATGAGCAATACGCAGGCGGGGACCCACACGGTCGGCATCCACAAGTCCACGATGGAGTGGGGCGAGGGCACTTCTTTCGCCTTCGGCGGTGGCGGGGCACCTGCGACCGAGCATGACGCCACCTGGAACTATCGCTTCTATCCCGATGTACCGTGGCCCACTCCGGGCGGCTCCTTTGTCGCGACGGCGAGCGCCACCAAAAGCATCGGCGGCGTCGGCTCGTACACCTTCGGTTCGACCTTCCAGATGGTGAGCGATGTCCAGGGCTGGGTTGATCAGCCCGGCACCAACATGGGCTGGACCGTCAAGGGCAACGAGACGACGCTGCAGTCGGTCAAGCGCTTCGATGCCCGGGAGGCAGGTGCCACGCAGCCGCAGCTCATCGTGACCTTCACGCCGCCGCCCTCCAACCCGGCGGATGTCAACAATGACGGGGCGGTAAACGCGTCGGACCTGACGCCGCTCCTGGCCGCGTGGGGGACACCGAACGCGGCCGCGGACATCGACAATGACGGCATCGTCGACGCCCAAGACCTCGCGCAGGTGTTGGCGGCCTGGACGGGGTGAGAGGGGTTACGCCAAGGCTTGCCGGCTGTTCCTATTCGCACCATTGCCAACGGAAGATTCCGCTTTGGAAATGTCAGTTTGCCTTGATATGTGTGCAGTACGCGATATCTTCTCTTGCATCCACGGTGCCGATTCGCCGTGCAGGAGAGACCGGTGGTGGGATCTGGAGCCGGGTGAGAGTTGCAGGAGAGTTGCAGGAGAGTTGCAGGAGAGCGTCGATTGCCCGTTTTGGTCCCACGGAGTTCCCATGTCCACCTACGCCGCCACGTTCGTCGCGTCAGTTTTCGCCGCCGCCGTCCTCGCCGTCGAAACTTCCGACGCCGCGTTGATTGTGGTGAACGATCACTCCGCGTTTGGCTTGATCACCGGCAACTCGGGGATCGTCACGCATGATCAGGACTTCAGCGCCTACCAAGGATTCCTCGATTCGATCTCCGGGGGCACGGGCGCAACGTCGTGGATGGCCTCGGCGAACGGCGGTCTCTTCGTGGGAGGAGCAAGCGAACTGAGTACCGCTGCGGCTGATTCCGCGCTGCTTTTCACCTTCGACTCCCCCGATGTCTATGCCTTCGGCGGCAACTTCTACCTCACCAACCACAACTTCGGATTCATCTCCGGACTGATCCAGATTGAGCTGACCGACGGCTCGATGTATGTCGCCAATGTCACCAGTTCTCACGCCTTCAGCGGATTCATGAGCACTGGGGCGGCGATCTCACAGGTCTCGATCTCGCCCTTCGGAACGCAGCCGGGCGCGTATGCGACCGTCTCGGAGATCACGATCGGGGTCATCCCCGCCCCGTCTTCGCTGGCGTTGCTCGGCTTCGCCGCGCTGGGTTCGTCCGGCAGACGGCGACGCGCGCGCTGACGCTGCCGAGGGCGGTCGCGTGCGATTGCGTGCGCTTGCAAACAAGCTCATGCGCCGTGAGGCGCTCCCCGGAACGGAGCGGCCAAACCAATCAATGGGCGATAAAGGATTCGAACCTTCGACCCCACGCGTGTGATGCGTGTGCTCTAGCCAACTGAGCTAATCGCCCGACAGGCAAGATTCTAGCCTTGAGCACTCCGCGGCGCCAGCCCCTGCGCTGGCGGCTTTGGACCTTGCGCCAGCGGCTTGGAACCCAGCGCCGGCGGCTTTGGACCTTGCCGTGACGCATCGGGTTGGCGCCTCAAGGTGACTCTTCACAGCGACGCCTCGCACCAACCAGTGCCGGGGGTAACTTTCAGCCATGCGATCCACCTTCAATCTTCGATCTCTGTTTGGTAGCGCCGTCTTGGCCGCATCCGCCCTGTCCCTTGGCGCGACTGTCGCTCTTGTCGCGCTCTGGGGCTGCTGCTCCACGCCGTCATGCAACGCGTCCGGCTCGGGCAGCGCGTGTTGCGCCAGCACCGCGTCCTGCGCCAGCACTCCCGGCAACTCCCAGGTCTGCTGTCCCCCCAGCGATGCCGACACCGCCGGCGTTCGCGACGCGACGACGGCCTTCTATGCCGCACTCAACGACATGTTCGTGGGCAACATCGCACCGATGGAGGCCTTGTGGTCGCACGAATCCGATGTCACCCAACTTGGCCCGATGGGCGGGCGATTGGTCGGGTGGGATGCCGTGGGCGCTGACTGGCGTCGCGTCGCCGATGTCAAGCTTGGTGGGAAGGTGGTCGCGGAAGGCATCCTCGTGGTCGCCGGCCCCTGCATGGGGTACAGCGTGACCGAGGAAGTCGGGCAGAACATCGGCGCCGACGGCAAGCCCATCGAAGTTCGGTTCCGGGCCACCAACATCTTCCGCAAGGAGAAGGGCGGCTGGAAGATGGTGCATCACCACACCGACCTCTCGCAAGGCCTCATCGCGGAAACCGGCCTGGTGAAGTAGGGCGAGGAGCTGCTGCGCGGTGGAGCACGTGTGCCGGCCCTTGCACGGCTCCCCGAGACTCGTAGACTCGCCACATGGTCGGCATCGAACACCCTGACTTGGCGCGCGCCGTCATGGGTTCGGTTGGTCGCTCCTGCCCCGACCGCCGCCTTTGCGCCGCCTGGTTGTACGGGAGTCAGGCACGCGGGGAAGCGCGGGCCGACAGTGATGTGGACATCGCCATCCTGGCCGACCAACCATGTGATCCACTCGCCTTGGGCGGTGCGGCAGTGGAGTTGGAAGGCGTGCTGGGACGACGGGTCGATCTCGTGGACCTTCGTCGAGTGTCGGTGCTCTTGCGTGTGCAGGCCACCTACGGGGGGAAGATGCTGGTGGCACCCGATCCGACCGAGGCGGCGCTTTTCGAGACGCACGCCATCGCAGACTACGGATCATTCGCCGCCAATCGAAAGATGTGCACCGACGCCATGCTGGAGAAGTTCCGTGGCTGACGATGTCCTCATGCAGAAACTTGCCAGCATCGACCGCTGTGTGCGACAGATTGCTGCGTACCTTGACGGCGACCTGTCAAGGCTTGACGACCAGCTCGTGCAGGATGCCGTGGTGCTGAACTTGCAACGGGCGTGCGAGCAGGCCATCGACGCTGCGTCACGCGTCGCTTCGATCCGGGCACTTGGCGTTCCCGCCGACAGCGCCGACGCGTTTGGTGTCTTGGAGCGTGCGGGAGTTCTCTCCAGCCCGGTCGCGTCGCGGATGAAGTCCATGGTTGGTTTTCGGAATGTCGCTGTTCACGCCTATCGGGAGTTGGACGGGGACATCCTGCGGGCCGTCGTCCGTGACCGGCTGGGCGACTTCGCGGCCCTCTGCCGCGAGCTTGCTGCTGCAACCTGAATCAGGCCATCGAGGCCGCTGGGGCGACCGCCCCGCCGTAGAGTCATCGAATGGACGCTGCCGCCACAAGCCCAGGCCTTCTCGCCGTCGCGCTCGCGGCCATCCTTGGCATCGGTCTCGCCGCGGCTGCTGGGTTTCGGGTCTTCGTGCCGCTCCTGGGCGCCGCGCTCGCCGTCCGACTCGGCATCCTGACGGCGCCTGAATCGCTGGCGTGGATCGGTTCAACGCCCGCCATCGTCTTGCTCTCGGTCGCCTGTGGCGCCGAACTCCTGGCCACGCTCATTCCGGCAGTCGACCACGCCATTGACGCCGTCGCCACCCCGATGGCCGCCGCTGCCGGGGTCGTGCTGATGGCCATCCAGATGTGGTCCCAGTTGGAGTTGGAGGTGCCCAGCGCCGTGACCTCGATCGATGGGGTTCAGGAACTGCACGCGATGAGTCCTCTCTTCTTCTGGTCCCTCGCCGTCATCGTGGGCGGCGGTGCCGCGCTGGGGACCCATGCGGCGGCGGCTGTGGGGCGCGTCGGGTCGACGGTGACGACCGCGGGCGTTGGGAACCCCATCTACGCCTTCGCGGAGTCGCTCGCCTCGATCGTCGCGACGGCACTGGCGATCGTGGTTCCCGCCTGCTGCGCCATCGTGGCCATCCCGATTGTGCTGCTGGGCGTTGTCTGGATGGTCCGGCGCCAGCGGACACGAAAGCAAAGGCGGCAGGGAACCATGACTGTCGCGGTTCTTGGTTGTGGCGCGGCCCTGTTCGGCGGGACGTCGGGATGCATGCACACTGGGCCGAGTGGCGGGACTGGGCGCCGTGCTGCGTGCACGGCTGGGTGCGTGGCCGTCAGCGTGCCCGCGCGCCCCAACCTCGTCGTCATCTACTGCGACGACATGGGGTGGGGCGATGCACCGGGGTTCGAGCTGTCCGGCCACACGCCCGCTTGGTACACGAAGCACATGCCCAACCTGGTCGCGCTGGCCAGCGAGGGAACGACCTTTCGTCACTACTACTCCGCGCAGCCGGTATGCAGCGCCTCACGGGCGGCGCTCCTGACTGGCTGTTACCCCAACCGCGTCGGCATCCACGGCGCGCTCTTTCCCGACGCGCGAATCGGGATCGCCGCGGAGGAACGCACGCTCGCGGAAGTGTTGCACGACGCCGGCTACGCGACGCTTATCGCGGGCAAATGGCACCTGGGACACCTGCCCCAGTTCAACCCCACGCTGCACGGCTTCGACGAGTACTACGGGATTCCGTACTCCAACGACATGTGGCCGCTGCGGTTTGGCCGCAAGGACTTTCCTCAGCTGCCGCTGTATGACGGGACGGAAGTGTCGGAGTTGGTGCTGACGCTTGAAGACCAGGGGTTGCTCACCGGCAAGCTGACCGGGCGCGCGTGCGAGTTCATTCGACGCGAGGCCGCTGAGGGTCAGCCGTTCTTCGCGTACCTGCCGCATCCACAGCCGCATGCGCCGATCGCCGCAGGGCCTGATTTCCAGCCGTCCGCTCGCGCCGAACTCTACGGCGCCGTCATGCGCGAAATCGACTGGTCGGTCGGCGAAGTGATGCGTGCGCTCTCCGAGTCTGGTGTCGCAGACAACACGATCCTCGTCTTCACCAGCGACAACGGGCCCTGGCTCTCCTTTGGCACCGACTCGGGCGTGACGGGCGGCCTCCGTGAAGGGAAGGGGACGACCTTCGAGGGAGGCGTGCGGGAACCGTGCCTCGTGCGGTGGCCGGGCCACGTCCCCGCGGGCTGCGTCTCCAATGTGCCATGGATGAGCATCGACCTCTTCGCGACCATGGCCGCGATCGTCGGTGCGCCGGCTCCGGCTGCGGACAGGCCCATCGATGGCTTGGATGTGCGCCGTGTGTGGGCGTGCGAGGCGGGCGCGGAATCGCCCCACGAGGCATTCTGGTTCTACTACCACACCAATCACCTCGAAGGCGTGCGCTCGGGGAAATGGAAGCTGAGCCTGCCGCGCAAGAGCCGGGTGGTGAAGGGGACGCCGGGCGTGGTGGATGGGAAGGAAGCGCAGTATGTGGAGGTGGAAGTGCCGCTGGCGCTGTTCGACTTGGAGGCTGACCCGACTGAGTCAGTCGACGTGAGCGCGTCTCATCCAGAGGTCGTGGCGGAACTCATGCTCCACGTCGAAGCCGCGCGCGCGGACCTTGGCGACGCGCTGACGGGTCGAGCCGGCGTGGGCCGCCGAGGACCTGGCCGGATCGATTCCTAGGAGGGGGCCCAACCCAACCCCCCGGATCACGCCATCAGCTGGCGAATCGGTTCCGCACCTTCGACGCCAACCAGTTTCTGGTCCAGCCCGCCGTAGAAATAGCTCAGGTGGTTGGGGTCCAGCCCCAATCGATCCAGCACGGTGGCGTGCAGGTGCTTCACATGGAACCGCTCGCCGACGCCAATGGAGCCCAGTTCGTCGGTCTGCCCAACGGAAACGCCTCCCTTGATCCCGCCGCCGGCCATCCACATGGTGAAGCCGAAGGAGTTGTGGTCGCGGCCCGTGCCCTTCGCGTACTCGGCGGTGGGCTGACGGCCGAACTCGCCGCCCCAGAGCACCAGCGTTTCGTCCAGGAGCCCGCGGCGCTTGAGGTCCTTGAGAAGCCCGGCGATGGGTTTGTCGGTGCGGGCGGCGTGGTAGTCGTGGTTCTTCTTGAGGTCGTCGTGGGCGTCCCAGTTGGCGTCATTGTGATTGCCGCCGGCGTAGAGTTGGACGAACCGCACGCCGCGCTCCACCAGCCGCCTGGCGAGCAGGCACTTGCGGCCGAACTCTTCCGTACGGGCGTCGTCGATCCCGTAAAGCTCCTGGGTCGCCTTGGACTCGTCGCCCATCTCCACCGCTTCGGGCGCCGACGACTGCATTCGATACGCCAGCTCGTAGCTGTCGATTCGGCTCTCCAACTCTGGATTGCCGCTTCGCAGGAGCGCGTGGCGTGTGTTCCATTCATTGAGCTCGTCAAGGACGCGGCGCTGGACATCGTGGGTTCGCGAAGCCGGCGTGGCGAGGTCCAGGATTGGGTTGCCCGAGCCGCGCAAGACACAGCCTTGGTAACTGGCGGGCATGTAGCCGCTGGACCAGTTCTTGGCTCCTGAGATCGGCCCGCCGGTGGAATCCAGCATCACGACGAACCCGGGCAGGTTCTGGTTGACGGTGCCAAGGCCGTAGTTCACCCACGAGCCCATGCACGGCGATCCCGCCAGCAACTTGCCGGAATTCATCATGAGCATGGCGCTGCCGTGGATCGGGCTCTCCGCGTACATGCTCTTGACGAACGCGATGTCATCGACGCAGGTGGCGAGGTGCGGGAAGAGGTCGCTCACCCACGCGCCGCACTGCCCATGTTGCCTGAAACTCCACTTCGGGCCGACGATGCGTCCCTCGTTCTTGTCGCCGCCGCGCCCCTTGGTCTTGACCTGGATGGTCTGTCCGTCGAACTTGTAGAGGTCTGGCTTGTAGTCAAAGGTGTCCACATGGCTTGGGCCGCCGTACATGAACAGGAAGATCACGCTCTTCGCGCGCGGCAATCGCATCGCAGGTTGAGAGGCCATCGGCCCCGCACCCGCGACGGGAGCGGTGCCGTCGAAGCCCAATGCCTGTCGCTGCAGGAATCCGTCGCCCGCGAGCAGGTCCACCAGCGCGAGGGAAGTAAACGAGCCGCCCGCCTGCCAGAGGAACTCGCGGCGGGTGCGATGGCAGAATGAGTCCTTGGGACGGTGCGGCGTGGTCATGGCGGGTCGTGCGTGGCGTGGCTAGTCGACATGCATGAACTCGTTGCTGTTGATGAGCGTGAGTGCGAGCAGCGAGAGCGCATCAGTGGGGGGAACGGCGCGTTCGGCGGAGAGTTCGTGCAGAAACCGGTCCGCGCTGGCCAGTTCTTCGGGCGTCGGCTCTCGGCCATGGGCGATGCGGACCAACGCCGCAACGGGAGTGTCGGGTGACTCGCGCCGCGCACGCTCGGCAAGGAGCCGTGCCTGGTCATTGGCAAAGGCGCCGTTGAAGAGGATCAGCGATTGCGTGGGTTGCACCGTGTTGAAGCGAACGGGGCACGCGTTGTCGATGTCGGCTTGGTCAAACACCGCCAGCAGCGGGTCCGAGAGCGAGCGCTTCTGGTGCATGTAGAGGCTGCGACGGCCCCAGGTGTCGGGTGGAGTGAGCGGCCAGACTTCATTGGGTCGACTGCTGGTGGCCAAGACTTCGGCGGGAAGCGGCGGGCGCACGCCAGGGCCGCCTCCCTCAAGTGTCAACTGCCCGCTGGCGGCGAGCATCGAGTCGCGCAGTTCCTCGGCAGTGAGGCGACGGAGTCGAAACCGGGACAGGCGATCGTTGGCCATGTCGATGGCCAGCACGCGATCCTTCGACCCAGGCGCCGCGACACTGTCCATCTGATAAGCGGCACTCGTCATGAGGAGGCGGTGCATCGCTTTGAGACTCCACCCCTCGTCGATGAGGCGCAGCGCCAGCCAGTCGAGGAGTTCCTCATGCGTTGGCTTGTCGCCAAACCTGCCGAAGTCACTGGTGCTGGGGACGAGTCCTTGGCCGAAGTGGTGCTGCCAAAGCCGATTCGCCGCCACGCGCGCCGTGCGGACATTGTCAGGGTTGGCGATCCAGCGCGCGAGGGCGGTGCGGCGGCCGCTGGACTCGCCGTGCGCCGGGGTGGGGGACTCCAGCGCGAGCGAAGCAAAGATGGCTGGGACCGCCACCGGCACTTCTTCCGCAGGAGCGTGCGGGCTGCCCCGCGTGAGGACATGCATCGGGGGCGGCTCGGGCACCGCCGTTGCGCAGAGCACGCCCTCCGTGTGGATGGAGGCGGGAGCCATCGACACGAGGCGCTCGCGACCGGCCTTCCACTCGACGGCCGCAGCCGGTCCGGACGACTCGGAGATCCCCAGGAACGCGCCGGGGGATGCCACCCCAGTGGCCAGCTGAAGCAGCTCATCATCCGTGAGCGGGCGGTCGTAGAAGCGCAACTCGTCCAGGTGCCCGGTGAAGGGATTGTGTCCGGTCGCCATCACTCCCAGCGAGAGTCGCGCGCTGGCGGCGAGCGGCTGTGTCCCGCCGGTGGCGCGCGCCACCTCCATGCCGTCAATGACAAGGCGAAGGAGGCCGCTGGAGCGTTGGCGCGTCAGCGCGACATGGTGCCATGCGCCATCGTTGTAACCCGCGCCGGAACTGACGAAGGTCTCGGGCCGCCCCGTCCCGGCGGCGATGATGCCGTTGCCAATCATCGAGATTCCAAAGTCATCGGTGATGCCCGGGACCTCGCCGTCGACCAGCCCCGTCCCGAGGAACCATCGTGGGTCGGTGTCGCGCCCCGCGGCGAGCCGGTCCGTCTTCAACCAGAACGAGATCGTGAAGTCATCACAGACGGGGCGATCGATGGAGACGGCGTCGTCACCTCCATCGAAAGATGCACAGAGGCCTGCGTGCCCCGGCGTTCCGAATCCAAGGTCCGCGACCTCCCCGATGGCGGTGCCGACCGCGCTGGTGACGGTGGATCGATCCAACTCCGGGGCGTCGGCGGGGGTCTCGAAGGGAAAGTGGGAGACCAAGCCCTCGGCCGGCTCCTTCGCAAGCAATCCGGCGTGCGACTGGAGTGCAAGGAGCGAGTGGACCAGTGCGTCACGATCGCGCGAGTAGGCCGCGCGCTCCGCGGCAAGGTCTCGAACGCCAAACTCGGGTGCGAGCGAGCGCATCACATTCCCGGCTTCGATGCTGTTGCCGGGCATCGACTTGTACGGCCTCAGCCCCGCAAAAAACGCCGCGAAGGAGTAATAGTCGCGCTGGGTGATGGGGTCACCCTTGTGGTCGTGGCACCGTGCGCAGCCCATGCCAATGCCGAGCATGCCGCGCGCGGTCACATCCACGATGCCGTCGAGGTCGTCGTACAGCGCCTGCTTGAGGTCGGGGACTTCATCGTCCCACATGCCCAGCCGGTAGTAGCCCGTGGCGACCATCGTGTCGAAGGTGCGGTCGGGGAGTTCATCGCCGGCGAGTTGCTCCACGAGGAATCGGTCGTAGGGCTTGTCGGCGTTGAGGGCCGCGACCACCCAGTCGCGATACCTCCAGGCGGCGGGCTTGTCGGAATCGCGCTCAAACCCGTTCGTGTCCGCATAGCGAACCAGGTCCAGCCAGTGTCGACCCCACTTCTCGCCGTACTGCGGGCTGGCGAGGAGCCGGTCAATCAGGCGCGGCCAGGCCCCTGGGCTCGAATCATTGACGAATGTCGCAACCTCTGCGGCGCTTGGTGGCAAGCCCGTGAGGTCGTAGAAGGCTCTCCGAATGAGCGTGGCGCGAGACGCCTCAGGCGCCGGCGCGAGCCCCGCTTCCTCCAGCCGCGCCAGAATGAAGTGGTCGATCTCGTTGTGCGACCACGCGCCATCCTTCACCGCTGGCGGGGAGTGCCGCACCATCGGCTGGTGGGACCACCAGGACGAACCAGGAGCAGCGGTGTCCTGCCCCGTGGCCAGCGCGCTCACGAAGAGCGCCACTGGAAGCGTCACCTGAAGAGGCAGTGAAACGGGTGGCGACACGGGTCCATCGTAGGCATCTGCCTCCCGCATCCACGTCCACCGTGCCTATAATCTGGGCCGAAATGTGGACGTTTCTGATCATGTCGACGATGGCGCCTGCGTGGATTCAGGAGGTGTCGCCGGCGCCCGAAGCGAAGCTGGAGGCGATCGATTTTGCGACCCAAGTGCAGCCGCTGCTGAATGCTCGCTGCTACGAGTGCCACGGCAACGGCAAGTCCAAGGGAAAACTTGCGCTGGACAGCAAGGAAAGCATCTTCCGCGAACGTGATGGGGGGGCCGTCGTCATGGCCGGCGATCCCCAGGGGAGCGGCTTGCTCGCTCGCATTGCCCTGCCGGCTCATGATGATGATGCCATGCCTCCGGAGGGGGATCGACTCTCCGCGGATGAGCAAGCGCTCTTGGCCCGATGGATTCGCGAGGGTGCGGTGATGCCGGATCGAATGGCCGACCCGCCGGACGCCGGTGCGTTCGCACTCTCGCGCGAGGCGCGTCAACAGGTGGTGACCCACGCTGACCATCTCAAGCGTGCCGGGGCGCTCGTGGAAGCCCGCTCCAGGGTCGATGAGCGGGTAGTCATCAACGCGAGCCTGGTCGATCCGCCGTTTGGCGATGCGAAGCTCGGGCTGGTGCTCGCGCTCAATGAAGCCGTCGTCGAGCTCAACCTCTCGAGGTCCGCGGTCACCGAATCGGGGCTGCGGGCTCTTGCCGACGCCCCATCGTGGCCCAACCTCGAATCGATCCAGCTGGATGGAACAGCGGTGACCGGTGGCGCGCTGGTCCAGCTCATCCAACGAGCTCCCGCATTGAAGTCCCTCAACCTCCACTCCTCCGGGCTCAACGACGCGATGCTCCTCTCGATGGCCTCCGCGTCAAAGGGCGGATCACTCCGACGGATCTACGTTTGGAACACGAACGTCTCCGCAGAGGGGGTGGCAGCGGCGGCTGGGGCCAACGACGTGCTGGTCCTGGTGAGCGAGTAGCTGGTTCGGGTGCGGAACACGGATGCGAACGGGAAGTTGAAGCGGAAACGGCCTTCGGATGTCCGATTCGGCGTCGACCTCTCAATCGAAGTCCGAATCCGCGCCAACTTCTGGAACGATGTCCGATTTCGAGCAGACCTCCCGCTTGCGCTCCCCCTCCCCACCAGAAGACACAGCCAGGTCAGCCGTTGGAGCCAGGTCAGCCGTTGGAGCCAGGGACCTGCCCGCCTTGCTGGCCGGCGTGCGGTTGCTGGTAGGCGCCGGGAGGCGCGTACTGGGTCCCGGACTGATTGCCACCCTGGGGCAGGGTGGGGGCGCCGTGTTGGGGCGCTTGGTAGGGCGGCTGGTAGGGCTGGTGAGCGGGTCGATTGGACTCCGCCTCCACTTCCTTTTCCACGTCCTTGAGCCCCTTCTTGAACTCGACGATCGTCTTGCCGACGCTCCGGCCCAAGTCCGGCAGTCGCTTCCCGAAGAGGAGCAGGCCGATGACCAGGATGATGATCCACTCCCAGCCCTGGATGCCAGGGATGAGGGCGAGCGAGAAGGCGGCGGTGGTGGTCATGGTTGGCTCCTTCGCAGGATCATAGCCGCCAACAGGTTGTGTACCCCGACGTGGGGGAATGGAGGAATCTCCGCACTTTCTGGCGCAAATGGCCCCACGGGGACGCATCGCCGCTATCGTGCCCTTCCATGCAAGGATGCATGTATTGCCGTATCGCCTTCACCTTCCCCGGGCTCGGACTCGCCGCCATGATCGGCGCCTCGGCGCTGGTCCTTGGCTGTGAATCTCCAAAGCTGGCGCCCGCTCCCGAACCCAACTACGCCGCGCCGCTCGCCCCGGGTGAGCACGCGCTGCGCAAGTTGGGCCCCGACGAGCCATGGCCCGAGATTGCGGCCGCGTGGCGAGTGCGGGATCCGCTCTTGCGCAAGGCCGTCGACCAGTCGATCGCCTGGTACCAGAAGCCGGGATCCAAGGCTCGATTCCCGTTCCACGACGTCGTGACGCATGAGCAAGCCTCGGCGAGTGTCGTGGCGTTCCGGGATCTGCTGAAGGAGCACACCGACGAGGCAGCATTCGTTGGTGCGGTGAAGCAGATGTTCGAGGTGTGGCAGACCAAGGGTTACGACCGCAAGGGGACTGTCCTCTTCACCGGGTACTACTCGCCAATCTTCAAGGCGAGCCTCACGCCGGATTCAACCTACAAGCATCCGCTCTACAAGCGACCGACAGACTTGGTCACGGACCCGCTCACGGGAGAGCCGAAGGGCCGGCGGCTGGCATCGGGCGAGATCGCCCCCTGGCCATCGCGTTCGGAGATCCTCTCCTCGGGCATGCTGAAGGGGACCGAGCTGGTCTATCTCCCCAGCGACCTGGACACCTACATCATCCAGGTGAACGGCAGCGCCAAGCTGGAACTCACCGATGGATCGACCATGTACGTGGGCTATGCCGGCAAGACCGATGGCCAGTATGTCGGCCTGGGGCAGAGCATGATGGACGCCGGGATCTTCACGGAGAAGGATTGCACGCTCCAGAACATCGAGGCCTACTACGAAAAGAACCCGCAGCAGGTCAATCAGTTCATTGATCGCAACAACTGCTTCGTCTTCTTCACCACCTACGACGGCGGCAACTGGCCCGCCGGCAGCCTTGGCTTCCAGGTGACCGAAAAGGAGACGCTGGCCACCGACAAGAAGATCTACCCGCCGGGAGGGCTGGTCTTCGTGGATACCAAGGCCATCAACTTCGCCAACACGCAGGAGTCGTTCCGCCGATTCATGCTGGACCAGGACACCGGCGGCGCCATCGTGGCACCGGGCCGCGCTGACATCTTCATGGGAATCGGCCCGGGCGCCGAGATCCTTGCGGGCTCTCAGTACGCCGAGGGGACGATGTACTACTTCTTCCTCAAGCCAGAGTACGTCTCCCAGTATCCGTTGCCGGCGAGGGCGTCGGTCAAGGCGCCCACCAAGCAGTAGCCAGTTCACAGGACCACGGTCGATTCGGGACATCGACTCGTGGGGGGCTGAGGCAGGGGACCTGCCACGACAGGTCAAGGAACGGCGGGTCGATCCAGCGATGGATCGGCCCGCTGTGCGTTTGGGGTGGCGACGCCAGCGAGCGGCCTACACTCCGCGACCGATGTCGACCGCCATGGACATGACAGCGCTCGCATCGGCGACGCCAGCATCGCCCGACCTGGCGGTCGATCTTCGCGACATGCACAAGACCTACGCCGGGAAGGTGCACGCGCTCCGAGGCGTGGACCTGGCCGTGGAGCGAGGAGGCGTCTTTGGCCTTCTTGGCCCCAACGGTGCCGGCAAGAGCACGCTGGTGAAGGCGATGCTCACGGTGATCGCTCCCACCCGCGTGTCGGGGAGCGTGCTTGGGGCACCGGTTGGCGACCGAGCCACGCTCAAGCGCATCGGCTACCTCCCGGAACATCATCGATTTCCGCAGTACCTGAGTGGGCGGCAGGTGATTGAGTTCTTCGGCGCCCTTGCTGGCGTGCCGCGCGCCGAGCGGAAGCGGCGGACGGGTGAGCTCCTGGATGTTGTCGGCATGTCGGCCTGGGCCACCCGAAGACTGGGCACCTATTCCAAGGGCATGCAGCAGCGAGTGGGGCTCGCCGCGGCGCTGGTGAACGACCCCGACCTGGTGGTGCTGGACGAGCCAACCGACGGCGTGGACCCCGTCGGCCGTCGCGAGATCCGAGATGTGCTCGCGCGGTTGCGGGCGGAGGGCCGCACGGTGCTCCTCAACAGCCACCTGCTCAGCGAAGTGGAGATGGTGTGCACGCGCGTGGCCATCATCGTGCAGGGGAAAGTGGTGAGTCGCGGCACGATCGAGGAACTCACTCGCGAGAGCGCACGGTACGAGGTATTGCTGCGTGAGGCGCCGCCGGCGTGGGCCTTGGAGCCATCGACCAATGGCGGCATCGTGGGGGCCCGCGTGGAGCTCGGGGCGGGGTCGATGGTCAACAGCGTGGACCCGCGCGGCAAGCTCCAGCGGCTGATCCTCCCGCAAGCGGGAGAGGTCATGATCCAGTCCGTGATGGATCGCCTGCGCGCCGATGGCGTCACCGTGCTTGCCGTGACGCCCGTCCGCGAATCGCTGGAGGACCTCTTCATCCGCGAGGTGACCGACCCAACGACGGGTCGAGCCCACAAGCCGGGCGCAGGAGGCGTGTCGTGACCCGCGATCTGACCCGCGCGCATCTCACGCCGCGAGACCGTCGCATCCAGACCTGGGCCCTGTTGGTCGCTGCCTACCGCGAGCTCAACGCTCGAAAGCTCTTCTGGCTTTCGATCGTGCTCTCGGGGCTGGTGGTCCTGTCGATCGGCGCCTTGGGGCTTGACGAGAACGGGATCACCATCTTTGTGTGGACCCTCGAGAGCCCATTCTTCAATGCCGCCGTGATTGCGCCGGAAACGTTCTACAAACTGCTCTTTTCCAACCTGGGCGTCCAGTTCTGGCTGGGGCTGGGCGCGACGATCCTGGCACTGGTGTCCACCGCCGGAATCATCCCGGATCTGGTGACGGCGGGAACCATCGACATGATGGTCTCCAAGCCCGTCGGCCGCACGCGACTCTTCCTGACGAAATACTCGACCGGGCTCCTGTTCACCGCGCTGCAGGTGAGCGTGTTCACTGTCGCGTGCGTCCTGGTGATCGGCATCCGAGGCGGCGTGTGGGAGTTTGGCCTGCTGATCGCGATTCCGCTGGTCGTGCTCTTTTACTCGTACCTGTACTGCGTCTGTGCGCTGGTGGGGCTGCTGACTCGCAGCACCGTCGCCAGCCTTTTGCTCACGATGATCTTCTGGTTCCTCGTCTTTGGCGTGCAGTCGGCGGAGCAGCTGGTCTCCATCGGACGCACCGCGAGCCGGTTGGAACTGGCGGCGATCACGCAGGACTTGGAGGAAGAGCGGTCCCATCCCGATGGCGCCGACGCCCTGGAAGTGGAGCGGCTGGAGGATGAACTCGCCGCGCAGCGCTCTCACGATAACACCTGGCAGCTGGTGTATGCGCCGATCTCCTTGTTGAGCACGGCACTTCCCAAGACGGGTGAGACGCTCTCGCTCCTGGAACGGTCCATGGAGGATGTCGCCGCGTTGCCAAGCATGCGTGAGGAGCGTCAGGCCGAGCGGCGCGCCGACCGCCGCCGCGAGCGCGGCGAGGATGCCAGTCCGAGGCCGGACGATGGCGCGGGCCCGGCAGGCGAGATCTTCGGTTCATCCAGGGTTGGGGGGCGCGTGCTGGAGGAAACCGTCGCCGAGGAACGTGCCTCCCGCAGCGAGCTGTATGTCATCGGGACCAGCCTCGGATTCGAGGCGTTCATCCTGGCCATCGCCTGCTGGCGGTTCCGGCGGCGGGACTTCTAGAAACTGGGTTGTTGGAGCCAATCCCGGCGTTGGTTTCCCTTGCCCGCGGCGCGATAGCGGCTACCTTCTCTCCATGCTGCCGCCACGGTCAAGACTCCATCGGAGCGCGTTGTCCATTGTCGGGTCATCTGTCTTCGCTGCATGTCTGGCGTGCGTGCCAGCGCTCGCGCAGGATGACGCCGAGCCGCCGACCCTCCCCGGCGTCCTGATGTTCCAGACTCCGCTGGGGGTCGACTCCGCTCCCATCCGCGCCGATCGCACTGGACGAGTGTGGGCCGAGATCATCGACCTCCCGGGTGCCGGATGGGTCCGATTGGACCTGGCGGGAACGACGCTCGCGCCCGGTGCGGTGCTGCATGTCACCAGCCTGCTCGACGACGCCACTCAGCGATTGGACTCCATCAGCCTGTCGCAGTGGAGATCGACCAGCTGCTATCTCAATGGCAGCGCGATCATGATCGAGTTGTTCGCCAACGAGGTCGGCACGACAAGCCATGTGGTGGTGCCATCGGCGACGGTCGGTCCAGAACCGGAGGGTGGCGTGGCCACGATCTGCGGCGTGGACGACCGGCTGCCAAGCACCGACCCGCGCGTGTCGCGAGTGATGCCGGTGGCATGCACCGGCTGGCTCATCCAGGACGATGCCGACTGCATGCTCTCGGCAGGCCACTGCGGCGGCAGCAGCAGCATCAACGTGGCGCAGTTCAATGTGCCGTTCTCCACAAGCGGCGGTGGCTTGGTGAACCCGCCACCCCAGGACCAGTACCCGATCGATGCATCGTCGCAACAGCTGGTCAATGGCGGCGTTGGGAATGACTGGAACTACTACGGGGCGTTCCCCAACAGCAACACCGGCCTTCGCCCGCATGAGGCACAGGGGTCGGGATTCGTGCTGGTTTCGCCGCCGACGGTGACGGCGGGGGCCGAGATCCGGATCACGGGACACGGCACGGACTCGACCCCCAACAGCACCTACAACCAGGTGCAGCAGACTGAGGTAGGTGCGTATGTCTCGCTCTCGGGGACGACCGTGCGCTACGAAACCGACACCACCGGCGGCAACAGCGGTTCGCCGATCATCTACGAGGCCACGGATGAGGCGATCGGCATCCACACCAACGGCGGGTGCAGCAGCTCAGGGGGAAGCAACATCGGTTGCTCCGCGGCGAACACCGGACTCCAGGCCGCGATCGCCAGCCCGAACGGCGTGTGCATCGCCACGAGCGGCGTGAACCTGTCGCTGGCACAGGCGCTGCCGGCGTGGACCGCGCCGAGCGGTGGGGCGCTGGTGCAACTCTCCGCAACCGGCATGGCGGGCTCGACGATCGACCCATCGACCGTGACGATGTGGGTCAGCGAGGATGGCGGGAGCTTCCAGTCGTTCGCGATGAGTGCGCAGGGCGGCGGCGTCTACCAGGCGGCGCTGCCTGAGAGCATGTGTGGCACGCAGCTTGGCGTGTCGTTCAGCGCCGCGACGACGACTGGCGAGGGCGGCACGCTTCCCGAGGGTGCGCCTGCGGAGCTCTTCACCATCTGGAGTGCCGACGGGAGCAGCCTGGTCTCTGCCGATTCGATCGAAGTGGAGTCTGGGTGGTCGACGGCTTCGCCGGGCGACACCGCCATCGCCGGGTTGTGGACGCGAGTCGATCCCATCGGCACCAATTCACAGCCCGAGGATGACCACACCGCGTCCGGCAGCATGTGCTTCGTCACCGGGCAAGGCGTGGCGGGGGGGCCCGACTCCGCCGCAGACCTTGACGGCGGGTTCGCGACGCTGACAACGCCGACTCTGGACTGCACGAGCGGTCCCGACCCGCACATCGCCTATTCGCGCTGGTTTGACAATCGAACCGGCACGACGGCGGGCGAGGATGTGATGCGCGTGGAGATGTCGGGCAACGACGGCGCGACCTGGACCCTGGTGGAGACGGTGGGACCCAGCACGCCCGACTCGAACGGTGGTTGGGTGACTCGATTGGTGCGCGTGGCCGACTTCGTGACGCCAAGTGCCAGCGTGCGAGTCCGGTTCATCCCCAGCGACCAAGCGCCGCAGCACACCGTGGAAGCGGCGATCGACGACCTTGAGGTGTGGCGCGCGGGCACGCCGTACTACTGCGGAGGCAGCGGTGGGAGCGGCGCCGACATCAACGGCGACGGCATCGTCGATGGCATCGACCTGGCATCGCTCTTGGGCAACTGGGGTGGTGCGGGCGCGGGCGACATCGACGCCGACGGGACGGTGGGCGGGAGCGACCTCGCCGCGCTGCTGGCGGCGTGGGGGTGAATGTCGCACACCATTGTTAGGATGGGTGAACCATGAACGACCAAGAAGCCGCTGCCCTTGTTGCCGGACTCGATCCGCGCGGCGCGCCAGGCGCGGGGGGAGGTCGTGGACGATTGTGGCCGCGGGATTGGCCTGGCGTGGGCAATCTGCTGCGCGTCAGCAGCGGTCTTCGGGCTGTTCAGCGGCCTGCCGATGGGCCTCGCGTTCGCAAGCGGCAAGCTGGATCAAGATGAATTGCGGGCACAGATGATGGCCGGGAATGCGATCGGGTGTGTGGGCAACATGCTGTCGCTGGGCAGCCTGGTGTTGCTCATCATCTTCATCGTGAAGATCCGCGGCTCGTCCAAGCCGCTGATCGACTCCGGCGCGTCAGCCTGAACCCAGCTCGCGCCCGCGATCTCGTGCGGCGGTGAGCGCGCGCTGGACGAGGTCGTGGAATCCACCCGCCTCAAACGCCGTGACCGCTGCGTGTGTCGTGCCGCCCTTGCTGGTGACGCGGGCGCGGAGTGCCGTGGGGGAGACCGGCGCGTTGTCGCGAAAGGCCAGCATCGTTGCGGTCCCGAGCAGGGTCTGCCGTGCCATCCGGCTGGCCACGTCTGGCGAGATTCCCAGCTGTGCCGCAGCGTCGGCCATCGCCTCACACAGGAGCAAGAAGTACGCAGGCCCCGAGCCACTGAGCGCCGTCGCCGCATCCAGGAGCGTTTCGGGAAGTTCCACGACTTCGCCAACCGAACCGAAGAGGGACATCGCAACGCGGAGGTCCTCCGCCGTGGCATCGTGCCCTGCCGCGACGGCAGTCATCCCCGCACCGACCATCGCGGGGGTATTGGGCATGGCTCGGACGACGCGCGTCCGCGGGCCGATCGCCTGGGCGATCGCTTGGCTGGAGACTCCCGCCATCACGCTGATCGCGAGAACGCCGCTTTCCGCCGAGTGGAGGGCAGCGGCACGCCAGTGCGCCGCGACCGTCGGCCACGACTGCGGCTTGACGGCGAGCATGACGCGCGAGATTGATCGCAGGTTCGGCCGGTCGGCGTCGGTGAGCGCCGCCGCCACGGCGGCAATGCCATCGCCACGCGCGTGCGCGGCCGCATCGACATCGGGCTCGAACACGATGGCATCTGCCGGTTCAATCGATCCACTTGCGATGGCGCCGCGAGCGATCGCTCGTCCCATGTTGCCGTAGCCGAACCAGGCAATCGTCGGCATGGCGGTCGTCGGCATGGCGGGAGACTAGGGCAGGCAGCGGTACCATCCTCGGTTCATGTTCCAGCTGGACTTTGAGCAGCCGATCCTGGAGATCGAGAAGCAAGTGGAGTCGCTCGAGTCGAGGGCCGATGCCGCCAAGTGGGCTGACGAGCTGGCCGCCCTCCGGGCCACGCGCAGCAGTCTCATCCAGAAGATCTACGGGCAGCTGACGCCGTGGCAGACCGTGCGCATCGCCCGGCACCCGCAGCGGCCGCAGACGTTGGACTACGTGGACCTCATGTGCCGCGACTTCTCGCGGCTGCACGGCGATCGACGATTTGGCGAGGATCCGGCCATCGTGTGCGGGTTTTGCCGCATCGGCCCGCTCAAGGTGATGCTGGTGGGGCACCAGAAGGGGCGGACGACGCCCGAGCGAGTGGCCTGCCACTTCGGATGTGCGCACCCAGAGGGATATCGCAAGGCGCTCCTCAAGATGCGCCTCGCGGAGAAGTATGGCGTGCCGATCGTGACGCTGATCGACACGCCCGGCGCCTATCCCGGCATTGGCAGCGAGCAGCGCGGGCAGGCCGAGGCACTCGCCTACAACCTTCGCGAGATGAGCGGCCTGCGCGTGCCGATCGTCTGCGTCGTGATCGGTGAGGGCGGGTCCGGCGGCGCGCTGGGGATTGGCGTCGGCGATCGCGTCGCGATGATGCAGCACGCTTGGTATTCGGTGATTTCGCCGGAGGGGTGTGCGGCGATCCTCTTCAAGGAAGCCAACGAGAAGACCAACACGCACGCCGCCGAGGCGCTCGCGCTCACGGCCGACCACAACGTTCGCAACGGCTTGGTGGATGCCAAGATCGAGGAGCCGAATGGTGGTGCGCATCGCGATCCAAAGGCGGCGGCCGAGCGGATGCAGCAGTGGATCGTTTCCAATCTCCAGGAACTTGGCCGAATCGACCCGGACACCCTGGTGCGGTTGCGATTCGAGAAGTACCGGCAGATCGGCGCGGTCGGGCGGCGCGTGACGGGGACCTCAGGTCGCGGTTCGGCTCCGTCGACCCCTTGACTTTTTCGACAGAATCGTTATAGTGGCGACTTGAGCCACCCGACATGGTCCGATAACTATGGATATTGCCGGGGGGAGAGCATTTCAAGCGTGTTAGGCCCGGGTTGCAGCGTGAAGTTGAGGCATCCATGAAGACCGCCACAATGAAGACGTCTAAATCAGCATCAGCATCAGCATCAGCGTCAGCGGCCGCTGCGGCGAAGAAGGCATCCGCAAAGGCGCCCTCGAAGTCGCCGTCTAAGCCCCCGGCCAAGCCCGCAGTCAAGTCGGCGGCCAAGCCAGCAGCGAAACCCGCGGCCACGCCCGCAGCCAAACCCGCTGCCAAACCCGCAGCCAAACCCTCCGCGAAGGCCTCCCCAACGGCGGCAGTCAAGCCCGCTGACAAGGGGCCTGCGAAGCGGAAGCAGTCGATGGGCGGTGCCGTCGGCGTGGAACTTCCGGCCAAGAAGGGCGTGGTCTCCGTCGTCTTTGAACAGCCCGACCCGAGCGAACCGATCCGGCGCAATGGGCCGATCAAGGTGGAGTCAGCGATCCCCATGCGTCCGGCCAAGCCGAGATCCAAGGGTGCACCGCCTCCGGTGATCGCCAAGCCGAAGCCCAAGCCCAAGTCGAAGTCCTATCTTGCGCCGGACAAGCCGCGCAAGAAGATCGACTACACAACCGCGCTCAGCGTCACCGCCGCGGCGACGGCCCAGGCGGGCGCGGCCGATGCCCAGGGCTACGTCATCATCTGCGGACGCCGGGTGCGCGTGGTGTCGGGTGTGAAGGCCAAGGAGGCGAAGAAGGCCGCTCGCAAGGCAGGCAAGTCGCTCTTCAAGTTTGGCGCCCAGTCGGGCCCCAAGCTCACGCGCGCCGAGCTCCATCGCCAGCGAGTCCAGGCGGAAGTGTTGGCCCGAACCCAGGACGGGCTCCCCGAGCACGTCAAGAACATCAAGACCAACCTCACCAAGAAGGAGTTGCAGGACTACAAGACCCTGTTGCTGCATCGGCGAGCCGAGCTGGTCAGCCGCGTGAAGGGCGTGGAGCAGGACGCGCTGCTGTCCAACGGCGGCAACCTCTCCAACATGCCGCTTCACATGGCGGATGTCGGGACCGACACGTTTGACCAGGACTTTGCCCTGGGGCTGGCGGAGACCGACCGCATCCTGCTCATGGACATTGCCGAGGCCCTGGAACGCATCGAGGCCAAGTCGTACGGCGTCTGCATGCTCACGGGCAAGCCGATTCCCAAGGGACGCCTCCAGGCCAAGCCGTGGGCCCGATACACGATCGAGGCCGCTCGGCGCATGGAGCAGATTCGGTCGATGAACCAGTCGTGACGGCGGGAGCAGCCGGCCCCGAGCGAGAGGTCCCAGCGTGGCGGAGCCGTCGCGCGTGGGCCGTGTTGCTTGGCGTGCTGGCGATCGTGCTCGCGATCGACCTGTGGAGCAAGTCATGGGCCTTTGCCCACGTGGCAGACGAGCCCATCGAACTTCCGGCGCGGGAGATCGTGGCCGATCCAGCCTTCCGCCTGCCGTGGCACGAGGGCCAACGGGCGATTCCCGGCGACCTGCTGGATTTCCGGCTCGTGCTCAACCACGGCGCGGTGTTCGGCATCGGACAGCACAAGCGGTGGATCTTCGTGGCCTTCACGATCGTGGCGGTGGCCGCCGGGCTCTGGGTGTTCGGTGCGTTCACGAAACGGAGCTCCACCCTGGCGCACGTCGGGCTGGCGCTCGTGCTCGCGGGCGGGTTGGGGAACCTGTTTGACAGACTCACGGTGGGGGCCGTGCGGGACTTCCTGCACCTCTTCCCGCGTTGGGACCTTCCCTTCGGATGGGAGTGGCCGGGGGCGGGGCGAGAAGTCTTCCCCTGGATCTTCAACGTGGCCGACGTCTCGCTGCTGGCCGGCATCGGCCTCCTCCTGATGGCCTCGACCCGCGAGGACCGACGTCGCGCCGACGCCCGGCGCGCAGCCGAGATCAAGGACTCGGCACAGGAAGCAGATCCCGCGACGTGAGCAGGTCGGGGAGTTCCTCGAGCGTGCGGGCGACCGCGATCGTGTAGGGACCGACCGCCGTCCGGCGAATCGAGACGCAGTGGCCACCGGTGTGCAGCCGCTCGCCGAGGTCACGCGCGAGCGAACGAATGTAGGTCCCCTTGCCGCAGTGGACTCGCACCGAAAGGATCGGCCACTGGTACGACAGGATGTCGATGGAGTGGACGGTGACTGGCCGGCTGGCCGGACGCTCCAGCTGTGGAGGCTGCTCGGCGTCAGCCGAAAGCATCGCTCGTCGAGCCGTCCGGTAGCTCCGCTGCCCCTGCACCTTGATCGCGCTGAAGGCTGGAGGACGCTGCTGGATGGTCCCAACCATGGAGTCCAGTGCGGCCCTCACGGCCTCGTGGGTTGGTGGGACTTCGACGGCCACATCCTCTCGCGCCGCCTCTGTGTCGTCGGTGGCGGTGAACGCCGAGAGATCGAACTCGCTCTCGTATCGCTTCTCCGTCGCCATGAGCTGCTCGATGGACTTGGTGGAACGGCCGATCGCGACCAGCAAGACACCGGTCGCCAGGGGGTCCAGTGTGCCCGCATGGCCCGCCTTGGCCTTGGAGGCCCGGCGCCGCACGATTTCCACGGCCCGCATGCTGGTCATCCCAAGCGACTTGTCCAGGACGAGCACGCCCTCCAGCATCGATCCGTCGGTCTGGTGGTCAGTCATGCGCCGCTACACTACCCAACCCTGGACAGGTGTCCGAGTGGTTGAAGGAGCAGCATTGGAAATGCTGTATACGGGTAACCGTATCGGGAGTTCGAATCTCCCCCTGTCCGTTCAGGTTGGTGGGATGCGCTCGGCTTGGCGGCAGGCCAGGCACCGCGCGCGCCAGTGCTTCTGCGTGGGCGCCACGAGCCGCCGAATCCACCCGAACTCAGCGGCGCGCACCGCATCGGTCCAGGAGCGTTTGCACCAGCGTGCGCTCGTCGCCGTCGAGCCCAGCAAGTTGGTCCTTGAAGCCATCGGCCCCCTCGTCACCCGAGAGCACCGCGCAGAGGGATGTCATCGCCAGGTCCAGCCGGGTGAGCGCCGCAGGGGCGACCGTCATCAATCGAGCCTGCTCTGCCGCGGCAGACTCAGCCAGTTCACCGAGGGAGGGGACGGCCGTTGCGCCGCTGCGCAACGTGGTTGCGCCGGTGCGCAACGGGAGGTCGTGGCGCGCAACGGCACAGCAAAGGAGGTGCAGCGCCCGCAGGCGGTTGGGGGCGGCGGCGCGTTGGGGGGCGGCCAGCGATTGGAGATGCTCTTCCCAGTGCCAGTAGGCGGACCACGCGATGGCGATGAGATCGCGTTTGAGTTCGGGCGGGAGGGACGCTGACTCGACCAACTCCCAGGCGCGATTATTGGCTTCGATCGCCCAGTATCGATGGTCGCCAGCCTTGGGAGTCGTGCAAGACATCGTCAGTGAGGCAAGGAAGGGATCGGAGGGCCACTCGAATGGTCGGGCATGGCCGAGACGGGGAGGTGGTGAGCTGGGTACACTACGCGGCTCGACTCGGGTTGTAGCGCAGTTTGGTAGCGCGTTTGACTGGGGGTCAAAAGGTCGTGGGTTCAAATCCCGCCAGCCCGACTCTCGCGGGGGTCTTCGGACCCCGACGCTCCAACGAAGCCTCAGGGCTCACCCTCCGCATTCCCGGGGCTCGCGAACGGCGTCGGCTACGGCGTCGGCCGTGATCGTCGAGACAGGCGACCCGGGCGGCGCCACGACGGGACGGACATCACCCCATGGCGGCGTCCACAGCCGATGGATCCCGTGACGAAAGAGCGCGACGGTAGGCGTCCGGCTCGTGGCCGCCAGGTGCATGATGCCGTTGTCAAGGGTCAGCACCAGGTAAGCGCGCGAAAGCAGGTCGGCCACCTGCGGGAGCGATGGCCGTCCCCGAAGGTCGTCCACCAATCCGGCGTCGACGACTTCAGCCTCGGCGTCACTCCCCAGCCAATGCGCACTTTGCGAGGAGGGCTTGGCCCCAAGCAGCCCGATCGACAGGCCGTCAGCTCGCAACTCCTTCAGGACCTGCGACCACGCATCGGCTGGCCAGAGCTTGTCGGGCAGGCTGGCGGACATCGCGATGAGCACCTCCGGGACGGCATCGGTCCATCGCGCGGTGGGCACTCGCGCCGGTGGCATCGGGCCGCCCAGGTAAGCGAGTCGGCAGAAGAACTCGCCGATGTAGCTGGAATGCAGGAAGGGGAACTGCTCTCGGATGGATTCCGAAACCCACTCCGTGTGTCGCCAGAGTCGGCCACGATCATCGTCGGCGAAGGGGAGCAATGCTCCGGTCGATCGTTCGGCGGGGCCACACACCCAGCAGCCGTCCGCTGCCAGCCGGGCGGTCAGTTGCCGCGCGGGTTGGCTGTCCTCGATGTTCACCACGAGGTCGTATCGGCTGCCCTTCAGCGCCTGATCGACGGCCTGCGTGACGGTCTCAGGCGGTTCGCGCAGGAACTGGTGAAACGCGTCGAAGAGTGCCGAATGGCCCGGTGGCGTGGGAAGCGCCAGGAACTCGCGCACGCGGGAGCCGCTCCACAAGTCGATGGAACAGCCATCGTGGGCCGAGCGGAGCATCTGCGCGACACTGGTCGCGATGACAAAGTTGCCGATGGCGTCATTGGCCACCAGGGCCAGTCGCGGCTGCGAGGGCAGCGGTTCGTTGGCCCAGCGACGCATCGCGGGACTCTACGCTACGCAGCGTGTCGCCCCGCATCCTGATCGTCCGCCCGAGTGCCATTGGCGACATCGTGTTGGCGACCACGCTCTGGCACGGACTCCGCGCCACGTGGCCCGACGCGCACATCGGGTGGTTGGTGGATTCGCGCTTCGCGTCCCTCATCGATGGGTTGCCCGGGCTTGATCGTGTCCATCGATTTGACCGGCGCGAGTGGGGGCGCCTTGGTCGATCACTTCGATGGATGTCGCTGGGGCGAGCGGCGTCGCAGCTGCGCGCCGAGTTGCGGGCCGAACGGTACGAGCTCGCGCTGGACGCCCAGGGACTGGCCCGCAGCTCATTCCTCTCCTGGCTCAGTGGCGCGCCCCGGCGAGTCGTGCTGCGGCCGCGCGAGTGTGCCCGGCTCCTGGCGACGGAGGCCGTGCCTGCCCGGGATCGCCTTCGTCCCGGCGATGAGTATCGAGACCTGCTCCGCGCGGTCGGCGCGACGTCCCAGTGGCCGCAGGCGCGCATGCGATTGCCGCCGCTGGACCCGGAGCGGCGGGCCGCCGATGCGCTGCTCGACGGGACGCTGGGCACGGCCACAGGCGACGCCGGGCGACCGCTGGTCGCCTTGATTCCGTGCACCACCCGTCCACAGAAGCACTGGTTCGATGATCGATGGGCCGAGTTGGGGGCGACGTACGCCGAGCGGGGGTGCGATGTCGTGGTCCTTGGCGGGCCATCGGACCAATCGCGGTGCGAGGCGATTGTCGAACAGGCGCGCGCCCGCGCGAAGGGACTTGCGCCGGCCACTCCCGCCCCTGGAGGTGACATCCGCATCCGAAGCCTTGCCGGGAAAACGTCCCTCAGGGTCGCGGCGGGTGTGTTGGGACGGGCACGCGTCGCGATCGGGGTGGACACGGGACTGACGCACCTGTCGATGGCCAACGACACGCCCACGGTCGCGCTCCTGGGTTCTGCGTACCCCTACCTTCACGCGCTCCCGGGATCGATGGTCCTTCGAGAACCGATGGCGTGCGCTCCATGCGACCGCCGCCCCACGTGCGGCGGTCGTTTTGATTGCATGCGCGCACTCACGGTCGATCGCGTGGCGGCGGCTGTGCAGTCGATCTCAGGGCTCTGAGCAGTCGCTGCCCCAATCGGCAAGCATCAGGGCCAGGTCGTCCGATCCCACGGTGTCGTTGGCCAGGTTGATCAGTGGCAGCGGGCCAGTGACGTCGTCGTTGGAGAGTCCCCACGCACCCAGGATCGCAACAAGGTCGTAGGCGTCGACATGGCCGTCGGGCGTGATGTCCACGGTGTTGCCAGGGCCCGGACTTGCGACATCGCCGACACAGGGAGGACACTTGTCGGTGAGGAATGCCTCGGGGGACTGCACGTAGCCCGCCTCCGGCCCAAAGACATCCTCAAAGGCCACGACTTCGCCATCCACGCCGCAGAAATACGAGCCGCTGATGTCGATCTGCTGTCCTGCGGGGACGCTGGCCAGGAGCGTCCCGGCACCGAGGCCAGAGGAATTGTCCTGAAACAGAGAGCTGGTGAGGGTCACTGTCGCGCCCGCCTGTGCCGCCACCAGCGATTCCCGGCTCATTGTGGAGAGGTTGGCGTTGTTGCTTGCGGCGCACGCACTCAGGCTGATCCCGCGCGTCCAGCCATCAAGGAGCGGGCCCTTCCCGGTATTCCCGATCATCTCGCACTGCGTGAAGTGTGCTGTGCCGCGCGACTCCACGTAGAGAAGCGACCCATGGCCGACGGGGATGGTTGTGGGGCCGATCTGCGCGTGGTTCATGAACGTGCAGCGCTCGGCGGTGAACGCAGGCGTGTGTGGCTTGAGGGCGTCGATCAGGATCGCGTTGCCACCGAGCATGGACGTATTGCCATCGAGGATGCAGTCGCTGAGGTCCATCGTGGCGGATCCGGTGAGCGCGAGCGCGCCGCCGCGGCCAAACGCCATGCAGTTCGTGAACCGGGAAGCAGTGGACCCGGCGGCCGTGATGGTGGCCATCGGACTGCCAAGGGCGGTGTCCTCAAGGCAGATCGCGCCACCGCCGCCCATGGCCGTGCAGTCGATGAACGATGAGCCAGTTATGGTCACGCTGACATCGTCTCGGGCGTAGATCGCGCCGCCATCCTGCGTCCCGTTGCACCCCTGCACCGTGCAGTTGGCCAGTGAGAGCGATGTGTCGTGCATTGGTGCTTCATCGGCCACGCCGATCGCGCCGCCTTTGAGCGCGGAACAATCGGTGATGACGCATCCCTCGATGGCGAGCGCTGCCGACCAGCTCTTGGCCGCGCCGACGCAGCAGGCGCCGCCGAGCGCTCCGTCGCTCACGCCGTTGGTGGACTGGATGAGGCAGTTGCTCACCGTGAGGTGGGAGCCGAAACACGCCACGGACGCTCCGCTGGTGAAAAGGGTGGTTGGGACGGCGGTCCCGAAGTAGACATTTGGCTTGGTGTTCCGGATCGTGAAGCCCTGGAGCAGGCATGGCTCCGACTCCTCCCCACACGCGTCAAACACCACGCCGCGTCGTGCGCCCTGGCCATCGATGGTGGTGGCCGAAGGACCGCCCACGGACGCAATGGTGATGGTGCGCTGGCTCACCAGCGCCACGGCCTCGCCGCTGCCGGCCGTGTAGGTGCCCGGCCAGACGTGGATGACGTCTCCGTCTTGCGAAGCATCGATTGCCCCCTGGATGGTGAGATAGGTCTGGCCGGGACCGACGTTTCGGTCCGTGGACCATGCGGCGGTCGTGACCGAGAGCAGGAGGGCTGACATGGCCGGCGCGCCGAGCAAATCACTGAACCGGGCGGCAGGCATGAAATGGTGCAAGGTCATGCGAGGAAGCCTCCAATGTCGGCTTGGTCCTTCGGGCGCACCGGTCGGTCCTAAAATGCAC
Organism: Planctomycetia bacterium; assembly: GCA_005776885.1. Classification (GTDB taxonomy): domain Bacteria; phylum Planctomycetota; class Phycisphaerae; order Phycisphaerales; family SM1A02; genus SXOD01. The sequence goes on from SXOD01000063.1 coordinate 33,366, forward strand.
TACCCGTCGTCCAATGAAAGAGAGTCCCAACACAGAGCCATGCGCCATCCGGGTGGCAAAACTGCACCGAAATCTAAAGCTCTTGCACTGGGATGCGGGGGCGTGGGCCTTGATGAATGGCGCGGCTGAGGCCTATTTCGTGGCTTTCGCGCTCGCGGCGGGGCTATCACAGGTGTCCGCAGGGCTGGTGGCCACGGTCCCCGTCCTGCTTGGGGCACTGCTGCACGGGATCACGCCGTGGGGGGTGCGCCACGCGGGGAGCCTGCGAACGTGGACTGCGGGCGCAGCCTGTGTGCAGGCCATTTCGCTCGCAGGACTGGCCGCGTGCGCCTGGACCGGCGGCATCTCGGCGCCGATGCTCTATGGCCTGGTCACGCTCTATTGGGCGGCTGGGTTTGCCACCGCGCCGTCGTGGCAGACCTGGATGCCCACGGTCGTGCCCAAGTTCATTGCCACCCACTTTTGGACGGCGAGGAACAGGACGGTGCAGGCCTGCCTGGGCCTTGGACTCTTGTTTGGGCTCGTGCTCCAGTGGGGCCGGGATGAACACCACGAGATGGCGGCATTCGGCGTGCTGCTCTCAGTCGCCTGTCTCGCAAGGGTGGCCTCGACCGGCCTTCTGTTTGCCACAGGGGAGCCGCAACCGGAACTGGTGAAGCGGCTGGAGCGCCCCAGCGTTGCGCAGTTGAAGCGCGACCTCGGTGATCGATCCATCCGGTCCCTGATCCTCTACATGCTGGCGGTGGTGTTCAGCGTGCAGGTGTCGGGCGCGTTCTTCACGCCATACATCCTCGACGAACTGGGCTTCGAGTACTGGCAGCTCATGTGCATCTTTGCCATCACCTTTCTCTCCAAGGTGGTGGCGCTGCCTGGCGTGGGGAGGTTGGCCAAGCGGCACGGCCCCGGCGTGCTCCTCTGGTTGGGTGGCATCGGCATCGTCCCGATGGCGACGCTGTGGCTGGTCTCGGACTCGATCTGGTGGCTGATGTCCCTCCAGTTCATGGTCGGGATCGCCTGGGCGTGCTGGGAAACCGCGACGTTCCTGATGGTCTTTGACACGATCCCGTCCGACCGCCGCACGGCCGTCCTCACGCTCTACAACATTGCCCACGCCTCGGCGATGGTGACCGGATCGCTCCTGGGCGCGACGATCCTCCGATTCGTCGGTATCGATCGAGCCGGCTACGCCGCCGTCTTTGTATCCACGGGCCTGATGCGGCTGATGACGCTGTTCCTGCTTGCGGGCATCGAGCCCCGCCGATTCAAGCTTCGGCACAGCTTCGACCTCTACATGCAGACCCTTGGCATCCGCCTGGGTGCGGGGACGATTGACATCCCGCAGGTCACGGAGACGTCGAAGGCGCCGCGGGTGCCGGAGCCAGCGCATCCGCTGGATGTCGGGTCATCGTGAAGAGCGCGTGCTCTTGCTCCTTGCCGTTCGCCTTCGCCCCCCAATCCGTGGAGACGGTGCCGTCATCGTTGAAGGTGAACGTCACGGAATCCATCCGCATGGCATCGGGCGAGGCCAGGTTGGTGCAATCGACGAAAGTGAATGCAATGGAATCGTCCGTGAACGCCGTCGCGGCCAGGCGCGGCTGGTTCTGCGCAGCGCAATAATGGGTGCACAGGAGTCGCGGGCCGTCCATGTGGTACATCGTGACCATCTGGTGCGGCTCGCCAGCGAAAAGGGTCTCTGCGACGCAGCTTCCGGCGGCGATCACCTCGTACGTCACCACGGTGTCGGGCTGCCCGTCGCCGGTGATGTCGGCATCCCAGGTCCCGTTCATGCCCTGCAATCTTGAGAAGGCATCCCTTGCACTCATGGAGCCCTGAGCGGCCTGTGCGGCCTGGGCGCCCGGCGAGCGATGTGCATTGGACGAGGCGGCGAGGATGGCGGCCCCGAGGGCGACCAGCGAGGGAGTGATGGTGAGGGTGTGCATGGCGGGTGTATGGCAGGCGGGCGGCGTGAAAATCGTGTTCAATGCGCGACCCATGGCTGAATCAAGAGCAGATGTCGTCGTGATCGGTGCTGGCATCGTAGGCATCGCCTGCGCTTTCGAGGCAGCGCGGCTGGGGAAGCGCACCATCGTGATCGAGCGTGACAAGGAGTCGCGTGGGGGATCGGCGCGCGGCTTCGGGCTCCTCTGGCAGGGCGGGCTCGCGCCCTCACTGCTGTCGCTGGCCGCGGAAAGCCTCAAGGGGTGGCGTGAGGTCATCACGGAGGCCCGTCTCTGGTCCAAGCAGGACGGGGGGCTCACGGTCGCGGGCACCGAGCTGGAGGCGCAGGTCCTTCGCGAATTTGCCGAGCGCGCGCCCGACCTCGGGTACGCCGTGCGGTTCCTGGACCCACAGCAGGCCGCCGGGAAGTCCCCGGCCGTCATCCCATCAGCCATCTTCGGTGCGCTCCACTCCACCGGTGGCGTGGGGGTCGACCCCGGCGAAGTCTTGACTCGGGTCCCCGAGTGGCTGGCCTCCGACCGAGGCGTGGAGTTTCGCTACGGGTGCGCGGTCGCCGACGTGTCGATGCCCACCGTGCGTTGCACTGACGGGAGCACGATCAAGGCAGACCGGGTCATCGTGGCGACGGGCGACCGCATGGACGGCTTGTTCCCCGATGTGTTTCGCCGCAACGGCATCAAGGCCTGCAAGGTCCAGATGCTCCAGACCGTTGAGCAGCCGCGCGCGTGGGACTTCGGGCCGAGCATTGCGCTGGGCATCGCGTCGCGAATGGCGGATTCATTCAACGACTGCCCGTCCATCGACGCGCTCCGAGGGACCATTGCGGCGCGATCCCCGGAGCTGGACCAGTTTGGCATCCAGCCCATCATGACCCAGCATGCCGACGGCTCCGTCTGCATCGGGGGCAGCCATGAGTACGGCGAGGCTGCGGAGGAGCCCTTTGACAAGGAAATCATCAACGAGATCGTCATGCGTGAAGTCAAGAAGTGCGTGCAGCTTCGCGACTGGACGATTGAGTACCGATGGGTCGGCAAGTACGTCCGGTCTCCATCGCGTCCGCTCGTCGTGGACGAACCACAGCCTGGGTGCAAGGTGGCCGTCGGCGCAGGCGGATCCGGATTCACGCTTGCGTTCGGCCACGCACGACGGATCTTCGAGAACTGGTGAACTTCATGAAGACAACCCCCCCTCAGCAGCATTCGTTGGGCCGTGTCTCCCTCGCCATCGTGGCGATCGGAGCTGGAGCGAACGCCAAAGCGGAGGTCCAGCTGCCCTGCGTGTTCACGGATCACGCGGTGATCCAGGCCGAACGGCCGATTCCCGTGTGGGGGCGCGCCACGCCAGGAAGCGAGATCGTGGTGAGCCTGGGCTCGTCGGCCATCAACGCGATCACGACGCCCGAAGGGACATGGCGGGTCACCCTGCCCCCGATGGCGGTTTCGTTTGATCCCCAGGTGCTCCATGTCGAGGGAGATGGCTCGTCCATCGACATCAAGGATGTTCTCGTCGGCGAGGTGTGGATCTGCGGCGGGCAATCCAACATGGAGTGGGTGGTCGATCACTCCAAGGGAGCGGATGTGGAAAAATCGCGCGTCAAGGATGCGTCGATCCGCCTGATCAAGGCACCGCATGCGGTGTCTCCCGACGAGGAGTTCACGATGGACGCGTCGTGGCAGGTCGGGACGCCAGGCGCCGTCGGCGGTTGGTCGGCGGTCGGGCTGGCGTTTGGGCAGGCCCTCGCGGAGGCGCGGCACACGCCGGTGGGCCTCATCAGTTCCAACTGGGGCGGCACGCGGATCGAGCCTTGGATGGACGAGCCTTCGCTCCTTTCGTGCCCTTTGACAGCGGAGGCGCTGAAGGCATCGCAAGCGGACGTCGAGGCGCGTCGAGGAACGGCGGTGCCCGTGGCGCCAAGTGCGCGCGAGGTGGAAATCGAATACTGGAATGAAATCCGAGCGCTGGACCAGGGTGCCAAGGAAGGGTGGATGCGATCGGCGGCGGCGACGGCGGAGGGTTGGAAGTCCGCGGAGGTGCCTGGGCACTGGGGAAGCGAAGGTCGTGCACCAGAACTGCGCGACTTCGACGGGGTCGTCTGGTACTCCCGAAAGGTGACGCTTCCGCCGGATTGGTCGGACAGCGCCATGATCCTTCGCCTTGGTGCGATTGACGATTCCGACGTCACGTTCGTGAACGGCGAGCTGGTCGGCCGCACGACGATGCGGCATGACCTGCCGCGTGTCTACGAGGTCGCTCCCGGCACCTTCAAGGCGGGTGACGACAACTGGATCACGGTTGCGGTCGTCGACCCCCACGGTGCGGGCGGTTTTGCCAGTCCGCCCGCGGCGCTTTCCATGCACCCTCGCGGCGTGACGCGCGATGCGATCCCCTTGGCCGGGGAGTGGAAGTATCGGGCTGGCGGGGCGACTCGACTGACGCCGCGCAGCGTTGATGCCCCGTGGCACGGACTCAACCAGGGATCTCCGGGATCACTGTGGAACGCGATGCTGGCGCCGTTCGCGCCGTACGCGGTCAAGGGCGCCATCTGGTACCAGGGCGAGGCGAACGCGGGCGAGCCCACGGCGTACGCCACGCTCCTGCCCGCACTGATTCGATCTTGGTCGAGTCGGTTTGAGAACCCCGAGTTCGCGTTCGGCATCGTGCAGCTTGCGGCGTTCAAGGCTCCCAGCGAGGACCCGGACCAGGGCGGCTGGGCGTGGCTCCGGGCGGCGCAGGATCACACCGCCCGCACCGTGCCCAATGCCTTCCAGGTCGTGACGACCGATGTCGGCGACGCCGACAACATCCACCCCACGGACAAGCGAACGGTCGGCGATCGATTGGCAGGCTCGGCTCGTGTCGTCGCCTACGGCGAGGTGGTGCCCTGCGCCCTGACGCCCCTGGCGACCCACGTCTTGCCGGGAGCACGGGTGGGCGGCGCCCTTGCCGTGACCGTGCGCTGTGAAAATGCAACGCGGCTGAGGACGAAGGATGGCGCGGAGCCCGGTGGGTTTGCCGTGGCCGGAACCGATGGCGTCTTCCATTGGGCGAAGGCGGCGCTGGACGGAGACCGACTCCTCGTCTGGTCCGACAGCGTGGCGGAACCGGCAACGATCACGTACGCGTGGCAGGACAATCCCGTGCACGCGAACGTCGTGAATGAGTGTGGCCTCCCGCTCGCGCCGTTCAGGTTCCAGGTGCGGTAGGGCGCGTCGCCGGGCGCTGGGGTCGACCCATGCCTGGCATGGCACCCGGTCCTCGGCCCGCCTCTGGTCCTCGGCCCGCCTCTGGTCCTCGGCCCGCCTCTGGTCCTCGGCCAGCCTCTGGGCGATCTCCGCCCCACCGCGACGGGTCAACTGTCTGGAGGCCGCGCCCGTCCGGAGTGAACCAGTCGGTCGGGTAGGCGTGCGCCCCGCCGCGGGTGAGCTCCACCTGGCGGCGGACTTCGCCACCCTGGGCCAGCCAATCGGAGGTCAGCGAGACCACTTCGAACGTCGTCGCGTCGGCGATGATTCGGACGACCGCCGGGGGTTCGGCATCCATGAACTCCATCCCGCGGCGATGCTGGCCGCCGGTGCGCATGGAACGGTCGCCGCGCGGCTCCTCCGGCCGCCGGTGCGGATCGCCCTCCATCTGGGCGACTGCGCCATCGCGCGGTCGCCGACCGCCGGCTTGGTCGGCCGCGTTGGCACGGCGTTGGTCCGTCGTGTTGGCACGGCGAGTGGCGATGACGTTGACGAGGGCGGTCCCGGTGCGCGAGTCAGTCGATCGTGTCAGGGAGAGGTCGTAGCCGCGGCCGAGTCGATCCATCGCGGACTCGAGGGTCAAGATCGCGGACCCATCGCCGTCGGCATCGCTGACGCTGGAGAGCAGCACGCGCAATGGGCCCGGGTCGGCCGAGCGGATGCAGCGCTGGCCAGGAAGCTCGGCCCAGTACTCCTGTCCGTCGAAGCCCAAGGTCCGGAGGAAGTTGCTTGATTGGCCCGGCTGGCCCGGCTGTCCACGCGGCCCCCGACCGCCTGGCATTCCCTGCAGCGGATCGGAGAATGAGAAGACAAATCGATCATCGTCGCCCAGCACGAGCAAGGCCCGGACCTCGTTGCCGTACTCCGGCCCATTGTGGCGAATCGCGACCGAGTACGTCCGGTTCGAGAGGGCCGACGCCTTGTCCATGAGACGGCTGAGCGTGTCACTGGCGCTGGTTTCCTCCACCTGGAACACCATGATGGCGATGGCCAGCGATGCCGCGACGAGGACGGCGGCAGCCGAAGCTCGGCGCACCCATCGACCCAGCTGCCATCGCTCGCGCTCGTGGATCTGGGCCCGGATTGCGGCCATGGCCGACTTCACTCGCTGCTGCGTGCGCTCCGCGTCGCCAGGTGCCAGAAGGGAGAGCATCGCGTGCACCGCGATCGAGTCTGCGGCACGGTTGGGGTTGGCGTCGCCCAAGTGCAGCTCCTCGGCGAGCAGCGCGTCCGGCTCGCCCGACGGCCCGGGCTGCTGGCGGTCGCGGTCGTGCGGTGCATGGGAGGGATCGTGTGTCATGCTGCTGCCTCGGAGAAAATGCCCTTGCCTCGGAGGCACTCGGCGAGTGCGAGTCGGGCTCGATAGAGTCGCTTGCGAAAGGTCTCTTCAGGGAGGCCGCTCGCTTCGGCGGCCAGGTGTGAGTCCAAGCCACGGATGTAGACCAGGTCCACGGCGTGCCGGTGGTCATCGCCCAATCGGGCGACGCAGTCCCGAAGCGTGGCCATCTGCTCGGCGAAGGTGTCGCCGGGCTGCTGTTCCATCCGCTCCATCTGCTCGTCGAACCGGCGCTCCATCAGTTCCGTGAGGTGGTGCCGGTATCGCTTCTTCTTTCGACCCATCGCCAGCAGCGTGTTGCGCGCGATCCCGCGGAGCCAGGGGCCGAACGGCCGCTCCCGGTCAAACTTGTCGATGAGGTTCCAGGCGGTGATCAGGGTCTCCTGGAAGGCGTCTTCCACCAGTGACTCGTCAAACGCCAGCCCACGGAGGTAGGCGGTCAGCATGTCGGAGTGCTGGCGGACCAGGATCTCGAAGAAGTCTTCGGAACGCATCGATTCGGTATTGTCGCCTCGGTGGCTCGATCGACCCGGAAAGTGGTGAAATCGAGTGAAAATCTTGCTTGATTTGGACGGCGAGGGGCCCCGAGGAAGCAAGTTCGTAGGATCGGCGGCGTGATTGCCATGGGAGTCATCGTCGCCGCTGCCATCGTTGCCCAGACTGGATCGCCCGCCCCGGTTGGCGCTCTCCCCGAGCCTCGGCAGCTGCCGTGGCATGAGATGCGCGGGTACGCCTTTGTCCACTTTGGGCCAAACACATTCACCGACCGGGAGTGGGGGCAGGGCGACGAGCCCGAGTCGGTCTTCAACCCGACGGCGCTCGATGCGGCGCAATGGGTGGCCGCGTTCAAGGAGGCTGGCTTTGACGGAGTCATCCTGACCGCGAAGCATCACGACGGTTTTTGCCTGTGGCCCAGCGCGCAATCGACCCATACGGTCGCCTCCAGCCCTTGGCGAGAGGGGAAGGGCGATGTGCTTCGCGAACTCTCCAGCGCCTGCGCCGAGGCAGGCCTGAAGTTTGGCGTCTACCTGTCGCCGTGGGATCGCAACCACCCGCTGTACGGGACCGGTGAGGGCTACAACGAAGTGTTCCGATCGCAACTGGAGGAAGTCCTCACGGGCTACGGGTCGACCTTTGAAGTGTGGTTCGACGGCGCGTGCGGAGAGGGCGCGAATGGGAAGCGGCAGGTCTACGACTTCCCCAGTTTTCGACAGGTCGTGAGGGAGCTCCAGCCCGGTGCGGTGATGTTCAGCGATGTGGGCCCCGACTGCCGATGGGTGGGCAACGAGCAGGGCCACGCTGGCGAGACCAACTGGGCGACGCTGAATGTGTCCGGGCACGGCATCGGGAATGATCGCCCGCCCGCCGCTGCCAGCCTTCGCTCTGGAGATCGGCTGGGCGAGCGATGGGTCCCGGCGGAATGCGACGTGTCGATCCGCCCAGGATGGTTCTGGCACGAAGCGGAGAACGGCAGGGTGAAGTCGCCTCGCGTCCTCTTTGACCTCTTCGAGCGCAGCTGGGGGCACAACGGATCGTTCCTGCTCAATGTGCCGCCCGACCGTCGCGGGCTCATCCACGAGAATGACGTCGCTGCGCTGCGGGGATTCCGCGAACTCGTGGATGCCACCTACGACCACGACCTGGCCGACGGCGCGCGGGTGACGGTTTCGGCGAGCGAGGCATCGTCGTCACCCGCATCGTGCCTCGTGGACGGATCAACGGGCATCTCAACCGGCGACGCGTACTGGATGGCCCCGGTCGGGGCGAGCGAGGCCACCATCACCATCGACTGGGTCGATGCCGTCACGCTCGACCGCGTGCAGCTGCGAGAGCCGATCCACCTTGGGCAGCGGATCGAATCGGTCAGGGTGGAGGCGCGCGTGGCGGGCGCGTATCGCGAGATCGCCAAGGCGACGACCGTCGGCAACCGGCGTGTCATCCGGGTGGAACCGGTCGAGACGGACTCGCTCCGCATCACCGTCGGTTCGACGCTGGGCCCACCGGCGCTTCGCCGAATCGGTGTGCACCGGACGCCGCTCGCGCCGTGAGGGCGGTCCAGGGTGCCTCGCCCGTGAATTGATCAGAGTCGACCAAAAAACCGTCGAATCTGATCAATCCAACGGGGCGGACGGCGGTCGTTCCGGCATGAGCGGGAGCCCGCGGATCCAGTCGGGGAGGATGCGTTCCACCCAGGGTGGGATCGATCCGTGCTCGTCCATCTCGATGATGGCCGTCGCCGTGGCGCCCATTCGGTAGGGGCGCGCCGGATCGGCAGGCGGCAGCGTGATGCGCACGGGGAATCGCTGCGCGAGAATCACCCAGTCCAGCATCGGCTCGGGCGAGGGAAGCACGCCGTCTTGCGAGACATACGGCAGTTCAAGCGCCCAGCCGATGCCTTGCACGACGCCTTCGATGGGGTGTTCCGGGTAGGCCATCAGGTAGATCCGCGCCTTCATGCCAGGGGCGATCCGGCGGATGTCGGTCTCCTGGTAGTTGGCCAGCACGAACCACTGGCTGCCATCGACCACCGCAAAGAGATCGTCGCCCGACTTGAGGTAGGTGCCGGGCGAGACATTCATGTTGGTGACGAAGCCGTCGACGGGTGACCGGACTTCGCAATACGCCAACTCCAGCTTGGCGCGTTCCGACATGGCGATCGCCGCGGATCGTCGGACGTTCACGCCACCTGACTCGCCGAGGGCGTTCTCCGCGGCGGCGAGTGCGGCCCGCTTCTCCTGGACGGCGGCCCGGCGCATCTTGACGTCTCGCTGGGCTCGGTCGATGTCGTCGGGGGTCACGAACTGCTTGGCCAGGAGCGGCTCGATCCGGGCCAGATACTGCTCGGCATAGAGCGCGGCGGCTTCGGCCTCGGTGATGGCGGCCCGCGCGAGGACGATCTTGTCCGCATACTCGCGAATCTCAAGGTCGACCAGCCGCAGGGCGCTCTCGGCTTCCAGCAGCGCCAGCTCAAAAGGCCGTCGATCGACCACGAACAGCATGTCGCCTTGCTTGACCGCCTGGTTGTCGACGACATCGACCTGCGACACGTAGCCGCTCACGTTGGCGGAGATCGCCACGATGTTGGCCCGCAGGTTGGCGTCGTCGGTTCGCGGGTGATGGTGCAGCGAGAGGAAGGTGGCCAGGCCGAGGTAGAGCCCCAAGAGAGGGGACCCCCATGCGATGGCACGGCCGATGAAGCGTTCACGGCCCGGGCGAGCTTGGGCCGACGGTGCCGCCCTTGAAGCGGGAGCGGCCGTCGGGGGACTGGTGTCGGCCTGGTTCATCGATTCAGTCCCGGAAGAAGATGAGCCAGAGGAGGAGGACGAACGAAACGTACTGGCCCAGGTAGGTCAGGCTGAGAGGGCGGCAGTGGGTCTCCAGCCCCGTGCGCCTGAGCAGTTCACGCGCGGCCAGCGTCGGGATGAAGGCCAGCAGGAGGCACACCAGCCACGCCGGGAAAAACGCGCCGTCGATTTCCAGCATCGGGTCGCAGCCAGCCAGCGGAAGGAATGCAGCGACCGACCACGCCGTTGACCATCGGGGGAGACGCGATTGGGTCGTGCGCTTCACGCGACGCGGATCGTACGGTGACTCGTAGGATCGCGCCGATGTGGTCGCGCATCTCCACCGCGGTTCGTGCGGACATGCAATCGAGCGCCGAGCGTTGGCGATCGACCCTTCGGGCGACCTTGGGGTTCTTGCTCGTGATCACCTGGGGGATGGTGACGCACCTTGACGAGATCTACTGGGGAATGGCGTCGGTGGCGGTGCTGTCGATGCCCACGGCCACCACCACGTTGGAGCGGGCGGCCATGCGCGTGGCGGGGACGACGGTCGCCGCGCTCGTGGTCATTGCTTGGTGCGCCGTGGCGCTGGACAACCCGCCGCTCTTCTTCATGCTCATGGTGGCGAGCATGGCCGTCGCCGGATACCTGTGGAACGCCAGCCGGTTCTCGTACGCGATGCTTGTCTTCTGCATGACGATGGTGCTGGTCGGATACGGGGCGGTGCGAGACCCGACCCACTCGCTCAGCACGGCGTGGGTGCGGTCCTCCGAGATTGCCGCTGGCGTCATTGCGGTGGCCATCGCCACGCTGCTGATCCCACCCGAACGATCGCGCGATGCGATCCTCCGCCTCTTGGCGTCGAAACTTCGGCGCGCCGGGCGCACGATGGCGGCGGTCGTGGTCGTCGGGAGACGTGACGAGGCGACCTTGGCCGACCTGGAACCGTCCCCGAGGGAACAACTGGTCGCCTTGGAGGAACTGGTGAGGTCGGCAGCTGGGGAGGATGGCGAAGTGTGGAGGCATCGTGACGACTGGCTGGAGCTGCTTTGGCGCTGCGAACGAACTCGACTCTCGTTGGATGAGGCGACCAGGTCCGCAGCGGAACTCGATGCCACCGGATTCCCTCCCGACACGGTCGAGGCCGCCCTGGCCGCGACGGCCAGCTTGCAGGGGGCGCTGGACCAGGTTGCCGGGGCCCTCGAGTCCGCTCGTCATGTGACGTCGCCGACGGAACTCCCCCTCGTCGACCTGGCCGGGCTGGACGCGGCGCGGACGGTGGTGGATGAATCGGTGCGGCGCCACCGGGAGGCCGGCGACTATTCCCGCTTGCCGCTCGACCGCTTGTCGCGATTCTTCGGGATCGTCCAGGGAATCGATGCGGCAGAGCGCGAGCTGCGGTCGATCGTGGCGGTCATGGGAGATTTCGTGGTTGGCCGTGCGGCCAGGCGCGCGGCCCCCGGGGCCGTGTTGCATGAAGGTGCGAATGCATTCACGCTCTTCCCGCTGGATCGCGGCCGACTGCTGGCCGGCGCACGGGTCGGGATCGCCGTCGCGATTGCGGTGATCGTCGGGCTGGTGATCTCGCCAGGCATCGGCGGCTCGGCGCTGGTCACGGCCGCCGTGCTCTCGACCTGCCCGCACCTAGGGGCCTTTGCGCAAAAGGCGGTGCAGCGGCTGGCGGCGGCGGCACTTGGCGGGGCCATCGGCATTGCGCTCGTGGTGTGGGCGCTCCCAAACATCGACAGCCTGGCCGGGCTGCTCCTTGTCACGGCCCCGGTGTGCCTGGGCATTTCCTACATCCTTGCCGGCGGACCGCGCGTCAACTACATCGGGTTTCAGGCGGCGCTTGGGTTCGGGACTGGACTGGTCGCGGCACCTCACCCGGGAACCAACATCGAGGGCCCATTCTTCCGTGTGCTGGGCGTGATGCTCGGCATCGTGATCTGCATCGCGGTCATGCGCAGCGTGGCTCCGGTCAGGGCCATCGATGCGTACCGGTCGGCGCTGTCCAGGCTGGCGTCGGCAGTGGCCGACCTGTTTGAGCTTCTCGCTGCAGGCACTTGGGAGGCCCCTGCCTCGGTGCCACGACGCCACGCCTTGCGAGCGCAGGCCTACTCCGCGACGGCCGGTGCGATGGAAGCGGCCGACTCCATTGCGCTGACCGGCGAGTGGGACGAAGGCGACCGGCGACTCAATCGCCTCAACGGCGCGCTCATGGAGCTGCGTGTGTCCTATCGGCAGGGGCTGACCCTTGGAGCCTTGGTCTCCGACCTTCCCGCGACCGTGCCAACGGCGATCCGGCAAGCGGTGGCCGAAGCCGAGCACGCTGCCGCGGTCGAACTTGCGGCCCTCTCGCGCGAGTGGGGTGGCGAGGCCGCGGATGGCGGGGCGTGGGCCACGGCCAGGCGCGAGGCGGCCGACCGGTTGGCGAAGGTGATGGAATCCTCCCGCGAGGACGTGCGGCAGCTTGACCTCACGCCCGACGAGTTCCAGTCCACGGTGGCCCAGCTCAGTGCCGTGACGAGGTATTCACGGCACATGGACCGTGCATGGGATGATCTCAAGCTGCTTGGATGCGATGATGCCGCATCTGCTCTCCATCGAAAGTGAACCCAATCGTGTCAACGTCGATCGTCATCTCGCGCGCCAGCGCCTCCTCACTCGCTCTCGCCGTCCTCGCGTGTGGGTGCGCCACAAGGAGTCCATTCGATGGTCCGGACCTTGACGCCCTCACGAGCCAATCGGCGGCAGCGATGTGGCGGGGGCAGGGGTGGGTGGAGCCGGGGGCGGCACCAGTCCCCGTTCCGACCGAGCCGTTGACCGGTGCGGAGGCGCACCAGTCGGCCAGCACCATGCCGGGATTCCAAGCGATGCCGACCGACGACCTCGGCCCGGTGCCAAGCCCGCCGAGGACGCTCGCCGCGCTGATGATCGAGGCCTTGGAGCGCAACCCGTCCACGCGGATGGCCTGGGAGTCGGCGCGCGCGGCGGCCGGCCGGATGGGCATGGCTGACTCGCTGTACTTGCCGCGGGTGAAGCTCTACGCGGAAGGCGACCACGAGAAGGACGTGTACCCGGCGGTCCCTGCGCCCCTCTTCTATCAGGGCTGGAATGCGAGCACGGGCATCTCGATGACGTGGCTGCTGGCAGACTTTGGCCGACGCGAGGCCGCGGTCGAAGCGGCACGGCATGGCCTTGAGGCGGCGAATCTCACGCACAACCGGGAGATCGAGCGAGTGGTCTTCGGCGTTCAGCAGGCGTACTTCCGACTTGATGCACAGCAGGGGCTCCTCGAGGCGGCGGGGGAGGATCTGGATAACGCACGCATCCAGCTGGAAATGGTCGAGAGCCGGATGGTGGTCGGGCTGGCCACGCGGCCTGCATTGCTCGAGTCGCGGCAACAGTTCGCCAAGGCGCAGTACCAGTTTGAATCGACCAAGGCTGGACTGTACGAGGCACAGGCCGGGCTCGCCGTTGCCGTCGGCGTCCCGGCGGGAACCCCCATCGTGATCCAGTCGCTGCAGTCGATGCCGCTCCCGAAGGAACTGGACGTCGCGGTGGAGTCCGTGGTCGTGCAGTCGTTGGCCCAGCGGCCCGACATCCAAGCGGCGGTGGCGCGCGAGCGAGAGGCGCGCGATCGCGTCCACGAGGCCGAGGCGGATTTCCTGCCGACGGTCTCCATGGTCGGCAATCTGGAGTGGGGCTGGCTGGACGGGACGGCGTCGATCGGCTCGCAGGAGGCCGCCAACCACGGGGTCGCCACGTTCGGGTCGATCGGACTTGAAGCTGAATGGTCGATCTTTGAAGGTTGGGAACGGACGTCGAGGCTCTATCAGGCGCGAGCCGAGGAGGCGAAGTCACGAGCCGCGCTGCAACTGCTCCAGCTTGCGGTCTCCAACGAAGTCTGGTCGGCCTACTTCGACGTGCGCGCCTCGCGAAGCCTTTTTGCTGCGGGCGAAGCGCTCCTCGCCAGCGCGCTTGACGAGTACGAGGCGGTGTTCGCCGCCTACGCCAACGGACTGGCCACGATCAGCCAACTGGTCCTGTCGGAAAGTGATTTGTTCGACGCGCGGGCCACGCTCATCCGGGCACGAGCGGAGTACCTGGATTCGACGGCCCGGCTGGCTTTTGCCAGCGGTGCGGCGCCGGTGTCGGCGACGTCGCGGTTGGATTGATCGGAATCGACCAAAAAAACGTCGAATCTGATCAATTCACCGGGAAGGCAGGGCGGGAGGGGCGGGGGGCGCGGGGGGCGCGGGAGGCGGGAGGCGGGAGGCGGGGGGCGGGGGGCGCGGGAGGCGGGAGGCGGGGGGCGAGCGCGAGGCTCGCCGCTACACCATCGAACCGGGCTGCACGACGCGATCAAACGTCGCGGCATCCACGTAGCCCAGCGCCAGCGCGGCGTGACGGAGCGTGGTGCCCTCGTGGTGTGCCTTCTTGGCGATTTCGCTGGCCTTGTCGTAGCCGACAACGGGCGCCAGCGCCGTCACGAGCATCAAGCTCTCGCCGACCAGCTTCTGGATCCGGCGCTCGTCCGCCTCGATGCCCTCGGCGCAGAACTCGCGGAAGGCGTCGCAGGTGCCGGCGAGCAGTTCGGTGGACTCAAGCACATTGTGCGCGATGACCGGCTTGAAGACATTGAGCTCGAAGTTACCCTGGCTGGCCGCGAACTGCACGGCGGTGTTGTTGCCCATGACCTGGATGCACACCATGGTCATCGACTCGGACTTTCTAAACGTCTGGAGATCCAAAAGATCGATCTTTGTAATCTTCTGGAGACCAGAAGATCAATCTTTCCAATCTTCTGGAGATCACAAAGATCAAAGTTTCTCATCTACTGGAGATCCAAAAGAGCGATCTTTCTTATCTTCTGGAGATCCA
>SXOD01000064.1 GCA_005776885.1 Planctomycetia bacterium
CCGCTTGCTCACCTTCGAGCAGATCGGCTTGCCGCCGCTCGTGCAGGATCTGCTTCGCCGCCCTCGCGGCCTGTTCATCGTGACAGGTCCGACCGGCTCGGGAAAGACGACCTCGCTGGCGACGATGATCGACTACATCAACCAGACCCTCGAACGGCACATCGTCACGATGGAGGACCCGATCGAGTACTACCACTGGCACAAGAAGTCGGTGGTCAACCAGCGCGAGGTCGGCCACGACACGCCGTCCTTCGCCGAAGCCCTGCGTCGCGTGCTTCGTCAGGACCCCGATTGCATCCTCGTTGGTGAAATGCGCGACCTCGAGACGATCGAAGCCGCCATCCGTGCCGCCGAGACGGGCCACTTGGTGTTCGCGACGCTGCACACGACAGGCGCATCGGGCACGATCAACCGCATCATCGACGCCTTCCCGACCAACCAGCAGGAACAGGTCCGCGTCCAGCTCTCCACATCCCTCATTGCCGTCCTCAGCCAGGCGCTGCTGGCTCGCAGCGACAAGCCCGGGCGGGTGGCTGCGTACGAGTTCTTGGTCATCACCCCGGCCATCAGCAACCTCATCCGCGAGAACAAGACCTTCCGCATCGACTCGGCGATCCAGACCGGCAAGAAGTTTGGCATGCAACTCCTGGACGACCACCTCTGGTCGCTCTACTCCAAGGGCTGGATCTCGGCGGAGGAGATGGTTGACAAGGGCCGGAACCCAGGCGACTTGACCGATAAAGTGCACCGGAGCGGTGGGACTGTCGGCCGCACCGAACTGGACCAGCCCGACGTGAGCACGGGTGATGCGAAGGCCCCCGCGAAGGGCTAGTGCGACGGGGCAGCCCTTTGCTCCATGGCTGCGGTCGGCAATCCTGGACAGCCGGTTGGGGCCCCATCATCGCAAAACGCGATGTCCATATAGGATTTTTGCTCCGAAACGATGCTCGAACGATTGTTTTGTCGAATAACTTCTAGGTGGACCAGGCGTCATGAAAAACCGTTCCGTCGAAGAACTCAAGGGCCGCCGAATCGGGCGGGTCCTCAACAAGCTCGGGCTGCTCACGAAGGAGCAGGTCGAGGAAGTTGTTCGCGAGCAGATCGCCACTCGGCAGCAGGACCCGCGGGGCAACCGGGCAGACTCGATGGTCGGCGCCATCTGCATCGCCAAGGGGTGGGTGACGGAACGGCAGGTTGAACGTGCGATCGCTGGATCCAAGGGATTTGAGTACGTCGAATCCCTTTCCACCTCCGAAGTGCCCACCGCCTGCGCGGAGAAAGTGACCCCCCAGTCGGCACGCAGCTTCAAGATCATTCCGCTTGCTTTTGACCCGGGCACGCAGACCCTCCGGGTCGCCGTGGCCGGAATCGAGGGGGCGTTGGACACCACGTCGATCGCCCAGCTCCTCAACTGCAAGGTTCAGGCGGTTGTCGCCCCGGCGAGCGAGGTGGAAGCGGCGCTGAAGCGGATCTACGGCGGCGCGTCGACGCAGGCGCAGGGTGTCACCGCCGATCGAGACTACTCCGACGCCGTGAAGGCCACGGCCGGACGCGGCGAGTCGATCGACCTCGAGACGCTTGCGAAAGCCGCAGACAGCAACGAGATCGTCCAGCTGGTGAACTTGATGGTGCTCACCGCCGTGAAGGAGCGCGCCTCGGACATTCACCTGGAGCCCTTCGAAAATGGATTCCGGGTCCGGCAGCGCATCGATGGCGTCCTGTACGAGATGAAGGGAGTGGACCACAGCCTTGCCGCCGCATGCGTGAGCCGCGTCAAGGTCATGGCCAAGCTGAACATCGCCGAGCGACGGTTGCCGCAGGATGGCCGCATCGAGCTCAAGTTCGGCAAGAACCCCATCGACATGCGTGTCTCGGTCCTGCCGACGATCTTCGGCGAGAGCGTCGTCATGCGCGTGCTGGACCGATCCAACGTGCAGCTGGACCTGCAGAACATCGGACTGCGCGAAGACGAGTACGAGCGCGTCGACCGGATCATCCGGCGGCCGAACGGGATCGTGGTGGTGACTGGCCCGACGGGGTCGGGCAAGACCACGACGCTCTATGCGGCGCTCTCGGCGCTCAACGACACGGAGACCAAGGTGCTCACGGCAGAGGACCCGGTCGAGTACGACATCTCGGGACTGATCCAGTGCCAGGTGAACATCGACCAGGAACTCACGTTTGCCAAGCTGCTCCGGTCGTTCCTCCGCCAGGATCCTGACGTCATCCTGATAGGCGAGATCCGTGACCTGGAGACGGCACAGATCGCCATCCAGGCCTCGCTCACCGGCCACTTGGTGCTGACGACCCTTCACACCAACGATGCACCAAGCAGCATCTTGCGCCTCCTGGACCTGGGCGTGGAAAACTTCCTGCTCACCGCGACGCTGGAGGCCATCGTGGCGCAGCGCCTCGTCCGCCGCGTCTGCGTGCATTGCAAGGAAGAGTTCAAGCCCTCGGAAGCGGAGGCGATGGAGCTTGGCATGCGGCTGGCCGACCTGGGCGGCCGCAGCCTCTACCGCGGGCGCGGCTGCGAGAAGTGCAGCGGCGGGTATCGCGGGCGCCGTGCGCTGTTCGAGATCATGGCGATGGATGACGACCTGCGTGAACTGGTCATGCAGAACGCCTCCACGTCGGTGCTTGCCGCCGAGAGCCGCAAGCGCGGGATGCGCACCCTCCGCGAGAGCGGGATGCTGGCGCTCTACGAGGGACAGACGACGATCGAAGAAGTGCTCCGCGAGACGCTCGGAGACGAATGACCTGCCTGCTGTTCGCGAGGAGTTGACCACCCATGCCCACGTTTGCCTACCAAGCCAAGGATCGAACCGGCGAGAAGAAGAAGGGGGAGATCGAGGCCGCCAATGCCGATGAGGCGAAGAAGCTGCTTCTGGGCCAGGGGCTGGCCGGCGCAACCCTGAAGGTCAAGAAGGACGTCGCCAAGAAGGACCCGGGCGCCAAGAAGAAGAAGGGGTTTTCGATCTCGATCGGGCGCGTGGGTGCCAAGCAGCTCACGACCTTCACCCGGCAGCTCTCGACGCTCCAGGACGCCGGCCTGCCGCTCCTTCGGTCGCTCCAGATCCTGAAGGAACAGCAGAAGTCTGGCAAGCTCAAGAGCGTGCTCGAGACCGTGTGCGAGGACGTCTCCAGCGGTGACTCGCTCTCGACGGCCTTCGGGAAGCACCCCAAGGCCTTCGACCGCCTGTACGTCAAGATGGTCGCGGCCGGCGAGGTCGGCGGCGTCCTGGACG
This sequence comes from Planctomycetia bacterium, assembly GCA_005776885.1. GTDB lineage: Bacteria > Planctomycetota > Phycisphaerae > Phycisphaerales > SM1A02 > SXOD01. The sequence goes on from SXOD01000064.1 coordinate 3,249, forward strand.
TGATCCTGCAGCGACTCGCGGAGTTCATGGAGAAGGGGCAGCGCCTCAAGCGGCGCATCATCGGCGCCATGATCTACCCGTCGGTGGTCATCTGCATCGCCGTCGCCATCGTGACGGGCATCATGTACTTCGTCATCCCGAAGTTCCAGGAGATCTTCAATGACTTCGACGTGAAGCTCCCGGGCCTCACGCTCTTCCTGATCGATGCGTCGCGATGGGTCGCCGGCCAGAACCCAGACCAATCGGTCCCCGGGGCCGCCTGGATCGCGTTCTCGCCGTTCATCATCTACTTCTCGGTCCTGCTGATACGGAAGACCAAGTTCGGGCGTGCCGGGACGGACATCATCCGCAGCTGGATACCGGTCATCGGCGGGCTGGTGCGGAAGACCGCGGTGGCGCGATTCACGCGGACGCTCGGGACCTTGGTGACGGCCGGCGTGCCGATCCTGGAGGCGATCAACATCACGCGTGACACCTCGGGCAACTACATCTATGAGCAGGCGCTCCAGAAGGTCCACGACTCCATCCGCGAGGGTGAGACCTTCTCCAAGCCGCTGCGCGAGTCCAAGGTCTGCGATTCCATCGTCGTCAACATGATTGACGTCGGCGAGGAGACGGGCGACCTGGACATCATGCTGATGAAGATCGCCGACAACTACGAGGAAGAAGTGGACGTGGCCGTCGGCAGCCTCTTGAGCCTGCTGGAACCGTTCATGGTGGTGATCCTGGGCGGCATCGTCGGCACGATCGTGCTGGCGCTCTTCCTCCCGCTGGTCTCCATGATCGAGAGCGTTTCCTCCTCCAAGTGACCTCACCCGTGACACGCATGCGACCATCTCGCCCGTCCCTCGCCACCCGCCCAGGCTTCACGCTGCTGGAGCTCCTGGTCACCGTGGCGATCATCGTGTCGCTGCTGGGGTTGCTGCTGGTGGGGCTGGGAAAGGCCAGCGAGTTTGCCAAGGTCGCCAAGACCAAGTCGCTCATGCAGGCCCTCATGACCGGTCTGGCGCAGTTCAAGGAAGACACGGGCTACTACCCGCCGGTCCTTGGCGTGGGAACTGGTGGCGTGTCCGTGGCCAGCCTGCCCGGCGAGCGTGGATTTGCCCGCGACCTCCTCCGCCCGCCAACCTTCGCCAACGCCAGCAACCCGACCCAGAACGAAATCGACGCCGTCAACGGGTGGTGGTCGGTGACTTCGATGCCGGACTACCTGCTTGGCTACGACACGAGGGAGTTTGACGCCTACGGCTTTGAGCCACTCACTCCCGCGAACAACAGCCCAGGCTCCCGCGAGATTCCGCCAGTCGGCATCCGCCACCCCGGCCGCGACGGCGTGTGGGGCGCGGCGCTCAATCCCAGGACCATGGCCTCCAACGCCATCGGCTTCTATCGACAGCGCAATCCCGGCAATGGCGCCGGCGGGAATCCCAACTCGTGGAACGGCGAGGGCGTCCGTGGGGCGGTCCTCGGGCCGTACCTCAACCTGAAGGACTCCGACATCTTGGGCGCCCTCTCCGGCGTCGACGCCCAGGGCGAGCCGATCGTGCTTCGCGCGGAGGAGACCGCGGACTTTGACCTCTTGCCCAAGTGCTTCATCGACTATTGGGGTCGCCCGCTCCGCTACTACCGACGTGGATACAACGCGCTTGATCCGTCCAGCTTCAGTGCGGACTTCAACCTTGGCGACGTGATCGCCCTCCGTCCACAGTCGATCGCGCCGGGAACGGAGTACGACGGGTACCGCGACGCGAACAACGATTCCAGCTCGACGCGCTCCCTGGTCGCCGCCGAGTTTGCGCTGTTGTCCACGGGACCCGACCGGGCGTGGGACGCCGTGGTCCGCGTCGATGCGGCGGGCCGCAATGTAGACAACATCGTGGAGGTCGGGCCATGACACGGATGAATCGATCCACCCTTCGACACGCTCGCGGCTTCAGCTTGCTTGAGCTGGTCGTCGTGATGGGCATCATCCTGGTGCTCATCGGGCTCGTCCTGGCGGTGAGCGGGGCCCTGACGGCCGGCGCGGAAAAGCGGGCCTTGGAGCAGTCGTTTGCGATCCTGGACAGCGCCGTCCAGGAATGGCAGCAGGAGATGGGTCGTGAGATGACCTTCCGCCGCACCGTGCCCGTGGCGGGTTTCACCACGGACCCCGTGACGCTGGACCATGACCAGAATCCGAACACGCCGATGATCACGCTCGGGTGGGACGTCCAGGAGGTGCCCACGGCGCAGGCTGACACGCAGAGCCGGACGTTCCTGGATGTGCTCCTGTACTCGGAGCGCCCGCGAGAGATCCTGGCCAACCTGCCGGAGAAACTGCTTCGCAACGCTGGGTTCAACACCACCACCCAGCAGCCCATCCAGGAGCTGATCGATCCTTGGGGCAAGCCGGTCCGGGTCGTGTTCCCCTGCCGAGAGTGGGGGAAGGGGACGGGGCCCGACACGGGCGCTGCAGACATCGACGGGACCGTTCGCTCGCTGCAGGAGACGCAACTCGGCTCCTGCCTGGATCGTCGCATCCGCTTCGTGAGTGCGGGTCCTGATGGTGTGTTTGGCGACATCACCCAGCCGACATCCTCCACGCTCTACAAGCTGAGCGAGGACAACATCGAGAGTTACCCGACCCGATGAAGGGCGCCCTCCACCAACACTCCCCGCGCGCCCGCCGCGCCTTCACGCTGGCGGAGCTGCTGGTCGTGATGGGGATCATCGCGCTCTTGGCCACGCTCACCGCGATCAGCGTCGAACAAGTGGCCGGGACGTCTCGGCTGGCCACCGGCACCAATACGGTTATGGGTGCGCTCGGCGAGGCGCGGGCCATGGCCATCAAGGAGAACAAGCCCACCTGCGTGGCATTCGCGGTGTTCCGTGCCAACTCCGCCGCTCCGCAGCAGACCATCGTGGTCGTGGCCATGGCCACCGGACGGATGCTCAACCTCAATCCCGGGAGCGGTGCCACCGACAACGACTTGATCGCCGAGGAATTCCTCCCGGTGGATGGGCTGCCCGTGCGCCGGTTGCCGCCGGGCATCAAGGTCGCGGGACCCTTCACGGACTATTCGCAACCGCAGTACGGCTCCTCTGACGACATCTGGATCACGCAGCCGGAGTTCTCCAACAGCGAGAATGGCTCGATGCTGGTGGTCCGTTTCGGGCCCGATGGCGGTGTGCAGACTCGCAATCCCGCGCTCCCTGCCAACATCACCCCGACGGCCGCGACCGACACGGCCTACGCCTCGCTCTGGGTGGATGTCGACCGTGACGGCCTGGTGGACATCGGGACCACGGGCGGTTCCAGCAATGGTCGCTTCTTTGACTTTGACGAGCTCGGCGACGAACCCGTCGGCGACGTCGTGGAGTTCCTCGCGATCTTTGATGATCGCGACGCACGGGAGCGCTACAACATCGCCGCGTGGAACCCGGCGACGGGCGGCGGCACGAATGCGGCCGAGGATGCCAGACGAGACGACCTGACCGAATACATCGACCAGTTCGCCGACCGGATCCACTTCAATCGCTACACCGGGGTGGCCGGGAGGCTCCGTTGACGCGCAGGGGACCAGCCGCGAAACCGGGTGCTCGTGGGTTCTCGCTCATCGAGCTGTTGCTGGCGGTCTTCATCCTGGCGATCGGCATCATCGGCGTGAGCGCGATCTTCCCGGCGGGCATCGTCCAGCAGCGGCAATCGCAGGACGACACCTACGGCCCGCTGGTGGCGGAGAGCGCGCTCTCCGTGATCCGGGGCAAGGTCCGGGTGCGAGACTTTGGTTCGTTCGAGCAGTTCCAGGACGGAGGCGGGAACCCCAGCCCGGACTTTGTGCCCGGCATCGCCGGCCCGACGCCGATCATCAACCCGAGCACGCTTGCCACGAACTTCGTCACGATGGTCCCCCAGGGCTACCGTCCGCTCGTGGGGGACTGGCGGTGGAAGCGGCCGGCCATCATCTTCCAGGATTCGATTGCCGGCTTGAATCCGAGCACCGGATTCATGAGTGCGATCGACGTCTTCGGTGCGACGCTCTTCGAGACGATGAACGCCGGGACGGGCGGTTACGTGGCGCGCGTGGGCCCCGCGAATGTCCGGTGCGAGTCGACGCTTTCGGGGTATCCGGCGAGCGCCGGCCCACTCGGGCGCTGCTACGGCATTCCTTGGAACATCGATTCACAGGGGTCGGCCCCCTGGGCCATCATCACGCAGCGTGAACGCACGTGGCCGCAGGGCATCGACTACGACCCCGTGAACGGGAATGGCAGCAATGGCCTGCTGGCGCGGCAGCAATACGTGTGGGACTGCATGTTCCGGCGTCGCGGCGGCCGGATCCAGGTGGCCGTGTTTGTCTACCGGACTTCCAGCCCCGGCGGCGAGTCCACCCCCTATGTCGTCCCCGCGAACCAGATCGTCGCGATGCCGACGGACCCGCTCGGCGGGCCGCTGCCGGTCTTCCCCCGGAGCTGGACCTTTGCGGCGAATGAGCGTTGGGGCGTCGGTGGCGCCGACGGCAACCTGCAGACCGCGGTCGATGCCAACGTCCTCCCGCTGACCACCGCCAACTCGGGCCCCGGCAACTGGACATTGCTCGAGGACTCGTTCGGGTGGCAAGGCCCCGGACAGTGGATTCTTGACAACTACGGGACCGTCCACCGGCTTGTGCGCGGGCGGCGCAACAAGTCGGAGGGGCCATGTCGGCTCAGCAGCCCGATCGCGTACCAGGCGCCGTGTGCAGCCAACTTCCCGTACGGTTGGCAGGCCATCAACTCGGGGCAGTTTGAGTCAACCCCGACGGCCACGGCCCAAGTCCCCAACTCCTGGGTCGACCAAATCTGGTTCATGCCGGTCCAGGATTCAGCCGGCAACACCCTCACTCCCGTCTTCGTCGCGGTGCAGGAGCTTTGACGATGGAACGGCGCCCCTCACCAACCGATCGACCGACGTCTCGTGCGTTCACGCTGACCGAGATCCTCGTCGCGGTCGTGGTGCTGGTCGTGGTCATTGCCGCCACCGCCCAGATTTTCGGCACGGCGGGCAAGGTCGCTGGGCTTGGACAGGCCAACCAGGCCGTTCTCCAGGAATCCAGCGTGGTCGAACGCATGATCCGGCAGGACTTGGAGGCGCTGGCGAACGAGGGTTACTTCATGGTCCAGTGCGTGGCCGTCCGCAACGATGCGGCGCGGTTCTGGCCAAGTGGCGACCCGAATGCGCCGCTGCTCGATTCCAACCGGCCGGCCACCGAGTATCTCCGCGCCGACCGAATCGTTTTCTTCCGCCACGGCCAAGAGGAGACCACTCGATTCATCGGCAGCCGGGACCAGGGTGCCTTCGGCGGGCTCCCGGCAGCCACGCTTTCGCGCGTGACCTATGGCCACGGCGTGCAGATGGAGGACTCGGTCATCCAGTCAGGGTCAAGCGTCCAGCGATTGGATCCACTTGGCTTCGACAGCGGCCCGCTCACGCCGTGGGCGGGGGACAACCCGCTTGACGGCCCAGACCTGAACACGGCGATTTGGCCCGCGGGAACCGCCGGCCCTCGCCGGAGTGGCCGCCAGCCCGAGGCCCGCGACTGGATCCTTGCGCGGAGCGCGGTCCTCTTGGCAAATGATGGCGGGTCACGCGATCACCTCGCGACCGACAACTCGTACGGCCCCTCCAGCACCGTCGGGCTCTTCCAGCAGTCCAACGCCTGGCAGCCAGTCAATGCGCCGTTCCCTGCCTACGACCTGATGGCCTCGCGCGTGGACGCCGCCAGCAGCACGATCGACGAGGTGGAGCGGTCGGTGTGCAATGGCATCATTCCGGTGAACGGTTCGTCTTCCAGCGTCTTCTACGAAACCAACCTGCCGTTCTGGAGCTCGACTGCCGCATGGAACCAGCAGGTCCGCGGCCGGTTGATTGGCGGCACATTTGGTCCCTTCGTCGGGCAAGTGGCCGTGGGCGGCTACCCGCGCGTGGAGAAGGTGGCTCCCAGCATGGATCGGCAGGACCAGATGCTGGTGGCACCGATGCTCGCCGGCAATTGCTCCAGCTTCACGGTTGACTGGACCTGGGATCGATGGGTGGGACACGAGCACACGGGTGACCACGACTCTCCGGACGTGCAGGTCTGGAACGCGGCCGGGACACAGGCGTGGCAGGCGTCCGGATACATCCCGAACTTTGCCGAGCCTCGCGTCTGGTATGGGTTGCCGGACGGATTGCCCGGTCAGGGGGGCAATGCTGGGCCCAATGAGCGTGGTGTGTACTCGCTTTCCGAGCGCGTGGGCTCCGCCGGACCGGCACCATTCAACTTCCTGACGGGACCCGCACAGCCCACGCTGTATCCCCCGCTGTGGGATCCGATCACGGGCATCGGGGCGCAGCGGATCGAGGGTGGGATGAACAATGCGCTGCCTGTGCCTCAGCCGATCCTGGCTTGGCCATCGACTGCCAACCCGGTGCTCTGGGTGTACACGGCGACGTTTGGGTTCAATCACGAGGAGGGGGTCAGTGTCGTGACGAACACGGCAACCGACCCACCGACCGTCCGTGCGACCTCGCGCACCGACGTGACGCCATTGCCAAGCGCACTCCGATTCACGGCTGTGTTGCACGACCCCGAGAAGAAACTGGAGCGGGGCCGGTCGTTCCAGTTCGTGGTCGAGCTCACGCGCGCAGGAGGACGAGAGCGATGACCAGTCCCACGATTCCCGCATCGTCGAGCCGAGTGAACCGTCCGTGCCGTCGAGGCAACACGCTGGTCTTGGTGACCGCGATCCTGGTGCTGCTGGCGATCGTTGCCGTGGCGTACCTCTCACGCACGCAGGCCGGGCGCGCGACCGCAGCGGCGCAGCAGCTGGCCAACTCGCGTGGCGAGCGCATGGATGCGATCAGCGACAACCTGGCGCAGATCGTTTCCGAGGCACTTTTCGTCCGCCCCGCGGACCCCGGGGATCCGTGGCTCACGTTGTCGCCCAATGCAGCGACGCAGATGCCCACGCCATCGCCATCGCGGCCGCGTGGTGCCGTCGACCCCAATGCCCATCGATACAACATCGACGGCTTGGACATGTTCGGGAGCGTGAATGACCCGGACCTCGATGGCCTGCTGGATGCCACCGCCGGGTCGGACGGCATCCCCGAGGGGTACAACTATGCGCCATACGTCGTGCAGCCCTGGACCAACTGGCCTGATGTCTTCGGCGTCTTTGCCGGCGATGGGAATCCTGCGGGGAATCCTTCGTACGGGGACTCCCGCTGGCTCCGGAGTTCGGAACCTGTCCGGCAGCTGATCCCTCCCACCCTCGCGAACCCGCCAATCCCCAACGGATCGCCGTTCGGGTCGTTTACCCACTGGCAGCACCTTTCATGGCTGCCCACGGCGGACAATGGATGGCGGCTGATCACCGACCTGAAGGACGTGGACTCGTCGCTCGCCGCATCCGTCGCCTTTTCGCCGCAGCAGTTGGGCGTTCCCCTGGTCGGGCAGGCCGGGTGGGCACTGGACATGCCATACGAGCAGTGGCTCCCGGACGTGGTTCCCAATCCGGCGTACTTGACGCACCTCAACGGGTCCAATGGTTCGATGGCGTTGGCGCAGCAGTTCCGGACGCATGCACAATCGTGGTTCTCCAACTACTACGGCTTGGTCGGTGCGGCTCCCGCCGGCGGCGACCCCTTGCCGAACTTCTTCCGGTTGGCCTCGTGGGGGCCGCCGACGGATGAGTTCGTCGATGGCAGCGCACGCCAACTGATCACTCGCACGCTTGCCGACGCCGACGGCGACGGGTTCACCGATTCCTACTGGTTCCTCGCTCCCACCAGCACGGATCGGGGCGTTCGCCAGGCGGTGGCTGTTTCGATCACCGACAACAGCGCCCTGGTCAACGCCAACGTTGCGTCGCGGTTCGATCGCCGGACCTCGTTTGGTGCGACGCCAGCCGACGTGGCCCTCGTCGGGTCCTTCGACCTCGTCGCTGGGACCGTGTCGCCGTTTGACCTGCCGACGGGCTTCTTCACCGATTGGGCCAACCAAGCCGACTTGCTCCCCAGCGGGGCGATCGCGACATCGGCCAACTACCTGTACAAGCCAACGCGCGTCCTCTACGACGAGGCGATGTTCGGCGCGGCGACCAACGCCAATGTCATTGGCGGGCCGCAGAGCCTCCTCCTGACGGGGGACTCCGACAACCCGACGTACCTGCGAGCCCTCGGAGCGGTGCGGCAGACCGCCACGGGGACATCGGGCCTGCTGGATGCGTTCCGATACCAGCTTCGTGAGCCCGCCGAACGCGTTCGCTGGTTCAAGGCGATGGGACAGGACGGCGAGATCAACAGTTGGATCAACGGCGACGACACCGCATCCGGCGGGCCGGCTGCGTCGACCTTCCTTCGTCCGGCGAGCGGCGACCCGCCGGGTCGCCTTCGGTCGTTTGACGAGAGTGACGAGATCGAGCTACGCATGCGTGCCGGCAGCAACAACGCGTCCGTGCTCTCGCGGCTTGAACGGGCGGTGCAGCGGACAGACGCGCTCGGTGCCGGCGCAGACACGAACCCAGACACCTACTTCGACTTCCTCCGGGCGAGCAACGACCGGCTGGAGACGCTTGATGCCCTCGACGCCCAGGCGGCTGGCACCGGCGGCCAGTGGGATCGCTTCCGTCGCCTCAACGCACAGCAGTTGCTTCGCGACAATCGCCGCAAGATGACGGTGATGTCCGGAGCTCGCAACGAAGAGCTCCCGCCGTGGCTGTGGACCGTTCCGCGTGGCACATTCAACTTCCAGACCGGGCTTTGGACGTACTTCTCAGGATGCGCGCCAACGCAGGTCTGGCCGGCGCCGGCGACCACCCCGAACGCGTCCGCCCAGGCGAGCGTTGGGTACATCGCGGGGAACGGCTACTTCCGAAACGACTGGCTGGCGTGGAACCGAAAGGTGGACCTGCGGCGTGCGGCCGTTGAGCCGACGTATGACGCGGCCTGGACCCTTGTCAACGGTCCGGCGATTCGCCAGGGTCGCACGGAGTTCCTCAACCAGGTGTCGCGCGTGCTGGAGCGGTCGCTGCTGGACCCCGTCGTGAACCCCGCCGACCCCAACGCCGTTCGAGCCAGTTACTTCGGCATACAGGCCACGGGCAATGATGCCGTGCTCACGACTCGCCGGATGGTTGCGTCGTGGGCTGCCAACATCGAATCCTTCCGGGACCCGCCGAAAGTGCAGCCGGACGGGTCGTTCATGGACCACCCGTTCCACCCCAACGAGGCGTACACGATCGCGGAAGACGTGGGTGGTTCTGAGCCTCGCGCCTACATCGGGTACGAGAAACAGCCGTTCATCCAGGAAGTCTTCTTCGCCTTGGTCTACCCCAAGAGCGAGGTGGGGCCAGGGTGGCCCACCGCAGGGCAGTCCACGATCCCGCCTGGCTATCCAGACGGCGGCGAGAACTTCGTGACCTACGACCCCAACGGGCCCGCCGACCAGCAGCCGGCCGTGGTGTTGGCTGTGCAGATCGCCAACCCACACCACGAGCCGATCCCCTTGGGGAACTTCGCGATCCGCGCGTTTGGCCAGACGTTCCGGCTTGGCCAGCTCTCCACGACGGGCTGGGGATACGGCATGAACCCCATGCTCGGTCCCGCGACCGAGACGGCACCCAGGAGTGCCATCGTCTTCTGCTGCCCCAAGGACCTCGGTGGCGACGCTGACTTCCGCGTGAAGTGGGTGGACTTCCTCGACCTCACGCACGAGTGGATCCGCAACGGTGCACCAGCCGGCTCCACGCATCCGTATCCAACCAACTTCATGGCCGAGCTCACGGCCGCGTCGGCGGGCGGCGTCCAGGCGTGGCCGCTCCCGCCCGACAACTCGGAGACCGACCTGTTCGAGGATGCCGCCACGGCCTACCCCGACACGCTGGTGTTCAATGCCACCCAGGAAGCAGGCAACCTGTTTGGGCGGTGGGACGAGGGTGTCACGTCGGCCGGTGTGGCCAAGTACCGCAACTACCTGACAGGCGGGACGCAGCCCACTGTGGAGCTGCTTCGCAACGTCATTCCGCTGGATCCGCTGAACAGCGTGGCGGAGGTCGTTGTCGACCGCATCGAGAATGAATTCAACGAGGATTCTGGTGACTTTCGCGATGCGCTCGAGCGCCTGTTCGATCCGGCCGGTGACCACGTGCCGCCGCCTCCCACGGCCTATGACGCGGCGGCCGACCCGGGCGCGGGCGGGACGCAGTCACCGACCTTCAACGGGATTCGTCTCGGCGGGACCGGCGACTATTTTTGCACCTGGATTCGGGTGGCACGCCCATGGGCGTACGACACGGACGCCGACGGTGCCTTTGAACTGATGGAACGCGCGCCACGATTCGTGGTGGCCGCAGGACAGCGACCGATCGTCGTGACCAGCACGGCCACGGCGATGGAGGGTGGTGTACGGAGGGACCGAACTGGCAGCATCTGGGATGACGCACTCGATCCGGATGGCACGTCGCTTGGTGCTCCGGCCCCCTGGTTCGTGGCCAACTCGCGTGACATCTACGGTCGATCGGTTCGTGGGAAGCCGACCCGCTTCAACAGCCAGGGTGTCTTCGTGGGAGCCAGCACCGATCGGGTGTACACGGCATTCAACTACCCGCAGTCGTCGACGTGGGGCGATTACTCAGGCACCTCCCCCGGCGGATTGCCAGGGCTCAACATCCAGCCGGGTGACAAGGGCATTGAGAACGACACCGCGGTGAGTGGCCAACAGACCGAGGTCTGGCGCGGGACCCTGGACATGACGTGGAAGGATCGGGACTTTGACCAGATCGCGGAGGTGGCCAATGTCTGGCAGTGGGGGCCCGTCCTCCAGGGAGGCTCCACCTACGCCACCTTCTCCGAGATCATGTCGGGAGAAGTTGACGAGTACCCGATCATCAAGGGGCCATGGTTCGAGGCTGACGGTTCCACCAGCTACACCGACGGCACGCTGGCCAACCGACTTTCGTTCCCATACGACCAGGCAAGCGCGGACCAGACCACCGCGCACGGCTTTGACCCGACGAGGACCCGCACGATGCTCCGCAGCCTCGCGGCGTACCTCCCCGCATTGCCGGCGGGTTGCGCGATCTTCGATGGATTCACCATTGACGATCGAGGCGCCGCGTACGTCGCCGGCAGCTACGACGAGCTCCAGCAGGGGGTCTCGACGCCGCAACAGCGAGCCGAGAGCGAGGCCCGGGCCGAGGATCGTCGATTCAGGCTGGCCATGGGGTACCAAGCCCAGTCAACGCCTGGCTTGATCAACGTCAACACGGCACTGCTGGAGTCGCTCAACGCGATGCCGTACATGCGCGCGCTCCCGGTGAATGAGCAGGCCGCGGGGCCGATGTGGGCGACCTCGGGCGGGGCCGGCCCGGACCTCGTGGGGGGGTGGGACCCCAATGCCACACCGCTCGTTCGAGTGCCCTCGTCGCTGCTGATGTACCGGGACCTCCGCGGCGGGGCCATCGGCTACAACCCAGCCAATACGAACGCGCCGCCGTTCTATACGGATCGTGGCCTCCAGCCCAACGCCATCGCCGGCACTCCCGGCATGTGGCCCGGGATGCGGCGTGGCCAGGGACTGTGGTCGCTTGGCGAACTGGCCCTCCTGAAGCGCACCGTCGGCCAGACACAGGCGGCTGGCTATCCGTCCTCCGGCCGAAGCTGGAGCATCCAGTTCGCGGGACTGGATCCTTATCAGGATGCCGGAATCGGCTGGTATTCGTGGGCCAGCATGGATGTCCGCAACGGGTTGGATCGCAATGTGGCCGCGATCCAAGGTGACCTGACCTTCACCAACGAGGTCGAGCCAACGATCCTCAGCAGCGACGGTGACGTGGCGACCGCCGAGGAACTCAACATGCTCCACGGCGCGATGTCCAACATCGCTTCCGTTCGCAGCGACTACTTCACGGTCCACTTCCTGGTGCGGACATTCCGTCCCAACAGCCTCACGGGACGATGGGACGCAACCGACCCGAGTTCCGTCATCGATGAGTCGCGATACGTCATGCTGGTGGACCGGACCCCAGTGGATCGACCCGGCCAGAAGCCCCGCATCCGATACTTCACCAAGGTGCCGTGATCCGATGGGTGTCGCACCGCTCGCCACGGCCGGCCAAGGCACGAAGCCCGCTCGAGATGAGGGGATGCCACGCCACGTCGCCATCATCAGGGATGGCAACGGCCGGTGGGCCAGCCGCCAGGGACTCCCTCGCCTCATGGGGCATCAAGCTGGAGTGTCCACTGTTCGGCGGATCACCGAAGCGTGCGCGAACCGCGGCATCGAGGTGCTGACGCTCTATTCCTTCAGCACCGAGAATTGGTCCCGCGCAGCTGAGGAAGTGGAAGGGCTGATGGGGCTGGCGCGGATCCAGCTCGCCATGCAGCGAAGCGAACTCAGGAAGAGCAACGTCCGCGTGAAACACTTGGGCCGGCGAGAGGGACTGCCGCCGGCCGTCCTGGAGGAGCTGGACAAGACCGTGGAGGCGACGGCGGATTGCACCGGGATCACGCTCGTCGCAGCACTCAACTACGGATCACGGCAGGAGATCGTGGACGCTGCGCGCTCGCTCGCCGCTGACGTCGCGGCGGGCCGGATCGCTCCAACTGAGATCGATGAGGCGGCGATTGGAGCTCGCCTTGGGACGGCCGGACTCCCGGATCCGGACCTGATGATCCGGACGGCAGGGGAACTCCGACTGTCCAACTACCTGCTTTGGCAGGCCAGCTACGCGGAGTTCATCGCCGTTCCCACCCTCTGGCCGGATTTCACGGAGGATGACCTCGCCCGTGCCCTGGATGAATTCCGACGCAGGCGGCGGACGTTTGGGGGGAAGCGATGATGGCGACTGCTCAAGGTGGCCGCAGAACCGGGAAGATTCGACTGGCCCTTCCGGCGGCCCGGGCTACACTTACCGGACTGCACGCAGCCCGACGGTCGGGCGCCAATGGATTGGCATTACGGAGCGACCACGTGACGCTGGATCGAACGAGTTGTTGGCTCGATGCCGCTGCATGGCCCAGCCGGATGGCGGTGCTGGCGATGTTGGCTTGCGTGGCCCTGTTCTCGCTCCCGCGCCTGGCGATGGCACAGATGCCATGGGTCGGTGCGACGGGCACCCTTGGCGACCTCAACAATGACCGCCGGGTCGACGCACGCGACATGTTCATCCTGGAGGCGGACTTTGCGTCGGGAACCAACCCCGCGCGCAGTGACCTCAACCGGGATGGAGTCGTCAATCAGCGGGATGCCACCGACCTCGATCGCGCGATCGCGATCGCGGCCGAGGGGATTCGCGTCCCCCAGTTCTATTTCAGCGAGATCAGGTGGGGACGCCCCAACTTTGGTGGCCTGAACCAGGCCCGATTCCTTGAGTTTGGCATCACGACGCAGCCCGTCACCACGCAGTACACCGGTGTCTTCCCCGCAGGCGTCTATTACCTTGCGGTGACGAAGACGGGCTCGGGACAGTCAGGCAATCAGGGCATCATCGTGGCGGTGGAGGACCTGAGCGGTCGGGCGTTTGGCACCTCCGGGGCGGGACTGGGCCGGTGCCTGCTGTTGGATCCGTACTACCAGAACAATGCGTTCCCGCTGGCGCTTCCTCCCGAGTCGGAGTCCCCGCGCAACTATGCACTCCGAAACCTGGGCGATCCCAACTACGACAACCCAGACTTTGGCGTCTTCTACGAAGACCTGAACGTGGTGCACTACCTGGTCTACCGTCGGCCCAGCGCCGGGGCCTATGTCTCGCCGCTCGCTCGGCCTGACCTGGGGCAAGACCTTGACACGGTGCCAGCGCCCGGATGCACGATCGACGACCGATCAGGCGCGATTGGGAGCCAACTCCCGCCCTGGGACTTCATCCTTGACGGCGTCACGATGCTCAGGAGCTCCAACACGGCGCAAAACGCCACGTTTGGGTGCCCGTACGCCAAGGGCAACTCCTACATGGTCGGGCCTGATGGTTTTGGCTCCGCGCCATACCACTCCTGGCGGTGTGAGCCCTTCGGGCTCTGGCGGTTCCACAGCCCACTCGCATTTGGCGCCGACACGCCGGGGCGATCGAATTCGCTGTGTGACCCCGAGAACTATTGCGGTTCCGAGGCGACGGGTGACTGCGTCAAGCCCCACAGCGGCCCCTTCTGCAGCGACTCCGACTGCTGCAACTACGTGTGCTCCGTGGATGTGGCGTGCTGCGAGGTGAGCTGGGACTCGGATTGCGCGGACTTGGCGCTGGCCCAGTGCACCAGTTGCGGAGGACTGGGCACCGGCAGTTGCTTTGATCCGCACGACAATCCCTACTGCGACGACGGCGACTGCTGCGCGCTGATTTGCGCGACGCGACCGCTGTGCTGCGTCCTGGATTGGGACGAAGACTGTGCCGAGGCGGGGCAGGACCAGTGTCTCGCCTGCGGGAGCCCGATCACGGGTCCATGCGACCTGGTGCATGCCTATCCCTCGTGCGAAGACAACGAGTGCTGCACCATCGTGTGCAATGCAGACCCGGCGTGCTGCGCGTTCTCGTGGGACCAGTCGTGCGTCGAGTACGCCGCCCTCTACTGCAACTCCAGCGAGTGCGGGGCGGTGTCCGCTGGCTCCTGCTGCTTCTCCAAGGACACGCCAGGGTGCAACGACGCAAGCGTGTGTGCCATTGTCTGCGCCAAGGACCCATACTGCTGCGAGGTGAGGTGGGACATCTTCTGCGCGCAGCTCGCGGACGACTACGTCCCGGGAGGGTGTGCGTGCGGGCCACTCCCGCTGCTGCCTCCCGTCTCGCTCAACTGCTTCACGACGCACTATTCGCCTGGATGCGGAGACTGGGCGTGCTGCGACCAAGTCTGCAATGCCGATGCGTTCTGCTGTGCGGTGGAGTGGGACAGTGCCTGCGTGGCGGTGGCCCAGTCGCTGTGCTCGGAAAACTTTCCGGACGTGTGCGGGCTCCAGCTGGACAACGACCCGCTGGCCTACAGCTGCCTCGTGGTCCACGCCACGCCGGGCTGCGATGACGGCGGCTGCTGCGACGTCGTGTGCAGCCTGAACCCGTGGTGCTGCGACCCATCCATTGGATGGGACCAGTCGTGCGTGGATGCCGCCGGAACGGAGTGCGAGAGTTGCGGCGAGGCGCTCACCGAGTCTTGCTACTCGGCTCATGGGACCCCATCGTGCTCGCACGCGGAGTGCTGCGACGTCGTGTGCGCCGCGGATCCGTTCTGCTGCGAGTACGAATGGGACGGTGTCTGTGTCGACCAGGCACTCTCCCTCTGCGCGGAGCCGATCGCACAATGCGGCGCGGACGGCTTGCGGCCCTGCGAGACCTGGAGCACCTTGCCCGGTTGCGCCGACACCGATTGCTGCACCACGATTTGCGAACTGTACGACCCCTTCTGCTGCGAGACCAGGTGGGACGCCGTATGCGTGCAAGAGGCGATCACGTTCTGCCGTCCGCCCCTTGGCTCAGGCCGTGGCGACTGCCTGGAAGTGCATGAACAGGAGGGATGTGCCGACGCTTCGTGCACCGCGACCGTCTGTTCGGTCGACCCCGCGTGCTGCGAGGACTCGCTTCGCTGGGACCAGTCATGCGTGGACGCCGCGGCCGCCCTGTGCCTGGCGACCGGGACGTGCCCCTCCGCCGGCTCCCCGTTCTCGGCGCGAAACGAGCCCGGTTGCGAAGACGTGGCCTGCTGCAACGTGGTGTGCGAGATTGATCCCACCTGCTGCGATGAAGCGTGGGATGCCAGTTGCGTCCAGACGGCGCTGGTGCAGTGCAAGCCATTCCCGCAATGGGAGTGCCCGTGCTTTGGCAGCCCCTTCGAGATTCACGACAACCCGGGGGCGGACGACGAGTCGTGCTGCTCCGTGGTGTGCCAGGTCGACCCTGGCTGCTGCATCGACGGATGGGACGAGGGATGCGTGGTGCTGGCGCGCGAGCGCTGCTGTGGCCCCATCGGGTGCGGCTCGGGCTGCAACGGGGACTGCTACGTCGACCACGATGGCCCATTCTGCTCGGATCCGTACTGCTGCGAAGCCGTCTGCCAGGAAGACCCCTTCTGCTGCTCGGCGGGTTGGGACGGTTTCTGCGCGGAACTGGCCTCGGAGCGATGCACTGGCTGCGGGTCCCTCAGCCCTGAGGCTGGCTGCTTCGTGGGGCGCGATTCGCGTGGCTGCAACATCCCCGCTTGCTGCGAGGCGGTCTGCGAAGTGGACGCCTTCTGCTGCCAGACCGCCTGGGACTCGACCTGTGCCGAGCAGGCGGTGGCCTCGAGCGATTGCGTGGACGAACGACGCGAGTGTGGCGATGCCGGCCTTGGCGATCCATGCGTGGCCCATCAGGACGTCGGCAGCAACGACGAGGATTGCTGCGAGGCCATCTGCGCGCTGGACTCCTACTGCTGCGAGACAGCCTGGGACGCGACGTGCGTCGGCCAAGCCTTGGAGAACGATGACTGCCCCTGTGCCCGCGATGCCGGAGATCCCTGTGCCGGACCCTGCTGCGAGGCACACGAGGGACCGAGTTGCGACAACGAGGACTGTGCCACCGCTGTGTGCGCCGCCGACGCCTATTGCTGCTCCACCGAGTGGGACGCGACGTGCGCCAGCTCCGCTCGTGCCCTGTGCTACGACGACAATGGCGGCGCATGCCCATTTGTCTGCGGCGTGCCCGGGTCCGGCAGTTGCTGCATCGCCCACATCTCGCCGACGTGCGACGACGCCTCGTGCTGCGAAGAGATCTGCGCCAAGGACCCGTACTGCTGCATCCAGTCTTGGGATGAGACGTGCGTGGGCTTGGCCGTCCGTGGTTGCGGCACGCTCTGTGACACGGAAGCGCTCTTCTGCGGGTCACCAATCGCCGGCGACTGCTTCGAGGCACACAGCGACCCGTACTGCGACAACAAGGGCTGCTGCTCGTTTGTCTGCTCGCTCCTCCCCGAGTGCTGCCTCGTCGCGTGGGACGAGACATGCGCGGCGGTGGCGGGCAAGATCTGCCCGTAGGCCGGGTCGTGGAGCCTTGGGGGGGTGCGTGTCGCCTGCGCGTCGTTTGCGCGTCGTCTGCGCGTCGTTCGCGCCGCCGCTCAGCAACACGCGGCGGGCTGGCGGACCAGCGTCTGCGAACGGTCGGGCCCGATGCCAACCATCTCGATCGGAATGCCAAGGTGTTGCTCGATGCGAGCGAGGTAGGCCTGGGCGTTCCCGGGCAGCGCCGCTCGGTCGCTCGCCGGCAGGGCCGTCTCGGGCCACCCCGGAAGGGTCTCGTAGACAGGCTCGTAACCCTCCAGGCCCCGGGCGTCGGGCACGAATCGGTCGGTCATCGAGCCGTCGGGCCGACGGTAGGCGACGCAGATCTTGAGTTCGTCGAACCCCGCGAGCACATCGAACAAGGTGCACGCGATGCCAGTGGCGCCACAGAGCATGGAGGAGTATCGGACGGCGACGAGGTCCAGCCAGCCGCACCGACGCGGGCGCCCGGTGGTCGTCCCGTACTCGCGTCCTCGTTCGCGGATCCGGTTCCCCGTGTCGTCGAGCAACTCCGTCGGGAATGGGCCACCGCCGACCCGTGTGCTGTAAGCCTTCATGATGCCGAGCACTCGCCCGACGTTGCCACCGGGGACACCGGTTCCGGCTGGGATGCCGAGGGCCGAGCAGTTCGAGCTGGTGACGTAGGGGTAGGTCCCGTGGTCGATGTCCAGGAGCGCGGCGTTGGCTCCTTCGAAGAGCAGCGATCGGCCCGCCGCAATGGAATCGTGGAGGAAGTACACCGTGTCGGTGACATGGGGGGCAAGCCGTTGGCCGATCTCGGTGTACCGGGCCGCCATCGCATCGGGGTCCAGCGGCGCCACGGCAACCCCGAGCGCCTCCAGCTCCGCCGTGCGCAGTCGGCAGATGACGTGCATCCGCTCGCGCAGGTACGCGGGGTCCAGCAGGTCTCGCATCCTGATCGCGGTGCTTCGCCGGACCTTGTCGGAGTAGGCCGGACCGATCCCACGACGGGTGGTCCCGATCGCCAGGCTTCCGCGCTGGCCGGCGGTGACGCCCGAGAGATACTCCTCCAAGGCCGCGTCCTGGTCCTTGTGCCATGGCATCACGACGTGGGCGCGGTCGCTGATGAGCAAGTTGCGGCCGTCCACGCGAATGCCCCGGGACCGGAGCTTCTCCATCTCCTCAAGCACCTTCTCGGGATCCACGACCGTGCCGTTTCCAATGACGCACGTCTTGTCCGGGTACAGGATGCCGGAGGGGATCAGGTGGAGGGCGTACTTCTGCCCCTCGGCCACGACCGTGTGCCCGGCGTTCGCCCCGCCGTTGTACCGAACGATGACGTCGTGGCGTGCGGTGAGCACGTCCACGATCTTTCCCTTGCCCTCATCGCCCCACTGGAGGCCGACGACGGCGGTGTGGGTCGTGCGGGACGGAGATGCGTGATTGCTGCAGCAGGACTGGCCGGGCATGAAGCGTCAAATGCTAGCGGCGGTGCCCACGCGACTGGCCGGAGCCTGGTGTTCGTAGGCTCCCCCTTCACGTGGACCAAGGAAACCCAGCATCGCTCAGCCTCCAACAACACTCCGGGGGGGTGCCGGCACTTGCCGCGGTCGCCCCGCCTCCAGGCGCCGAGTCGATCCAAGGGCTCTACGTCCACGTACCGTTTTGCCGGCACAAGTGCCACTACTGCGACTTCTACAGCTTCGTGGACCGCGATTCACGGCAACCGGCGTACGTGGACGCACTCCAACGGGATGTCGAGGCCTCGCGACCTTGGCTCACGAGCCAACTCTCCACGATCTTCGTCGGCGGTGGGACGCCGACGCTGCTGGGGCCGGCGGAACTGGCCCGCGCGCTGGCCTCGATCGCCTCGCTGCCTCGGGAGGCCACGGTTGAGTGGACCGTGGAGGCGAATCCCGAGACGGTCGACGCGGAGAAGGCTGCCGTCATGGCGAATGCGGGGGTGAACCGGGTCTCGGTGGGGGCCCAATCGTTTCATGAGCCCAGCTTGGTCATGCTTGAGCGGCACCACGACCCCGCCAGCGTCGGCCGCGCCGTCCGCACGCTTCGGGCGGCTGGCTTGTCTGACATCAACCTGGACCTCATCTTCGGCGTGCCAGGCAGCTCGCTCGGCTCGTGGAGGGAGGACCTCGCGCGCGTGATCGAGCTGGAGCCGACGCACATTTCGTGCTATGCCCTGACCTACGAACCCGGGACGCCGCTGGAGTCCCGACTCCGGCAGGGGCGGATCGTGCGGATGGATGAGGATCGAGAACTGGACATGCTGCAGTCCGCGATCGAGACGCTTGCGGAAGCTGGATACGAGCACTACGAGATCTCCAACTGGGCCAGGCGGGGCCATCGATGTCGGCACAACGAGCTCTACTGGCAGATGGGTTCGTGGTGGGCGATCGGGCCGAGCGCCACCGCGCAGGTCGGCCGGACGCGGTGGAAGGTCGTGCCGCGGTTGGGGGACTGGCTCAGTGGACCGCCCCTGGGGACCGTCGTGGATGTGGAACGGCCTGATGGCGACACCTGGGCGGGGGAGTCGTTCATGATGGGATTGCGGCTCATCGATGGGTTGCCTGCCGGGCGAGTGGAGGCGCTCCTTGCCTTGGGCCAGGAGGGTGGGAGGCGGCGAGCGGCGCTGGCAGGGAGCATCGCCAAGGGCTGGCTGGAATGGAACGGCGGCGCCCTGCGATTCACCGGCCGGGGGCTTCCCCTGGCCAACGAAGTCATCGCTGAACTCTTGCCCGCCAACCCACGAATCAGTCCATGACGTCCGCATCCCGGCCCCGGAGACCTGGGCCTCAATTGGGTGGTCGATCTGCCTGACGTGCCGATAAGCATTCCCATGCCAGCCCTTGGATCGATCCTCCGACTCCTCCGCCCGGGCGATTGGACCAAGAACGTGTTCGTGGTGATCCCGGTCGTCTTCTGGGCGGCGAGCCGTGGCCAGGACGTCAGCCACGAGGAACTTCACCGCGCCCTGCTGGGAACGGCCCTTGCCTTCGTGGCCTTTTGTGCGGCCAGCAGCGGGTGGTACTGCATCAACGACGCGCTGGACGCGGGACACGACCGATTGCACCCCAAGAAGCGACTTCGGCCGGTTGCCTCGGGAGACGTGTCGAGCACGTTCGCGGCTGGCCTTGGCCTCACGTTGGTGGCGACCGGGCTCCTCGTGGCCTCGATGGCCTCGCGCGGCGCACTGATCGTGATGGCCGCCTACATCGGGCTCCAGGTGCTCTACAACCTGCGTCTCAAGCGAACGACCTACGTGGATGTCGCGGCCATTGCGACGGGCTTCTGCCTCCGGGCCGTCGATGGGGCGGCCGCCGCAGGGATCGATGTTTCGGCGTGGCTCCTCCTGTGCACGTTTTTCCTCACGCTCTACCTCGGCTTGGTCAAGCGCATGTGCGACCTGTCTGCGGGCGCGGGCTGGACGCAGCGAGCCGGCTATGGCGACCATCGTGAACTGGATTGGCTGCTGGGCATCTCGGCGTGCCTGACGGTTGTCCTGTACCTCGGGTACACGATGAGCGAGCACGCGGATCGACTGTATGGTTCCCGCGCGCTTGGGCTGGCACTGCTTTCGCCGTTCGTGCTCCTGGCGTTGCATCGATTCCACCGGCGCGCGCTCCTGGGCCTGAGCGATTCTCCGCTGGCCGCGCTCCGGGAGGACGCGTGGATCCGGGTGGCCATCGGCGGATGGGCGATCGGTGCCGGCGCCGTGCTGTTCTGGCCGCCGCTCGCGCCTATCCTCCAACGGCTGCACCTATGACCGACACACGAGGTGGCCTGCGCCGCCGAAACTTCTGGGCGCTCCTCGCGCTGCTTGCGGCGCACGCCCTCCCGGTCCTGTTTCTCATGTCCCGGCCAGACGCGGGAAGCGAATCGTGGGACCAGAACTACCACCACGCCGTGCTCGTGAGCCGATTCGCGCAGACGCTTGATGCGCCCGACCTGTCCGACTACCCGTCGGCCACGAGCCCGGGGTACCACCTTGTGTTGGGAGCCATGGTGCGAGCCGGATTGGTCTCGATGGAGGACATGCGGGCCCTGTATCCATGGACGGCTCGATCCGTCGAACAGGACGAGGTGATCCGGCGAAGCCGACTCGCACAAGGGATGAGTCAGTTCCGCCAGTCCGGCCAGGACACGATCTTGTCCGAGCTCGAGCGCGACGGGACGGGAGGAGCAGACCTTGCTGCGGTGCGCCGGGTCGCTTCGGGGGACGCCACGGACGCGGAACGGGCAGAACTGGTGGCGGCTTACGGCCCGGAAGGCGAGGCCTTCACGGCACATGCCATGGGTGACGCGGCGAACGAAGCAACGGCGGCCAGCCGATTCCGGAACGTGCTCTTGCCGCTGCGATTGGTGCAGCTGGGGGCGTCGCTCGCCGCACTGGCGATCGTCTGGCTCGTCGCGACCAGGCTGGGGCTCTCGTCATGGACGGCCATGGCGGTCACGCTGACGGCGGCCTGGAATCCGTACGTGCTTGCGGGTGGCGCGTGGATCACCACTGACTGCATCGCCATGCTCTGCGCCTCGATCGTGCTGCTCGACGTGGTCTCCAACGCGCAGGCCGTCCGCCCGCCGGGCTGGCTCGCGGCCTTCGGGATGATCGGTGCGGTGTTGGTGCGCCAAAGCTTTCTCTGGGTGGAGGGGGCGGTGATCGTGGCGGCGTTCCTGCCGCTCGTGATGGGTGATCGATTCACGTGGCGACGCGCGTGTCCCTCCATCGTGGCGATCGTGGTCCCCATCGCCCTGGTGGCATGTTTCGTGCTCCTTTGGGGTGGATTGGTGCCGCCGGCCTACAGGCCGCGCCATGGCGAGTCCTTCAACCCGACGGCTGCCCTCGTCTTCTTCTCGGTGATCGCACTCTGGGGGGGAAGCCTCGCGTACCAACTGCGCGGCGACCGGCTGACCGCCGTGGCCGGCGTGGCATTGCTCGCCTTTGCGCTGGCCTGGATCCCGCACTCTGGCTTCAGCAGCGACATCACCGCCGGCCGATTCGGCGGTGCGATCTGGCGGTTGGCCCAGTTGGGACCGGCCATTGGCGACAGGAGCCTGGTGATGGTGGCGGGGGCGTCGCTGGGCGTGGCGGCGTGCGCGCTCTATGGGCGGAGCATGCGCGGACGGGGGCATGGACGGGAGATGCTGGTGCTGGGTGGCGCGATTGGCCTCCTCATGGCCTCGCTCATGGTGAACCCGAAGTCATGGGAGCGGTACGCCGACGTCCCCATCGTCTTCATGCTCCCGATCATCGCTGCGGCCGCCGTCCGGGGAAGCACGACGAATCTGGATCGGCGCGTCGCCATCTCCAGCGTCCTCCCGGCCGCCGTCGCGCTGGTCCTCAGCGTTTTCAGCCTTCTCCTCCCGGCGATGCGGCAGCCCTGAGCGGTCCCGCGGAGAATCGTATGGTCAGCCTGGGATGATGATGCTGGGCTTGGCGGGCGCGGTCGATCCTGCCGCTGGTGAGCCAGTCATCGCGGCCGGCGAAGGCATCCCGCCCATCGCTCCGGCGCCTCCGGCCTGGGCTTGCTGCTGCGCAACGACCTGGAGGAGCTGCACGAATCGACTGCGGAGTTCCGTCAGCACCTGCCTCAATTCGGCCGATTCGTCCTCGGCGAGGTTTCCCTTGGTTTTCTCCTCGAGGACGCCGAGCAGGTCGATGGCAAACTTGGCTCCCTCGAAGTCGACGACCACGCGCCCCGAATCCCGATCGCCGTACATGCCCAACCCAGCCAGTGCCTGCGTGGCGATCATCCCGACGAGCGATCGCATGTCCGCCGGGGGAAGTGCCCCGTGGCCGCCCTCTGCCTCGTGGGCGGCCTTCGATTGTTCGGCCTTCGCCAACCGGTCCCGCTCGGCCTCCGCCTGTGCCTTCCAGTCGCTGTCGATGTGGAGTTGCGGGGCTTCGTTGGTCATGTCCCAAGTATAGAGATCGCGCCCACCGTTACACTCCCTGCGCATGCCGAAGCCCCAGCCACCTGACGTGCGCAGTGTCGTGGTGCTGGCGGCGATGGTGACGGCCGTGGCGGGATGTCGAGGGGTTGAGCCATTGCCATCCCCGAAGCGAAGTGTGACCGTGGCGGCCTTTTCGGACCCCAGTCAATCGCCCAACCCTGTGCCTCCAGCCGTGGCTGAAGCCGCGTCACCATCGGCCGGCGCAGCGGAAGGCGGCTCAGGTGATGGCGGGACTGGCGAGGGCATCGCGGCCTTCCCGGCCGGGGACGGTGAAGAGATCCGCGTCGGCCGCGTGTGGGTGGTGGATGCGCTGATCGGGCAAATCAATGGTCGGCCGCTGTATGCGGGCGAGTTCTTGGACTCGCTGGAGGATCGCATCCTGCGCCTTCGCACGGAGGAGTCCGATGATCGCGCCCGGCTCGCGACGGCAGACTTGGTCTCGCAGCGCCTCCAGCAGTACGTGAACAACGAGCTGGTGATCGCCGAGGCTGAACAGCAGCTTTCACCCGAGATGAAGGTGGGGCTCATGTCCTTCCTCCAGCAGATCCGGGAGACGACGATTGCCGGATACGGCGGGACGCGGCAGGGGGCCGAGGATTCGCTCGCCGAGGAGTACGGGATGTCGCTCGATGAGTACGTGAACGAACGGAAAAACGAGGCGTTGGCGCGAGAACTCCTCCGCAAGCGCATCCAGCCCAGGGTCGTGGTGGCTTGGCGAGATGTCGAACTTGCGTTTTCCAGGGTCGAATCCCAGGCATCGACGAAGGGGACCGTGCTCGTGGCGCGCATTCGATTGCCCATTGAAGACCCACGCGTGCCGGATGTGCGCGAGCGACTGGGGTCGGGTGCGCCGTTTGGCGACCTGGCCAATGAGCTGGGCCTCCCCGACGGCGGCAAGTGGCAGTCCTTCGACTATCCGGAAGACGGGCTCGCGGGACTTGACCTGGCCGAGGACATCCGTTCGGCCATCACGTCGATTCCGCAGGGTCACGCTTCGGCGCCGATCGAGCGCGCGTCCAGCATCCAGTGGTATTGCGTGACGGACATCACCAAGCCCAACAAGGCGTCGATCTGGAATCCGGTCATCCAGCTCTCGCTCCGCGGCGAACTGGAAGCCATGCGGCGCCGTCGGGAACAGGACAAGTACCTCCTGTCGCTGCGCGATCGATGGATCAGCAACGACTTTGATGACATGCGCCGACGCCTCGTGTCGATCGCCATCCAGCGCTACTTCCCCGAATAGCGCGCGTCATCGAGGTCCTCGACCCAATCGACCGCGGGGTCGCCGTGGCTGGGGAAGGTCACCAGGGCCGCAAGCAGGCGAACCGGAGTCGGGAGTCCGCGGAGCCGGGCGATCGTCTCGGCGGCGCGCCGGACACGACCAAGTTGCCGTGGGTCCAGTCGCTGGTGGAGGGTGTCGGCCGCCATGGAGTCGGCCTGGGCGGACTTCACCTCAATCGCCCACGTGACTCCCCTGGAGAGGATCATGAGGTCGACCTCGGCATGACCGGATCGGAGGTTGCGCCCGACGATCTCCGCACCACGGGCCGTGGCGATCGCCGCGATCGCGTCTTCGCCGCGTCGTCCGATTCCGGAAGGCGTCCGGCTCCCCATGGCATCGTCGTCATCCATGGATCGAGACCATATCGAGGATTCAAGCCTGATCGCACCGACGCCCCAAACGGCAGCCGCGCCGGTCCGGCACCGGCGCCGGGAATACACTTTGAGGCATGTCAGTCATCATCGTCGAGCACGTGGAAAGCCTTGGTTCGGGGCTGGTGGGCCGCGCCTTGCGCGAGCATGGGTTTGCGACCCGGGTGGTCCGTCGGTGGCGAGGCGAGAAGTTGCCGCCTGATGCTGACGACCTCGCTGGATTGGTCCTGTGCGATCATGGACCGGAGGTCGGTGTCGGGGCGCCCGACTTGGGTGACGAACGTCGGATCATCGGGGCGGCGCAAGTGGGGAAGGTGCCGATCATCGGGCTTGGCTTCGGTGCGCGATTGCTGGCGACCGCGCTCGGCGGGACGGTGGCGACTGCCGATCCGGCGCCGTGCGGATGGGATCCCGTGGCGCTGAGCCACCACGGCAAGGAAGACCCGCTCTTCGGCGGGCAGCCGTGGCGACAGCCGTGGTGGCGTTGGAGTCGGGAACGGATCGACGCGCTCCCGCCATCGGCGAGGGCGTTGGCGTCGGTCGCACACGACACGATGGCGTTCGCGATCGGCACGAGCACGTACGGATTCGTGCACCACTGGGAACTCACCCCGGCGGAGTTCGAGGGATCGTTGCGCGCCTTCCCGTCGTGCCTTGGGTCGACCACCCCCGAAGCCGCGCGCGAAGGCTGGCGCATCCACGGCTCGGCATGCGAGCGGCTGGGCACCCGGCTGGCCACCAACATCGTGCGGTGCCTGTTCATCCCGGACCGCCAGCACCTGGGTCGGCCGCGCGAGATGGAACTGGCCTGAGCGACGCGGGCAACCCGACGCGCAATCAACTGGCCCTGGCCAGCGTCAACACGCACACGCCGAACGTCATCGGCACTTGTCGCACCGACGAGAAACCGGCTTGGCCAACCGCGGCCGCGAGGGCTGCGGGAGCCAAGTACGTCTCGACGCTCCGCGGCAGGTAGGCATACGCGCCGGATCGGTCGCGCGCGATGAGGGAGGCCGTGACGGGCATGATGCGCTCCGTGTAGAGGCGGTTGGCCCAGCGCAACATCGGTTGCGCGGGTTGGCCGAACTCCAGGATGGCCAGCCGACCGCCGGGACGGAGGACACGGCGGAACTCCGAGAGCGCCTTGCCCGTGTCGGTGACATTGCGGATGCCGAAGGCGATGCTGACCACGTCAAAGCTCCCATCCGCAAACGGAAGGGCTTGCGCATCCGCCTCGACGTAGGAGATGGGCCATGTCGTCCGTCGGCGGGCGAGCTTGGCGCGCGCCAGGTCCAGCATCGCGGGCGTGTAGTCGCTGCCCACCACTCGGCGGGCGCCACCGCGGGCGAAGGCCTCGGTCAGGTCACCGGTTCCGCACGCGACATCAAGCACCTCGTCCTGCGGAGCCAGAGCAACCTCCCGCACGGCCCTTCGACGCCAGGCCTGGTCCATCCACATCGAGTGCAGTCGGTTGTTCAGGTCATAGGCGTGGGCGATCGACGTGAACATCGACTGCACCCGTCGGGCCTTCTCGGCATCCTCATGCGGATTGCTGGCCAGCCGAGCTGTCGACCAGGACGGGCCGGACGGCCCCGAACCGTCCGGAGGGGCTGATTCGGGTGCCGTGGTGTGCATGAGGGGGTCCGATGGTACCGATAACGGGTGCCAAATCCGTATCGGACCTTCGCTGGTGAGGCGAAGTTGCTGGCGTCGATCAATGGGGACCAACCAACCGGCCCCGTGCCGGAATCGACCCTCCCTGACCCGCCCCAGCACCACACACGAAGCACAAGACCATGAACGCCGAACTCGCCATCGAACGTCTCTACAACATCCTTCTCACCGGCGATCGCCAGGCAGCGCGTCAACTCTGCCTCGGCCTGCGATCCAACAGCACGACCTGCGAGGACGTGAGCCACAACGTGTACTGGCCGATCCTTTCAATGCTCTACCAGCAACGCAAGGGCGACCAGATCACGACGCTGGCGTTCAACTATGCGACCCGGCTGATGCGGTCGATCGTGGACGGCTGGCGCGCCGGGTACACGCATGCCCCGCGCAACGGCAAGACCGTGCTGATCTACTCCGGCGAGGGCGAGGTGGAAGACATGAGTGCGCAGCTCGTCGCCGACCTGGTGGAGAGTGCCGGGTGGACTGTCCAGTTCGCCGGTGGCGGCATCGCGGCTGACGAGATCATCCACGAGGCCGGGAACCTCCAGCCGGATGCCCTGGTGATCTGGGCACCCCTCGGCAGCAACGTGCCGGCCGTGCGCAGCCTCATCGACACGCTCCGCACCCGAGGTGCCTATCCCGACATGCCGGTCATCTGCGGCGGCGGCATCTTCTGCCGGGCGGAGGGACTGGCCGACGAAGTGGGCGCCGATGCGACGGCGACCACGCCGGGTGCGCTGATCCACGAGCTGGATGGCGTGGACCGGGCGGCGGTGCGCGCCAGCCGACTCAACGCGGCGCTGCCGACCAATGCCGCGCGGCGGCAGCGGATCCAGCAGCAGCGCGCGGCGGCGTGACCTTCACGACACGAATCGCGCCGGCGAGGCGGGATAGGATCGGGCCGTGGACGACCACGCGCCTGCGCCTCCCGCCTCGCTTGCATTGCTGGACGCCGGGAGGCATCCGGTCGCGGCGCGGCTGGACTGGAACCTCCGGCATCGGTGCGCCGTCGGCCCTCAAGCCCCTGTGGCCGTGGCGCTCAGCGGAGGAGCGGACAGCACCGCGGCATGCGCGCTCATGGCCGCGATCGCCGCGCGCGATGGCGGCCCGGCCCTTGCGGGTGCCATTCACGTCCACCACCACCTTCGCGAGTCAGCCGATGCGGATGCAGCGTGTGCCCAACAGACGGCCGCGCTGCTGGGCATCCCGTTCGTGCAACGCGACGTGACGGTGGACCCAGCCGGGAATGTGATGGCCCATGCTCGCGAGGCCCGGTATGTCGCCCTGGCCGAGGCCGCACGTGCGTTGGGTGCCGTGGCCGTGCTGACGGCCCATCACGGCGATGACCAGGTGGAGTCGATGCTGATGCAGGCGCTGCGCGGGGACCGTCCGCTGCATCCGGCGACCTCGTGGCGGCGACCCATCGGCGACGGCATCGTGGCGATCAGGCCGCTGCTGGATGTCTCGCGAGCGGAACTGCGCGAATGTGCCTTTGCCCTGGCCCTCCAGTGGTCGGAGGACCCGACCAACGGGGACCCCGGCCGCCAGCGTGCACGACTTCGGATGGAAGTGCTCCCCGCGCTCCACGCGATGTTTCCGCATGGGTCCACACATGGAGCGTCCTTCGTGCACTTGGTCCAGGACTGGGCATCGCTCGCCCGCGAGCACATGCAGCGCATGGTGGGGGCGGGCCCGCTCTGGGATCGGCGGCTGCTGGCGCAGACGTCACCCGACCTGCTGGCGTGGTGGCTTGGCCACTGCGGGGGATCGACCGTGCCCGTCTCGACGATGCACGCCATCGTTCGCGCGATTCGCGACGACACGGAGTCGCCGCGGCAGTGGAACGGCTGGCGGCTGGATGGCCGGACGCTCAGTTACTCGCAGCCGGACTGAGGCACTGCGCAAAGTCCTTGGTCGCGACGCAGGTCACGATCCCATCCCGCAGGCGCACGACCGTCGGGATCTCGACCAGCCACAGGGGGCCAGCGGGGAGCGAGACCCGATCGCAGTGCGGACAGTCCAGTTCCTCGACGCCATCGCCCGCGGCCTCCACCTGCGCCTTGGCCGGTGGCACTTCGATGGCGACGATTCGCTCCGTGCGATCAGGCCCCAAGTGCTCGTGGAAGAGCTCCTGGCAGTGGCTGCACCGCGGGTTGTGGAAGACGACGATGACATCGCCTTCCATGGTGAGGGCCGTGAGGAGCGGGACGTGCCTTGTGAGCCCCGTGTCCGGCATCGAGCGGCCGACCCACTGAGCCGTGTCCAGTTCGATCGGTTCGTAGCCCTGCCCAGACAGCCGCTCGAGCTCGATCGTGTCCGCCACGGGGATTCTGGCGATGACCGCAACCGTCGCGACCGTGAGAATGGCCGAGAGCGCCAGGCGTCGGCCACCCAACGGTCCGGCGTCGGTGCCCGGTCCTCGCGTCCGGTCGATCGCAATCAAGAGACCGAGCGAGAGCGCCAGCTCCACGGCCACCCAGAGGAGGGCCGAGGCCCCTTGCAGCTGCCCAGCCACTGGAGGCTGGGCCAGGACGGCCGCCCCCTCGGCCACCGAGGCGAAGGCGATGGCGATCAGCCCCGTGCGCGCCACCAGTCGCTGCCATCCGATCGCGCTTTGCCAGGCCAGGACGATGCACGCCGCGGCAGCGAGGGCGCAGGCGCACAGGGTCGTGGCCTGGATCGCCGTCAACCCAGATCGACCCAACAGGTTCACGATCCAATGCGGTGCCCAGGACGAACCGCCGCGCAGGATGGCCGACGCCGTGCCCAGAAAAAGCAGCGGGGAGGCGGTGTCGATCAATCGTCGGTGGAGCGTCACTCGATGCACGCTTCCACCTCCGAGGGATCTTCGGGATCGCCACAGAGCCGCGTGACGATGCCGTCCTCCAGGCGAAGCAGGACTGGGGTGGAGAGCACGTACTGCGGGCCCTTCGCGAGCGAGCGCAACTGACACTCCTCGCAGGGCATCTCAAGCGCCGCGTCTGGCTCGGTGTCGGGAATGGCGATGCAGAGCGTTGGATGCCGGACGGCCGGCGAGAAATAGCTGCCAAGCAGTTCGTGGCAGTGGTCGCAGTCCTCTCGGTAGAAGACGATGTTCCACACGCCGTGCTGGATGTCTACCGGCGGGGCGGGCATGATCAGCGCGGCCTCGGGCTGCGAGCCCAGCCGGGTGCCGACCCAATCGGCAAACTCCGGCATGTAGAACGCCTGCATAGTCGATGGCATCGCCGGCCAGGGTGCGGCCTGAGTGGCCGTCGGCACGGCGGGTGGCGATGGTGCCGTCTCATCCTCGCCGGGAGCGGGCGCGGGCATGACCGGGGGATCGACCAGGATCGTGCCCCTTGCTGGCACCAGGAATGAGGTGATGGCCAGTGCCAGGCCCACCAGCGCGGCAAGCGAGGCACCGCGAGCCAGCCCGACGGAGTGCGGGGCTGTCGCACTCGTGATCGGCTGCGGTGGAGGGAAGAGCAGGACGAGAACGAAGAGGACCGCGTCAGCGCCGAGCATGAGCACGGGATTGGGGCCACTCTCGCCGAAGCAGCCGCACGATCCTTGGAGCACCTTGCCAAACCCCTCGCTGGCCCACAGCGGCACGATGAGCGCCAGAAGCGTGGCGATGAAGATCCCCAGGATCAAGAGTGCCGCTCGTCGCGCCAGCCCGGGCATGAAGACCATGATGGCCACCAAGACGAACTCGATGGCGACGAACGATCGCAGCGCGAAGTCGAGCCACTCCAGACCGGCCATCCCGAGGGTGCCGTCACCGGCACGAACGAGGTCGAAGAGTGGCTTGGGGAGGAGGAGCGGATTTCGCTCGACCAGCTTGAAGGTGGCGCCCGTGGCGACCCACGCCGGCACGGCGAGGCGTGCCAGGACGAAGCCGAGTTGTCCCGCCCACGCGGCTCGCGGGGGACCGGCTGCGGGAGTCTGTGGAGGAGTGCTGGCCATGAGCGCGCGATTCTAGAACTCCCGGTCCAAGCCGGGTGCTATGGGATCATGGCGGGATGAGTTCATGCGATTCTGGACCCACGCTGGTGACGGGCGCGACAGGGCTCGTCGGGGGACCGCTGTGTCAACGGCTTCAGCTGGAGGGGCACCGCGTGCTCCGCGCGCGTCGAGGCGCGACCAAGGCAACTCGCGCGGACGAAGTGGCCTGGGAGGTCGCCACCGGCGGGCTGGCCATGGGGGACCAGCCGATCACGGCGGTCGTGCACCTCGCGGGCGAGTCGTTGGCCGGCGGACGCTGGACCCGACGTCGCCGCGCCGCGATCTGGTCCAGTCGTGTGGACGCAACGGCCGCGCTTGCGACATCGCTCGCTCGTGGACCGCATCTCCCACGCACCTTCATCCACGCCAGCGGGGTGGGGTATTACGGGGACAACGACACACGGGCGATCGATGAGGATTCCCCCCGTGGCGCGGGATTCCTGGCGGATCTCGCCGCCGCGTGGGAGGCTTCGGCAGAGCCGCTGCGGCAGGCCGGCGTTCGCGTGGTGTCGGCCAGGCTGGGGATGGTGCTGTCGCGCGAGGGTGGAGCCCTGGCGGCGATGCGCCTCCCGTTCCGCCTGGGCTTGGGTGGACGCGTGGGGTCCGGTCGACAGGGAGTGTCATGGATCACGTGTGACGATGCGGTGCGCGCGATGTGCTGGTTGGCGTCGCCGGCAGCTTCCGCGGTTGGCGGCCCCGTCAACCTGTCGTCACCCGGGCCGGTCTCCCAAGCTGTGTTTGCCTCGACCCTCGCACGCGTCCTTCACCGTCCGGCGCTCTTGCCCGCACCCGCGTGGGCACTCCGATTGGTGCTTGGGGAGCTGGCGGACGAGTTGTTGCTCTCCGGACAATTCGCGATGCCGCGGAAACTGCTCCAGTGTGGATTTCGATTCGAGGACCCCGACCTTGAACTCGCGCTCACCCGAGTGCTTGGGTGCGGCGCCACCGGATGAAGGGTCGGAGTGCGGGGATGCCGCTGATGACGCAGAGCGCGAGCACCGCGGTGGGCATGCCGACGCTGCCGCCCATCGCCACGCCGCCGGCCGCCACGAGTGGTCCAGCCACGTAGCCCGCACCGATCAACGCCTCGTGCGTGCCACCGGCCTCGACGCCGGCACTCCCCACTCGCATCGCGTAATAGAGCGCGGCGTAATAGGCGATGGCGTGGCCAAGGCCGAAGCAGGCCAGCCCGGCCAGCACGACTGGGACCGTCGGCCCGAACGAGACGATGGCAAACCCGCCGACGAGGCCCAGGGCCGCGATCCCGATCGCACCCCATCGCCCATGCCACCCGTGCGTAAACGCGAGGATGCCAGTCGCAAAGGTCCGTACGCCCAGCCATGTCGCCGCGAGTGGCGTCTGCCACGTGTCCGGCAGGGCCAGGGCGGAGAGTGTGTAGGGGAGCATCGCCGCCATCGCACTCACCAGGACGTAGGAGACTGGCAGGAGGATGCGTGCCGAGTCCAGCAGGGGCTTGTAGGCAGGCGGGGCCACCTCGGCGTCGTGTGGGTGGGGGGCGGGATGGCGTGGGAGCAATCCAAGCAGCAGGAGGGAGACGGCGCCGACGAGGACAATGCCCGTGACGGTTGCACCGGCGATGTTCTCCAACGCGAAGAGCGGACCCATCGCGATGAGCGTGAGGGTGACGGCCGACATCCAGGCGATGCACCAGACGCCGATCGACTTGCGCATGGCGTGACCGTGCTTGCCGCCGGCCACGTAGGCCTCCATGACCGGCCACAGGAGGGCGCCGGCGATGCTGGCCGTCACGGCGGCGACAAGCAGGGTCGTTTCGGGAGAGGCCCACGGAAGCAGGGTGATCGGAGCGATCTCGAACGCGAAGGCGATGCCGATGAGTCCGCGCGCGGACAGTCGGCCGCGCGACCGCGAGAGCAGCGGCCCGGCCGCGCTGGCGGCGGACACGTACACGATCGCGGTCACCACGTACACCATCATCGTCTTCCACTCCGGGTAGTGGAACTGGTGCTTGAAGACGAAGCTCATCCCGTTCCAGAGCACGCTGGTCCCGACGGAATTCAGGAACGTGAGCACGAGCAGCACGGTGGTGCCGCCGACCGTGGAAGGGCGATCGTGCGCCATCGTGCCTGCGCGATTGGTCATCGTGGGGTGGTAGTATCCCATGCTCCAGTCCACGTAGCTCAATTGGATAGATCGTCGCCCTCCGAAGGAGAAGGTTGCAGGTTCGATCCCCGCCGTGGACGCTGGCCCAACCCCATCCCACCATGCGCATCGCCGACTTCCAGGCCCACATCCGCGATCGGTATTTCGCCACAGACAACGCCCGCGGCGTCGGTGGCACCTTCCTCTGGTTTGCCGAGGAGTTTGGCGAGCTGGCCGAGGCCCTCGGCGACCATGAGCGTGGCAAGGGAGATCCCAAGGCGCTGGCGGAGGAGTTCGCGGACTGCATGGCGTGGATGTTCACGCTGGCGAACATCACCGGGATCGACCTCGAGCAGGCGGTGCGAGACAAGTACCTCACGGATGGCGGGCCGAAGGGCACCAAGTGAGCGTGGACGTCAGCGATCCCGCACCGTCGGACGCAACCTGCGGCGTCTGTGCGCGGTCGATGGACCCAGCACTTGAACGCCTCGTGGCCTGGCGTTCTCGGCACTGGACGATTCGTCATCATGCTCCCCCGGCTCCGCTCGCGGGTTGGTTCCAACTGGAGTCCACTCGACACGTCGCGGGACCGGCCGACCTTGACGACGAGGAGTCCATGGAACTTGGTCCGGTCCTGAGGGCGGCCTCACGTGCCGTCCGCGAGGCGACCGGATCGCTCCGCGTCTACGCCATTGCGTTTGGGGAGGGGGCACCGCACCTGCACGTGCACCTGGTGCCGCGACGGCCGGGGCGGGACGACACCGCCGCATGGCGCGTGGCCGACTGGTACCGCGCCGTCGAAAGGGACCCGGCACTCGCCGCGGACCCGGCGCAGGTCGCGGCGATGGTCACGGCGGTGGGAGCGATCGTGCGGCGGATCGACCCGCCAGTGTCCCCGTCGCCCACGCCCACTGGAAGTTGAAGCCACCGATGCGACCGTCGACGTCCAGGATCTCGCCGCACAGGGAGAGCCCCGGGCAGCGGCGCGACTCCATCGTCGCCAGCTTCACCTCGTCAAGCGGCACGCCGCCGGCCGTGGCCTCCGCGTAGGTGAACCCGCGCGTCTCGCTCGGCCGGACGGGGCACTGCGTGATGAGCGAGGCCAGCGCACGTCGCGATTCCTTCGGGAGCTGGCGCATGGAGGCATCGACCGGCACGCGGGCCGCGTCAAGGAGCGCCCGTGCGAGCCGCTCGGGAACGACCTCTCGCAGCCACGGGAGGGCGGGGGCGTGCGAGCCACGCATCATCGACTCCACCGCATCAAGGGTGAGGCCGGACTGCCACGACACGAGAATGTGCGCGCCGCGATCGGCCACCCTCGCCATCTGCCAGTGCCGACTGACGTCCATCGGCCCGGGCCCGCTCAGGCCAAAGTGGGTGCAGAGCATGTCGCGGTCCATCGTGAGGAGGTGCTTGCCGGACGATGACACCAGCGTGATCGAGGCATGCACGGCCACCCCGGACAGCTCCCGGATCCACGGCGGGTCGGTCACGACCAGCGGCGCCAACGCCGGCAGGATCGGCTCGCGAAGCGAGTGGCCGAGGGCGCGCGCGATGGCATACCCGCCCCCATCAGACCCACTCTTGGGGAGTGCCATGCCACCGGTCGCCATGATCACGCGATGCGCCAGGAGCGTGACGCCATCAGCTTCCACCCGGAAAGGGCCATCGGCCGGCGACCGCGTGATCGACCGAACGCGCGTCGGGTGGGAAAGCTCGCCACCCGCCTCGCGCAGGCCGGTGAGCAAGGCGTTGAGCACCGTGCGGGCAGTGTCGGTGGTTGGGAAGAGCTTTCCGGTCCCTTCGCGCTTCAGTTCCACGCCCAGTTCCTGGAAGAACGCCACCGTGTCGCGGACGCCGAATGACCGAAGCACCTGCTTGATGGCATGGGGCGAGCCGCCGGCGTAGTCGCGCTCGGAGACCTCGTGGTGCGTGACGTTGCATCGGCCGCCGCCGGCGACGAGGATCTTGGCGCCAATCGTCCGGGCACCGTCGAGTGCGACGATCCGGCGCCCGGGCGCCTCGCGTGCCGCGACGATCGCAGCCATGAGCCCGGCGGCACCCGCCCCGACGATCACGACGTCCGCGGCTTCGATGGACATCACATGTCCATCGTCAGCGACGCATCTTCCATCAGGTAGAGGCCCACAAGCCACTTGTCCACGACGTAGGGATCGATCTCCAGCTTGCCCGTGATCGTGGCGTACTGGATCTGGTGGCGCTTGCCGATCTCGATGGCGTGATCGAGGCGAACCTCGACGGCGTCGTACGGGGTGGGGGGCACGCCGATGCAGCAGCCATCCCATTGGTTGAGCATGAGGAGCACTTCGTCGGTCTCCGTGGCCACGAGCGGGAATGCGATGTATCCGCTGACCGTGACCCACGATCCCTGCAACAGCGCCACGCGTTGGGGGATCGCAGACATGCCCAGGCGAGGCACGTAGGAATCCTCCGCGCTGGTGAGGAGCTCCCAGGAAAGGAGATACGGGTGCTCGCGGGTGCCGTCGCCGGCGACTTCGTATCGACCATCGCAGGACAACGCGCCTGCCGCGGTGCGGGAAACGTGGCCCGGCGCCACGGTCGCGGCGGGGATGACCGCGTCCAGGCCGAGCGGAAGCGAGGCGCCCTGGACCGCAGGGCTTGTCGCGGTGATCGTGGGGGTCGGCGTCGGAGCCGTGGCTGGTGTCAGCGGAGGCGTCGGCTGAGTCGGCTGAGTCGGCCCAGTCGTGGGCGGCGGCCCAGCATCAACTGCGGTCGTGCCCGTCTCGCCACCCAGCCACCACGCCGCCGCACCGACGCCACACAACGCGACGAGCGAGGCCCACAGCCAGCGCATCAGTCGATTGCTCCAAGGTGGTGCACGATCGGGGTGCGGTAGGCGCGCAACGCGGGGATGATGCCGGCCAGCATCGAAAGGGCCACGGCACCGGCCGTCACCGCGATGATCGTGCGAATCGTGGGCATCGCGTCCAGGACCAGCCCCACGCGGGCCTCGACGATCTCGCTGGCCACCGTCCCGGCGATGGCGGTCAGGATCACGCCTGCCACGGCGCCCATCAGCCCGATGAGTGCGGCCTCGGCGAGGACCATCCCGAAGATCCGCCCCGCGCTCGTGCCCAGGACCCGGAGGATGGCCACATGGCGGCGGCGCATTTCCATCGAGTTGTAGAGCGACAGCAGGATGCCCAGGCCGGAGGAGACCAGCACCGCAACCGCCATGGCGAGCAGGATCTCGTCAATGCTGCCGACGATCGCGAAAAGCTTGCCGACCTCCTGGGCCGGCTGCGCCACCGTGATGGTGGGATCGCGGCGCAGTCGGTCGTACTGGGCCTGCATCGCCGCGCTGGCATCGGATCCCGCGCGCGTGGGGAGCCGAAGCAGGATGTCCGTCACCAAACGATCCTCGTCCCGGAGGTCGTCAACCTCCACGTGCACGTGCCCGTGCCCGTTCTCCTCGTGATCGACATGATCGTCGTGGTCGTCGTTTTCCCCGGCATGGTCGCCGCCGTCGGCATCGGGGCTGGCCGCCTCGCTCGCCTGCTCGCGTTCCAGCCGCTCTTCGGCGTGAATCACCCACGAGGTTTCAAGGGCCGTGAAGAGCGCCCGGTCATGCGCGCTGCCGGTCGGACCCAGGATCCCCACGACCTCGCACGGATGGCTCTCGTGCTGGTGGCCCCCTTCGCGGCTCCCCCAGGAGCCGTGGGTGGTCACGATGTCATCGCCGAGGCGGAGGCCGTGGAGCGCAGCAGCCTCGCTGCCCACCACGACCTGGAACGGCTGGTCGAATGCCTTCCCGCTCCTGAACTGGAATGGCCGGCCGGCCACGGGCTCGAACGACGTGAAGAATGCCTGTTCGGTCGCCACCAGCGGGCTGCCGCGGTAGCTGTCCCCCAGTTGCGTGGCCACCGACCACGCCCAAGGAAAGCTGGAGCGGATGTCGCTGCTCTTCGCCCACGGAATCGCCCGCGCAGGGGGATTGGCATAAAAGAGTCCGTTGAGCACAACCACAAGCGGGCTGGCATCGGCGCCGACCATCAAGTGGGCATTGCCCGATCCGCGACGGAACGCCTGCGTGGCGCTCTCGCGCAGGGAGAGGAGCACCAGGAGCAACGCCACCGCGACAGCCACGCTCGCGACGGAAATGGTGGTGGACAGCAGTCGAGTGCGGAGGCTCCGCAGCACGATCGAGAAGTCATTCATGCCGTTGACCCTCCGGATGTGCGAGTGCGCACGATTGAGGAGAGCTCCACGACGCGGTCGAATCGAGAACGCATGGCGGGGTCGTGGCTGGTGCACAGGAGTGCCGCGCCGGCGGCACGGCACGTATCGCGCAGGAGGACGATCGCGGCATCGGCGTTCGCGGGATCGAGGCTCGCGGTCGGCTCGTCAGCCAGCACAAGCGCCGGCCGGGCCGCGACGGCGCGCGCCACGGCCACTCGCTGTTGCTGCCCCACGCTGAGCCGGTCGGCAGCTCGGTCGCGATCGGGAGCCGGCAGGCCGACGGCGCCAAGCAATGCCTCGCCGCGCGGGCCACGCTCCGAATCCGGGATCGAGCTGGACATCATGGCGATCAGCAGGTTTTCACGGGCCGAGAAGCCTGGCAGCAGGTGGTGGGTCTGGAAGACCATGCCGATGGCGCGCCCGCGAAAGGCGTCGCGTGCGGCGCCGCGGAGCGACCCGATCGTGGTCCCCGCGATGGCGATCGACCCGCCGGCGGCTTCCTCCAACCCGGCGATCAAGTGCAGCAAGGTGCTCTTGCCGCAGCCGCTGGTGCCCGCGAGCAGCACCTGTTCCGACGCGTCGAGTCGAAACGTGGGCACCGCGAGGCTGAAGCCGTCGGGATATGCAAACTGGAGGGAATCGATCTCGACCGCGGCGCTCATGGGCGACGCATGGTAGGGGCGCAACGTGCGACGGGTTCACCCGACGTCGGCCAGGCCAAGCGCGGAGCCATACCGTTGGAGCGCCGCCACGCGAAGCAGTCGTTCGCCGGGGAGGTCCAGCTGCGGGCTCTGGGCGACGCGGCGGCTCGCCGCGGCGCGTGCGTGCTCCAGCAGGAGTCCGTCCTGCATGAGATCCGCGACGCGGAACGGCGGGAGTCCCGACTGCCGTTCGCCGAAGAAGTCGCCGGGGCCGCGGATGGCCAGGTCAGCTTCGGCGATGCGGAAGCCGTCATTCGACTCGGCGATCACCTTGAGGCGGTGCCGCGCATCGTCCGTCGTCGGGTCCCCGATGAACACGCACAGGCTGGCCGCCGTGCCCCGGCCCACGCGCCCGCGGAGTTGGTGCAGCTGGGCCAAGCCGAAGCGCTCCGCGTGTTCGATCACCATGAGCGAGGCATTGGGGACATCGACGCCCACCTCGATCACCACCGTGGCCACCAGCACCTGGGTCCGTCCGGCGCGGAACGCTTCCATGGCGGCGTCGCGGTCGGAGGCGGACAGGCGGCCATGGACTGCGCCGACCGACAGTCCCTGGAAGTGCGTGGCGCGGAGCCGTTCGACGGTGCTGGCCACGTCAGAGAGTCCCGCATCCGACTCCTCCACGGCAGGCACGACGACGTAGCACTGCTCACCCTTGTCGATCCGGGTGCGGACATATCGGTAGACGTCGTCGGACCGGTCGAACCCGACGACGCGCGTGGCCACTGGCTGCCGGCCGGGCGGCAGGTGCCGGATGGTCGAGACATCCAGGTCACCGAAGAACGCCATGGCCAGGGTGCGCGGGATCGGGGTGGCCGTCATGACCAACGTGTGTGGCGCGCCGCCGGCACCCTTGGCACGCAGCGCCGCTCGCTGGGAGACTCCAAATCGGTGCTGTTCGTCGATCACCGCCAGTGCGAGGCTCTTGAAGTCGATGGACTCCGTCAGGAGCGCGTGGGTCCCGACGACCAGCGGGATCGATCCGCCGGAGAGGCCCGCGAGGATCGCTCGGCGCTCTGCGGTCGGCGTGCTGCCGGTCAAGAGCGCCCATTCCATCGGGGCACCGGTGAGCATCGCGCGGAGGCTCCGCGCGTGCTGCTCCGCGAGCAATTCCGTCGGGGCCACGAGCGCGCCTTGGTGGCCGGCCGCAACGGCAGCGAGCAGCGCGTAGACCGCGACGGCGGTCTTGCCCGATCCGACGTCGCCCTGCAGGAGGCGATTCATCGGCACGGTCGAGTGCAGGTCCTGGGTGATCTCGGCGATCGCGGTGGATTGGTCGGGCGTCAACGAGAACGGCAGCCGACGGCGGATGGCGTCGTCAACGGCTTCGGTGACGGCGATCGCGCAAGAGCCCCCGGCATGTCGGACCTGCCATCGCCGCATGGCGAGCGCCACCTGAAGGAGATACAGCTCGTCAAAGGCCAGCCGTCGACGGCCAAGGGGGACGTCCTCCGGCGCTGCGGGCGAGTGCACCATCCTCATCGCATCCGCCAGCGATGGGAGACCCTGCTGCAAGCGGTCGGCCTCGGGGAGCCAGTCGGACAGCATCGATTCGACCTGGGGAAGGAGTGGGCCGATGAGCTTCTCGAATCGATCCTGCGGGATGTCCTCCGTCGTTGGGTAGATCGGGCGGAGGCGAGCCCCCCCGAGGTCGGCGCGCGGTTCGTCGGGACGCATTGGCGTCCACTGCGGATTGGCGATCTGGAGGTAGCCGCGGAAATGGGTGCACTTGCCCTGAACGATGCCCCACGCCCCGGGATGGAGCTTGCGAGCGATCCAGGGTGAGTTGAACCAGACCAGCCGCATCGTCGTGGTCCCGTCGGAGATCGTGGCCTCCACACGAGCACGCCCGCCACCGGCTCGAACGGAGCGCACGGCGGCGACTTCGCCCCGCACCGTCACCAACTCGCCGTCGGTCAGCGAGGTGTCCAGTGCGGTGATCGACTGTTCGGCCAGCAATCGCTCGTGGCGGTGGGGAACATGCCACAGGAGGTCCTCGATCGAACCGATGCCAAGCCGGGCGAGCGCCGCCGCGGTCCGAGATCCCACGCCGGGCATGGCGGCCACGGAGAGTGTCGCGCCGGGATTGAGTGCGGCCGTACTCGACATGCGATCCGTACATTACCTGCGTGACCACACGAAAGCCCTTCAAGGCACGCGAGGCGCTGGGCAGCCTCTTTGCCGCGTCGCCGGGCGCAACACCTCCGACGGACACCGATCCGGGATCGCCTTCGCCGGCTGATCGGCCGCTTTCCGTCTCGCAGCTCTCCGCAAGAGTGGTGAGCGCGATCGATGCCGCCTTCCCGGAACGGCTGTCGGTGGTGGGCGAGGTCAGTCGCCCCACCACCAAGACCCACATCTACTTCCGCCTGAAGGATGAACGCTCCGTCGTGGAGGCGATCTGCTATCGCGGCGACATCCCCAAGTTGGCCATGCAGCCGCGCGAGGGCGACAAGGTCCTGGTCAAGGGAAGGGTCGGCTACTGGGCCGAGGGTGGCCGACTGACGCTGCGCGTGGACGCCATGGAACATGTGGGGCAGGGGAGCCTTGACGCCAAGCTGCGCCTGCTGAAGGAACAGTTGATGACCCGTGGCTGGCTGGACCCCGCCGCCAAGCGCCCCCTGCCCGCGCATCCCAGGCGGATTGCGATCGTCACCAGCCGCACCAGCGCCGCCTTGCAGGATTGCCTGGTGACGGCTCGGCAGCGACTCCCTTCGACGGAGATCGTGGTGGTCGATGTCCGCGTGCAGGGCGCCGGCGTGGAGCACGAGATCGCCGCGGCGATTGCCGCCGTCGATCGCGCTGCCGCCCGGATGGGAATCGATGCCCTTGTCCTCACCCGCGGCGGTGGGAGCCTGGAAGACCTCTGGTGCTTCAACGAGGAGGTCGTGGCGCGAGCCATTCACGAGGCTCGGATCCCGATCGTCGCGGCCATCGGCCACGAGATCGACACCACCCTCGCCGAGCTGGTGGCCGATTGCCGTGCGGCGACCCCGACGGCCGCGATCGCCGCGCTGTTGCCCGATCGCGCGGCCCTTGGCGAGGAACTCGCTGCGCTCGCCGACCGGGCCCGCGTGGGGCTGGCGATGTGCGTCGCGGGCCGACGCGACGCCCTCCGCGCGGTGGCGACCCGGCCGTGCCTGGTCGATCCGGCGGCCCCGATCCACCGGCAGAGGGAACTCCTTCGTGAAGTGGCGCGACGGATGCAGGGCCAGGCCACGACGCGCGTCGCGCGGGCCGTGGACGCACTGGCTGCCGAGCGAGCTCGACTCCTTCGCGCGATACCCGCGCGCACTGCGCTCGCACGGGGGGCGATCGAGGCACTTGGCGGAAGACTCGCCGCCGTCAGCCCTTATTCGGTACTGGATCGCGGCTACGTCATGGTGCACGGAACGACGGGTGTGCTGACCTCCGCGGCCGCAATGCCATCCGGCGGCACGGTGTCACTGGTCTATCGAGACGGTGAGCGGCGCGCCGACCTCCATGGGGTGGGGGAGCCATCGGACTCCCCGGGAACGCGCCCGTAGGATCGCCCCATGTCGAGTCGACAGCCAGAGGCCCCGAAACCAGTCGAAAGCCTTTCGTACGAAGAGGCGTTCCAGGAACTCCGCGCCGTGGTGCAATCCATCGAAGGCGGCCAACTGCCGCTTGACCAGAGCGTGCAGGCATTCCAACGTGGCACCGAGTTGCTCAAGCGATGCCAGTCGGTGCTGGATACCGCCGAGCTTCGCGTCAGGGAACTGACCACGGCACAACTCGCCGGCGGGCAGGATTGAACGACCTGGATTCCTCGACGTGATCCTCCTCGCCGCGGCATGGTTTGAAATGGCCCTTCCCGCCGTCGTGGAAGGGTTCTTCGCGTTTTGGTTCGGCGCTGCGGTCGGCAGTTTCGTGAATGTGCTGGCGTACAGGATCCCGGAGGGACTCAGCGTCATCCGACCCCCAAGCCGCTGTCCCAAATGTGGTCGACTCCTGACGGCCCGCGAGAACCTCCCGGTCATCGGCTGGCTGCTCTTGCGGGGAAAGTGCCGAGGATGCTCGCAGCCGATCTCGATCCAATACCCGTTGGTGGAACTGGCGGTCGGCATCGTGACCGTGTGGCTCTATGTGATGCTCTATCACGTCGAACCGGGTGGTTGGTGGGCCGGTGGCACCAGCCGCTGGTGGCGCGCCGCGGGACTCACGGGAAGCCTTCCGGCCGCCGCGGGACTGGTGGTGCTCATTGGGGGCATGGCCGCGGTGGCCCTCTGCGACGCGGCCCGCTACCTGGTGCCTATGTCCATCGTGCGATGGGTCGCGGGTGTCGGTCTCGCGTCGTGGGTCGTCCAGTCCTCTTTTTCCACGCGACCGGCTTCGCTGTGGCCGCCGATCCCGGCGGTCGCTGGCACCTGGCAGGCGGTGACCATCGGGGCAAGCATCGGGCTGCTGCTGGCCAACGTGATGCTCTGGAAGGGGTGGATCCGCCGGAGTTTTGCCGACTACGAACAGTTTGTCGCGGAAGGAGAGACGCTTGGCGACTACCCGCATGCACGACGTGAGATGTGGCCAGAGTTGGCCTTCATCGGCGTGATCGCGCTTGGCGCCGTCGCGGGCTGGCTTTCCCGTGGAACCCTTGGGGCGCCGCTCCCGAACGCAGCCCTGGAAGTCCTTGTGGCCGCGCTGGCCGGCTACCTGTGCGGCGGTGCCATCGTCTGGCTGGTCCGAGTGGCCGGGACTTTGGCGTTCGGCCGGGAGGCGATGGGGCTGGGAGATGTGCATATCTTGGCAGCAGCGGGGGCCGTCCTCGGGTGGCGCGACCCACTGGTGGCTTTCCTCGTCGCCCCGTTCCCGGCCCTGGCCTGGACGGTGGCGCAACGACTGATCCGTGCGCCATCCGCCCGGAGGGAACTCCCCTTCGGCCCGTACCTCGTGATCGGGCTGGCGGTGGTCCTGCTCCTCCGCCCCGCGCTCGTGGACCTGGCCCAGTTGCTGCAGTGGATTCCCGCGGATTCTGCGGCAACCGTGCGCGCCTACGAGTAGCCGAAGGTAGAGTCCGCACGGGGATGTACCCTGAAAGGATTCGCCACATGATGTTGACTCGAAACACGCTGTACGGTGTCGGGCTCGCCACGATGAGCCTCTGTGTCGTTGGACTCACTGGATGTGACAACAAGGTCAAGGACGAGAATGCCATGCTCCTTCGGGAGAATGATGCGCTCCGTTCGCAGCTGACGCAGCGAAATGATGCGCTGACGTCGGCCGAGAAGGAACGCCTGGCTGCCGATGCTCGCGCCTCGGACGCCGAGCGACGCCTCACCGAAGTGGAGAGCGCTCCACCGTCCATCATGGCGGTCGACGTGGTGAACGCCGGCAACACGCCGTTCATCGACGAGAACATCACGGTCAACACCACGGCCGAGGGGCTCAACATGACGATCCCCGGAGACGTGCTGTTTGACAGCGGCAAGGCATCGCTCAAGTCCGGAGCCAAGAAGACGCTGGACAAGATGATCGCCGCGATCAAGAAGGACTACTCGGGCAACAAGCTCCGCGTGACCGGCTTCACCGACGATGACCCGATCAAGAAGTCTGGGTTCAAGTCCAACTACCACCTCGGCTTTGACCGGGCATGGTCGGTCCGTGAGTACTGCACGTCCAACGGACTTGACGGTGCTGACATCGCCCTGGCCTCCTACGGTCCGCAGGATCCGAAGGCCACGAAAGCCGCCAGCCGTCGTGTCGAGGTGCTCGTGATCCGCTGACGCGCTTCACCCCGACACGTTCACATGTTCATGGGCGGGGAGGCACACAGGTGCCTCCCCGCTTTTGTGTTGATGGCCCCGTGTCGTGGCGTGAGCGTCGGCCGGACTACCACTTGACGTCCAGGCCCTCTTCGCGAATCTTGCGCAGGAGCAGCTCCATCTCGGCCAGCGTGGCGCGGAGCCTGGTCGCCGAGTCATCCAGTGAGTTGTAGAGATCCGGGTTCGTCAGCAGCTGGCCGATCGTCCCCTTGCCTTCGCGCGCATCGGCAGCGAGTGCGTCGACGTGTGCCAGCGTGGATCGCATGGATTCCACGACCGGCTGGAGTTCCTGCACGCGCAGTTCCACCTTCCCGGCGACGGCGCCCAGCGAGCGCATCGCGGCGGAGGCCTCGTCGATGAGGGTGTTCGCCTTCCAGACGGCGCTTCGGACGTCGGCGCGAAGCTGCTCGTCGCCGAGCAGTTCGGCGGCCCCGTCAAAGGCGCGCCCGGCGCTGGCCA
This sequence comes from Planctomycetia bacterium, assembly GCA_005776885.1. Lineage (GTDB taxonomy): Bacteria > Planctomycetota > Phycisphaerae > Phycisphaerales > SM1A02 > SXOD01. The sequence goes on from SXOD01000064.1 coordinate 46,791, forward strand.
GCATGCGGTTGAGGCGCCGGACGCTGGTGCGCACGTTCCATTCTTCCTCGGGGCTGCCGGCCGGCACTTCGCTCACCAGCGAATCCAGGTCGTCGGCCAGCCGGGAAAAACTGCGGAGGGTCTCATCCATGTGGCCGAAGTTGCTTTCGACGACGGCGAGCAATCGTTCGTCCAGGCTCTGGAAGCTGGCGCGCACCAAGGCCGTCCCGTCCTTGGGCAGGTACGCGGTGGCGGGTTGGACACCGCGGGGCAGGATGAAGTCAAGCCGTGCTCCCGAGCCCAGCAGGCTGGCATCGGCACCAGCGACGGCGTTGAGCGGAATGGCCGTGTCAAGGTCGATGCTCAGGCGAATGAGGACCGGGTCCATGGAGTCGGTATCCAGGGCAACGGCGTCGACCGAGCCAATCGCCACGCCGTTGAGCATGACCTGCGATCCAGCGCGCAATCCCGATCCGCGATCCGCGCGAACCGTCACCAGGTACGACTTGCGGAAGAACTGGTCCAGTTCGCCGAAGGAGAACAGGACGGCGGTGAGGCCGACGAGTCCACCGAGGGTGGTCAGGCCGATCTTGAAATCGCGGTGTGCGTCGCTCATGGTCGATCTTCCTGCACTGTACCCGTGGGGCGCGACACGCCGGTCGGCCAGATCGCGGAGAGCTCTTCGGGAGTGGCCTCGCCCCGGAGGAATCGCTGCACGATGGGGTCGCGCGACGCCCAGAATGAGTCGGGGGGGCCCTGCAGTCGCACTTGCCCCTCATGAAGCATCACCATCCAGTCGGCGACCTTGAAGGCGCTCTGGAGGTCATGCGTCACCACGATCGACGTGATCCCGAGCGACTCCTTCAGCTTGATGATCAGTTCATTGATCACGTCAGAGCGGATCGGGTCGAGGCCGGTCGTCGGCTCGTCGTACAGCACGAGGGACGGCTCGAGGGCGATGGCTCGAGCGAGGGCGACTCGCTTGCGTTGCCCACCGCTCAGGTCAGTGGGCCACTGCTTGGCCGTGTGAGCCAGGCCGACTTGGTCCAGCACCTGGCCGACGCGCTCGGCGATCGCCCGTGAGTCCGTCCAGCCGTGCTCGCGCAGGGGGAACGCGACGTTGTCAAACACCGACAGGGAATCGAACAGCGCGCCCTGCTGGAAGAGGAACCCGATCTCGCGGCGGGCCCGGCCAAGCTCGGGCTCCTTGAGGCGGTCCATGCGTCGCCCGTTGAACCAGACCTCGCCCGAGTCCGGATGGAGGAGCGCGACGATGTGCTTGAGCATCACGCTCTTCCCGCAGCCGGAAGGACCCAGGACGACGGTCGTCTTTCCCTTCCGGAACTCGATGGAAACGCCCCCCAGCACGGCATGCCGGCCGAACGACTTGTGCAGGTTCACCACCCTCGTCGTGCAGCCGGGCTCGCCGCAGTCGGGTGGCGCATGGCCAGCAGGCGACGTGTCGTTGGGCCGTCTCACGTGGCGAGACGCTACCGCAGGACCGATGCGGGTAGCCTCCCCCTCCCCATGGTTGCGGGTGATCGAGCGTGGATGTCCCAACACCAATCGAGGCCGAGCCGGCGTCGATGGAGCATCACGGTATGGCTCATCGTGGCGTGCTGCGCCGTCTTCGTCCTGGATTCGCTCCTCACGCCGTCGCTCCCCGCGCAGTGGATCTTTCTCTCCCAGCGGCAAGTGATGGATGCCTCGACCGAGGGGGCCAGTTTCCGCGTCTCGCCCATTGAACCGCTGCGGTCCCGGACCGCGAACGGGCGCGTGGTCCAGGCGCCGCGCGGATCAGGCACCGGCGTGCAGCTGGTCTCCACCGTCACGGGTGGCCGCGAGGTCGTCGTCGCCGAGCGCACGTACGTGGGGACACCGTTTTTCCAGAAGTGGCTCTACTTCTCCACGTCCACCGCGCTGGTGACGTGGTCCAAGGAGTTCGGCCTCCGGGGATTCGAGTTCTGGCGCTTCATCGGATTCCAGTTCTGCCACGCGAACATGAGCCATCTCCTGTTCAACATGCTGGCGCTCTGGTTTTTCGGCCCCATCGTGGAGCACGCCCTGGGTCGCAAGCGGTTCTTGGCGTTCTACCTGACCTGCGGCATCGCAGGCGCGTTGCTGTACCTGCTGCTCAATGCGGCCGGATCGGCGGCGGGTGATCTCTTCGGGCCCGGGACGCGCCTCCCAGGTTTCCTGTTCAACAACCCGAACATGCCGCTGGTCGGCGCGAGCGCGGGCATCTTCGGCGTCCTCATCGCGGCGGCGCGATACGTGCCCAACGCCACCGTGCTCCTCTTCTTCGTCATCCCGATGCGGCTGTCCACGATGGCCTACGGGCTGGTGGTCATCGCCGTCGCCACGATCCTCTTCGCGAGCCTGGGGATCAACCTCCCGTTCTTCTCCCTGCCCACCGAGAATGCCGGCGGCGAGACGGCGCACCTCGGTGGCGCGATGGCGGGCTGGTACTTCGCCCGGCGACCGCACCACCTGAGTGACTTTTTCGATTTCCTCGGCCGGTTCGATCCCTGGAGCAACACCCGGCGCGCAAAGCAACGAGCCCAGTCTCAACCCGGCGTGCAGGCCGAGGTGGACCGGATCCTGGACAAGATCCGCCAGCACGGGCTTGGATCCCTCACGGCGCAGGAGCGCGAGACGTTGCGGCAAGCGAGCAGCCATTGAGCATCCGGTTCGAGTTGGCCGCTCGGTGCGGCGAGGCGCGAGTGGGCCGGGTCCACACCCCGCACGGGAGCTTTGACACCCCAGCGTTCATGCCAGTGGCCACCGCAGGGGCGATGAAGGGGATCACGCCGAAGCAGGTCCGCGGGACGGGGTCGCAGATCATCCTCAACAACGCGTACCACCTCTTGCTTCGACCGGGACCGGAGCGGATGGCGCGGTTTGGCGGCTCGCACCGATTCATGAGGTGGGAGGGCCCGATCCTCACCGACAGCGGTGGGTACCAGGCTTTTTCGATGGCCCAGATCCGCGACCTCAACGAGGATGGCGTCACCTTCCGGTCGTTCATTGATGGGTCGCGCGTCCACCTTGGGCCAGAGTCCTCGATCGGCATCCAGCAGGCGATCGGGTCCGACATCATGATGGCGTTCGATGACTGTCCGCCCGCCCGCGGCGAACTCGATGCATCCGAGTACCGGCGCCGGGTCATCGCCGCGAACGATCGCACGGCGCGGTGGCTTGCCCGATGCATCGCTGCCCACCGGCATGCCGATCGGCAGGGTCTGTTCGGCATCGTCCAGGGGGGAACGGAGCCCGACCTGCGCCGAGCCAGCGTCGATGCCGTGTGCGCCCACGACCTCCCCGGCTTCGCGATCGGGGGAGTGGCCGTCGGGGAGGGCCCCCAAGCCATCCACGACACGGTCCGGATGACGGCCCCCATGTTGCCGGCCGACCGCCCGCGGTACCTGATGGGTGTCGGGTACGAGCGCGACATCTGGGCCGCCGTCCAGGCGGGGGTGGACATGTTCGACTGCGTCCTCCCCACCCGCAACGGCCGAAATGGGTTCGTCTTCACGCCTGCCGGCCCGATCCGTCTCCGGAACGCCCGTTTTGCCGATGACCAGGATCCGATCGACCCGGGGTGTGATTGCGAGGCGTGCGGCGGGGGATTCTCCCGGGGGTACCTGCGGCACTTGTTCATGGCGGACGAGATGCTTGGGCCAACCTTGGCCAGCATCCACAACATCCGGCATTTCCAGCGATTCATGGCCGACATGAGGCGGGCACTTTCCGATAATCTCCCCACTTCATTCGAGCGTCGGTGGCCGGTCGCGGTGCAGGAAGCACCCCCGGACCGAGATGACGCCGAAGTGACGATCCCATGACCTCGATCCTGCATACCGTGACCCTCCTCGCGATCCAGTCCGGGCCCCAAGGCGGCCCCGCCAAGCCGGGTGACCCGATCGCCACGTCAACGAGCCTCACGGGTGAAGCCGGTGGCACCGCGGGCGGTGCCGCGACGCAGGGCGCGCCTTCGTTCGACATCTTCTGGATCTTCATCCCGGTCCTCGTGGTGATGATCCTCTTCTCGGTGTTTGGCCAACGCAAGGAGCGCAAGAAGCGGGCGCAGCTGCTTGCGTCCATCGAGAAACATGACAGGGTGCAGACAGCGGGCGGGATCATCGGCCACGTCGTCGAGATCAAGCCCGACACCGTCACGCTCAAGGTGGACGAGACCTCCAACCTTCGGATCACCTTCGCGAAGAGCTTCGTGACGGAAGTGCTCGACAAGAGCACGGCCTCGAACTGACCGGGTCGCGCTGTCGCGAGCCACTGACCACGCCTCCGTGAACAAAGACGTCCGATGAAGAGCCTGACCACTCGTTTCCTGATCATTGCCGCCCTGGCCTCCCTGTGTGCGTGGAGCCTGTTCCCGCTGGACAAGGCGATCAAGCTGGGCAAGGACCTCCGTGGGGGCGTGAGCCTCCTCTATGCCGTCGAGTTGCCCGAGGGCGCGCCCGGCACGGAAGTGGTGGGGCAGGTCATCGACAGCCTCAAGCGTCGCGTCAACCCGCAAGGCGTGCTGGACATCTCATTCCAGCCGCAAGGTCGCGATCGCATCGAGATCGTGATGCCGCTCCCCGGCGCCGAAGTCAAGGCCCTTCAGTCGGCCTTCCGGTCGAAGCTTGCCGAAGTCAGCGCCATGGTCGACGTGACGCCTCGCGCGCTGGAGGAAGCACTGGCCTCGGGGCGTGCCGCGGACTTGGCCCCAGCGACGGCGGCAGGGGACGCCCCGGCCACGGGATCCCGCCGTGACACCTTGATGCGGCTCCAGGCCGCATACGACCAGGAACATGCGTCCCGCGCTCGCTACGTCGAGGCGATTCAGCGCGGAGCCGATGTCGGCGAACTCGGTCCCATCGAGACGGACATCGCGCGCGCCGAGATCGACATGGAGCGGCTGCGCACGGCGGCCCTGGCCTCGGCCATCAGCCCCACCCGGCTGGAGCGGGCGATTCGACTCAGCCCCCAAGGGGTGCCCCAGAAGGACGCCAAGGGGCGCGTCGTCCGAGACGAGGCGGGCAAGCCCGTCCTCGGGCCCTCGCCGCGCGATGCGGAACTGGAGGCGCTGCGGTCGCAGGCGCCGGACCTTGCCCCTGACTTGGCGACGTTGGTCGCTGCCTACGACGCCTATGCCGCCGTCGTGACGGGCTACGACGACCCGGAAGACCTCAAGCGACTCCTCCGCTCGGCAGGTGTGCTGGAGTTCCACATTGCCGTCGATGCCCGGAGCCCGGCCGGGGTGGACGTCCCCAGCCTTCGGAGCCAGCTCGCCGAACGAGGCCCCGATGCCACGGAGAGCCCGGTCGCCCGCTGGTATCCGCTGGAAAGCCTGGACCAGTGGTACGACTCGCCGCAGCAGCTGGAGCAGTTGGTCGCCAACCCCGAGGCGTACCTGCAGGGGCGCAACCTGCTGGCGACCACGCACGATGGTCGCATCTACGTGCTCCTGTACACCACGGATGCCATGAGCATGACGCATGGCGGCAGTTCGCCGTGGGCGATGAAGCGCGCCGCTGCCGACCGGGACGAACTGGGCAAGCCGTGCGTCTCCTTCCAGACTGACCAGCAGGGCGGACTGCTGATGGCCAAGCTCACTGGCTCAAACGTCGGCAAGCAGATGGCGATCGTGCTGGACGGCGAGGTGTACACCGCACCGACGCTCCAATCCCAGATACCGGGAAACGGCCGCATCACCGGCAAGTTCTCGCAGGCCGACGTGACCTACCTGATCCGGGTGCTTGAGGGCGGCGAACTGGAGGCGAAGCTGAGCGAAGAGCCGGTTTCCACCAGCATCCTCGGCCCGGCCGTCGGGCGCGACAACCTGCACCGCGGCCTCGACGCCGTCTTCTATTCGGTCATCGCCACGGCGGTGATCATGCTCCTCTACTACCTGCTGCCCGGACTGGTGGCCGACTTCTGCCTGGCCCTCAACGGCGTCATGCTCTTTGGCGTGATGGCGATGATCGACGGCACGTTCACCTTGCCCGGGCTTGCTGGCGTGGCGCTCACCATGGGCATGGCGGTGGACGCCAACGTCCTCATCTTCGAGCGACTCCGCGAGGAGCTGGTCGACAACGGCGCCAGCCTTCGCGAGGGCATCCAAGTGGCCTACGCGCGCGCGCTGAGCGCGATCATCGACGGCAACATCACCAACCTCATCGTCTGCATCGTGCTGTACCAGACGGCAGCGACCGAGGTGAAGGGATTCGCGCTGACGCTGGCCATCGGCGTGCTCACCACGCTGTTCACGGCACTGTTCGCTTCACGCTGGATCTTCGACGTCCTCACGGGGCCGCTCGGCGTGCGCTCGATGCCGATGATCACCACCGTGATCCCAACCGTCGGCCGCCTCTTGACCCCGCGCCTCAACTGGTACGCGATGCGCGGCGTGCTGTGGGCTGGATGCGCCGCCATCGCCATCGCGTCACTCTTCAGCGTCTTCAGCCTCGGCCGGAACATGCTGGAGACTGAGTTCCGGGGCGGCCTCACCATGACCCTCAGCACGAGGGCCGCCAGGGAAGGGGAACCGGCGGATGCCGCGGGGCGGCTCCTGATCGCACGGGATGACGTGGAGCAGCGCGTGCGGGCGGCGGGCAACGCCCCCGCGGCCGCGCGCGGCGTGTCCGAACTGGTCTCCGCCACCGTTCTCACGGTCGGCGAACCCGACGAACAGTTCCGCGCCTCCAGCTTCCAGGTCAAGGTGGCGAACCCGGCCGACCTCGGCTCGGACGAGACCGTCACCAACGAGGTGGTCGACGCGGTCGCCGCCGAGTTCTCCGATGTCCTCGACATCACGATGCCAAGCTCGTTCGCGGGGAACGCCTCCGCGGACGGTGCTGCCCACACCCGCCCGATCACCTCGGCGCAGTTGGGCGATGCCACGGGGAACTCGGCCCACCGACAGGACGTCGGGGAGTTCCAGGGGGGCGTCGCCGTCCTCATCGAGGGGTTGGAACCGCCGCTCAGCTTGCCCGAGGTCAAGGCTCGGTTGGCTCGCATGCGCGCGCAGCCAGATTTCAGCGGCATCGCCAGCCGCGCCAGCGACGTGATCGGCCTCGAGGCGGCGGGGGACGTGGGCGGAGAGCCCTCCTACCGTTCGCTGGCCATCGTCTCGGTGGATCCCAAGGCGCTCCTGGAAAAGGTGGAGGCCACGACGTGGGACCGCGTGGTCGCGCAGCCCGAGTGGGCCCTGGCCCGTGCGGCGCTGGGCCAAAAGCTCTCGATGGACCAGGTCAGCAGTTTCTCGCCCGAAGTCGCCGAGAACCTCGCGGCCAGCGCCATCGTGGCTGTCATCCTCAGCCTGATCGGGATGTTGCTCTACATCTGGCTGCGGTTCGCCAGCTTCCGCTATTCCTTCGCCACGATCGTCTCGCTCGCCTTCAACGTGACCGTGTGCCTCGGGGCCATCTCCCTGAGCATCCGGATGGCCGGTGGCGAGTTGGCGCAAACGATGCTCGTGGAGAGCTTCCGCATCGACCTCAATGTCATCGCGGGCCTGCTCACGATCATCGGCTACTCGCTCAATGACACGATCGTCATCCTCGACCGGGTCCGCGAAAACCGTGGTCGGCTGACGTATGCCGATCCCGACTGCATCAACCGATCCATCAACCAAACGTTCTCCCGCACCCTCCTCACCGGCGGCACGACCCTGGCCACGGCCATGATCCTCTACTGGTACGGCGGGACGGGGATCCGTCCGTTCGCGTTCACTTTCATCGTCGGCCTCATCGCCGGCACCGTCTCCAGCATCGTCATCGCGGCGCCGCTCTGCCGAGCGCGCCCAGTGGCCGCTGCTGAGGGCGATGCTGCGACCGCCGGCACCTCACCACTCACGCATGGAGCGTGACACAGAAGCAAGGCAGCATCATGAGTAAGGCCACGCAAGGCGCACTGTTCCTCCTGGCGATCCTCTTCCTGGGACTGGGCGGGTACTACCTGTTCGTCGCCCCGGAACCATCCACTCCCTCCGCGACCGATCCCTCCACGACGCTGGTCGATGACGCCGGCATGGATGCGGGCCAGCCCGACGGAGTGGTGGTGGAGGCGATCGACCTCACCAACCTCGACGAACCCGTCTCGACGATTGGCATGGGGACGATGCCGCCGGACTCCGTTTTTGACTCGCCCCCGCGTGCGGGCAACCCAGTCGATGGTGCCACAGTCGTCGACGTGGCTGTCGCCGCTCCGGTCACCTCCACGGCCCAGCCCACCGCAAGCCCGACGGCCGGCACCGCTCCAGTTCGCAGCGATGTGCCGCCCGCCGTCGCGCCTGTCGCGATCCAGCCAACGCCGGGGCCAGCGTCGGCGCCAGCCACCATTCCGGCCGCGCCCGCCAGCCAGTCCTACGTCGTCAAGAGCGGCGACACGCTGACCTCCATTGCCCAGAACTTCTATGGCCCGAAGGGCAAGTGGGAGACCATCGCGGCCGCCAACCCCGGGATCAACCCGAACAAGCTCAAGGTGAACAGCACGATCACCATCCCCCACATGGATGGTGCAAGCTCGCTGTCCTCCCCCGGGACCGCAACGGCGACTCCGTCGACGGACTCCTACACCGTCGTCGGCGGCGACACGCTCTCGGGCATCAGCCAGAAGGTCTATGGGTCCCAGAAGCATTGGCGCGCGATCTACGAAGCGAACAAGTCGGCCATCGGTTCTGACCCAGCGGACCTCAAGGTCGGGATGAAGCTGAAGATCCCGGCAAAGCCCTGATGCCGATCGATCGACCGCAACCCAAGGCGAGCAGACCATGACGAAGGCCGTGTTGATCGAGGGGGACGGTATCGGTCCCGAAGTGAGCCGCGCCACCATCCGCGTCCTGGACGCGGCTGGTGCCGGCATGGAGTGGGAGCGACACCTCGCTGGGGTTGCGGCGATCGAGGCGGGCCACGCCAAGACCTTGCCGCAGGAGACGGTCGATGCGGTCGTGCGCACGGGCATCGCGCTGAAGGGGCCGTGCACGACGCCCGTCGGGGGCGGCTTTTCCAGCGTCAATGTCGCGCTGCGCAAGGCAGCCAACCTCTACGCGGCGGTGCGACCGGTCCGATCCATGCCCGGGGTCCCGACCCGATACAGCGACGTCGACCTGATCGTGGTTCGCGAGAACACGGAGGGCCTCTACGCCGGCATCGAGAACGAGATCACGCCCGGCGTGGTGACCAGCCTCAAGGTGGCCACCCGCCCGGCGTGCCTCCGCATCGCTGCCTACGCCATGCGCATGGCGGTCGCCCGTGGCCGCCACAAGGTCAGCGTCTTCCACAAGGCCAACATCATGAAGTTGTCCGATGGGCTCTTCATTCGATGTTCCAAGGAAGTGTGGGAATCGGCCTACAAGGATCGACTGGAGTACGAGGAACTCATCATCGACGCGGCTTGCATGCGACTCGTGCAAGACCCGAGCCGGTTCGACGTCGTGCTGATGGAAAACCTCTACGGTGACGTCATCAGCGATCTCTGCGCGGGCCTCGTTGGCGGCCTCGGCGTCACGCCAGGCGCCAACATCGGTGAACAGGCGTCCGTCTTCGAGGCCGTGCATGGCTCTGCGCCGGACATCGCCGGCAAGGGAGTGGCCAACCCGCTGGCCCTGATGATGTCGGGCGTGATGATGCTGAACCACCTGGCCACGACCCGCGACCAGCCGGGAGCGAAGGAGGCGGCCACGCGAATCCGCGACGCGTACAACCGGGCCCTGCTGGACGGTTGCAAGACGCGCGACCTGGGGGGCTCGCTGGGGACGGAGGGTTTCGCCGACGCCGTCATCGAGCGGCTGGCGTAGGCGAACCGAGGTCCAAGGCCGCCAGGAACGACGCGATCGCGTCTCGAGTCTCGAGCGGCGCGTCCGCGAAGACGACGTGTCCGGCGCCTGGAATCAGGCGGCACGTGGCGTTGGGGAGTCGTCCCTCGAACACGGGGAGGCATGATGGGTCGATCACGCGATCCTCGGAACCGAACACGACCATCGTCGGCTGCTGGATGTCGGCCAATGACGCCAGGATCCCGTCCCCAAGCAGCCACGGGCCAAGTTGATCCGCCGCACGGTCGCGGGCCTCGCGAGTGGCCAGTGCTTGCTCGACCAAGAATGCCTTGATTGGCGCCGGGGTCGCCGGTGGGTGCGAGAAGACCATGCCGAGGACACGCTCGAGGTCCTCTTCACTGGCGATACGCAGTGGATTCCCGCCCGCACGAGCGTCGCGCACGAAGGCGTTCTCGGTGGGAGCCTGCACCCCAGCCGGGGCAAGCAGGATGAGCGCCGTGACCGCCTCGGGGTGGGAGTGGGCGTATGCCGCCGCCAGCGCTCCTCCCATGCTGGTGCCCAGGACGATGGCCGGCTGCGCCTCCACGGCACTGGCGAATCGGTCGATGTACGCCACCAGGTCCTCGGGGCGGTACGCGGGTACGGCGGTGGGGTCGGATTCCCCGAAGGGTGGGAGATCCGGCGCGATGAACCGTGTGCCCGGTGCCATCTGCGACAGGATGAAGCACGACTCCTTGCTCGTTCCGAACCCGTGCAGGCACAGCACGGTCGCGGGAGCGGCACCGCCGCCGGCGGAGGGTGTCGCGGCCGGGCGTTCGAGGTAGGGGATGACATGGCCATCCACGGTCACCTCGCGTCGCTCCATCCCCGTGGCCAGGCACGCCAGCCGCACGCTCACCCACTGGAACGCCGACGGCGAGTTCCACAGGACGATCATGCCGATGATCGCAAACGTCATGAGGCCAACCAGCACGAAGGCCACGCGTCGGAGGAGTGAAGGCTTGGGGCGTCGCGGCATGGGCAGCGTCACGCTACTGCCCCCAGCCGATCGACCCGGTCCCGCAACGAATCGGGCAAACCAGCCAGAAAGGTGGCCGGAGGTGCGGCGCGCACGGTGACCAGCTCGCCGGACAACGGAATCACGATCTCCCAGGCGTGCAGCCTCAGGTCGCTGGCTCCGCGGAACCCGCTTGTATTGGGAGGCAGGAGCGGCCGATACACGCGGTCCCCCAGGATCGCCGCGCCTTGGTGTGCCAAGTGGACCCGGATCTGGTGCGTGCGCCCCGTCTCGATGCGCACTTCAAGCAGGGACAGTGTTCCCTCCCGTGCCAGCGTCGTCCAGTGGGTCACGGCCTCTTGGCCACGCGGATCCGGCACCGAGATCAATGCATCACCGCGCTGCACCTTGCGCAGTGGAGTCGTCGATGTTCCTTGCGAGGCGGAGAGCCGGCCGTCGATGACCGCGAGATATCGCTTTTCGATCGAGCGAGCGGCGAAGGCGTGCCGGAGTGCGTCGTAGGCAGCGGGCTCGCTCGACACGAGCACGACTCCCGACGTATCCCGGTCCAATCGGTGGAGCAAGCCCCAGTCACGCTCGTCATCCAGGCCCAGGAGCGCAGGCCACCGAGCCACCAAGCCATTGAGCAGCGACGTCGTTCGATGCCCGGGCCCCGGTTCCGTGGCCACGCCACGCGCCTTGGCGACGGCGATCACGCCGCCGCGCTCGAGGAGCACATCGAATGGAACGCGCGGATTGGCCAGGGGAGGAGGCGGCATGCGGTGGCCTTTATGATCGCAGAATGACGCAAACCAGTCGTGCGCTCCAGCCCTTCGGGACGTCGGTGTTTGCTCGAATGAGTGCCCTGGCCAGCGCCCACGGGGCGATCAACCTCGGGCAGGGGTTTCCAGACTTTGATGCTCCGGCGTTCCTCCGCCGCCGGGTGGACGCGGCGTTGTCTGGGCCGACGGGCCAGTATGTCCGGAGCATGGGGTTGCCTGCGTTGTGCCAGGCCATCGCGTCGCATGCGCGCCATCGGCTCGGCGCCGTGCCCGAGTGGGATCGCGAAATCGTGGTCACGACGGGAGCGACGGAGGGAATCGCCGCGGCGATCCTGGGGGCCGTGAACGCCGGCGATGAAGTGCTGCTGATGGATCCAGGGTACGACTCCTACGCTGCGTGCGTGGCGATGGCGGGAGCCACTGCCGTCCGCATCCGCCTGGACCCGACCACATTTGAGGTCCCGTGGGCCGCGCTCGAAGCCGCTGTCTCCGCGCGCACGCGAATGCTGATCCTGAACAGCCCGCACAACCCAAGCGGACGCATCTTCGGCCGGGACGAACTGGCACGTCTGGCGCGACTGGCGATCAAGCATGACATCATCGTGCTCAGTGACGAGGTCTACGAACACCTCATCTTCCAGGGCGAAGCGATTTCGATCAGCACATTTCCGGGAATGCGAGAGCGAACCATCGTCCTGGGAAGCCTGGGCAAGACGTTCTCCTGCACGGGATGGAAGATTGGCTGGGCGATCGCCCCCGCGCCGCTCGCGTCAGCCGTGCAGTCCGCACACCAGTTCCTGACTTTCTGTGCGCCTGCCCCGTTCCAGGCCGCGGCCGCGGAAGTGGTGGCGGATCTCGCACCGGGTGCCCCGTACCTCGTGGAGTACGTCGCCGACTACCGTCGCCGCCTGGCCGCGCTGGCCGATCCATTGGAGGCGGGTGGACTTGAAATCAGGAGGCCGCAGGGGACCTACTTCATGCTGGTTCGCACTGACCGTTTCCCAGGTGGCACGGAGGAGGAGGCGGCCCGGTGGTTGGTGGAGCATGCGGGGGTCGCGGGTATCCCGCTGAGCCCGTTCTGCGCACCCGGGAGCCCCGAAGGTGGCTGGCTGCGGCTGGCCTTCTGCAAGGACATCGCGCTGCTGGGGGAAGCGGCCAGTCGCCTCGTCCGGGCCGCCCGGTAGGTCTGGACAGGCTTGGCGGGGGCGGGGAACGGCCATCTTGCCCAAACGGAGGCGCCGCGGTACACTTCCCGATTCCCCACCAGGAACGAGGCCACACGTGTACGCGATCATCGAAGACAGCGGAACCCAGATCAAGGTCAGCCAAGGCGACGTCGTCGAGGTTGATCTTCGCACCCTTCCCGGCGGCGCCGAGAAGATCGTCTTCGAACGCGTCCTCGCGATCGGCACCGCCGATGGCACCCCGGCCAAGCTTGGCGCACCGTACCTGACGGGCGCCTCGGTCTCGGCCACGATCGTCGAGGAGACTCGCACGGCGAAGATTCGCCGCGCGATGTACAAGCGCCGCAAGGGCACTCGCCGACAGGGTGCGCACCGGCAGGGCTTCCTCCGCGTGCGGATCGACGGCATCACTGGCTGAGCCAGCGATCGCCGCCGCATCCTCCCGTCCATCAACGCCGCTTGGCCATCAACGCCACTTTGGGGGTTCCGTCCCGGATTCGTCGGGACGATTTGCCGTCGTCAAGAATCTTGGGGGACCATCCGCGAGGCCTCGGCGACGTAGCAGGGCTCGTCCGTGGCCAGGGAGTGCGCCGTGGCACAGGACACCCACGCGAGGAGGGTCATCGGGAGAGCCAGGGGGTCGCCACTGCCCAGTCGCCGGAGCTGCTGCTCCAAGGCTTGGAGGGGTGTCTCGCGAACCCGCGTGACGGTGCTGCCGTCGCCGACCAGTTCGGTCCAACCTGGACCGGCCATGGCCGCCCAGTCTGAACCGTGGGCTCGGATTTCCCGGAGGACGCCGCCCGCGGCGTTGCTGATCGAAATCGTCGACGTCGTGCCGTTGGAGCCTTCCAGCAGGATGGCCACGCTTCCGTGGCCATCGCGCAAGAAGGCCCTGGCCTCGTCTATGCCTTCAAGGGAACTGGACGCCCGCGCCGCAACGCGGCTCGGTTCCCCCATCACGCGGACCACGGCTTCGAGGGCATCATCCAGGAGGGATGAGAGTGCTGCAGCGGGGGCCGGCCACCACGCGGTGCACTGGACCTGTTGCGCGGGCCCCAGTTCCTCCACGTTCTCGGCCATCCAGCTCACCTCGGCCCCACGCGCGAATCCTGGAACGCGCTCAACAGCGGCCCACGTGTCCACTGGGATCCTGCCCAGCATCGGCACGTGTTGGCACGCCAATGTTCTCCCGGGGGCCCCGTGCTCAGCAAGCGCCATGATCGTCTCTCGCTTTGCCGGGCCCACGATGAAGATGGGCAGCTGGGGCACCTCACGGGCCATCGTCCTCGGGTCGGAGTAGGCGGTTGCGGACGCGGCCAGTTCGAAAGCGGCGAGCGACGACGTTCGCTGCGCCCCGATGGCTTCGATGGAACGGCCAGCCGAGGCCAAGGCCCGTGCCACCTCAGGCGACGCATCACCCTCGAGCCAGACCGCGATCGGTGCATTCATCGTGGCGCGGATCCTAGTGAGGGGATTCTCGTGCTACAGTGCCGCCGCGGTGAGGTGACCGCCCTCGGGGCAACCCGAGCGAGGAAAGTCCGAACACGACAGGACACGGTTGTGGCTAACGGCCACCAGCCTCTGACGCGAGGCTCGGGACAGTGCCACAGAGAAGAGACCGCCGAACTCCGCGCCTCGGTGCGGGGTGGCAAGGGTGAAACGGTGCGGTAAGAGCGCACCGCCCTCCTGGTGACAGGGGGGGCACGGCAAACCCAACCGCGTGCAAGCGCAAGCAGCTCCGCCAGCTTCGGCTGGCACCTGTGGTCCGCAGGATGGAGCGGGTCGCGTGCTTCGAGCCGCCCGGCAACGGTCGGCCAGAGAGAAATGGTCACCGGGCTCCCCTTCGGGGGAGTTCAACAGAATTCGGCTTACGTCCGCATCGCGTCATGTGTGCATGGTGGCCCCGGGGCAATCCCTCGGGGCCACCGCCCTCAACGGGGCGTGCGCCCTCGATTCCTCGCCCTCGACTCCTCGCCCCCGATTCAGGGCCCACGAGGGCGGCACTTGGGCAATCTGGAACAGAATCTGCGGATTGGTATTGCTTTTTCGATCAACTTCGCGATACTGTCGCCCTCCTGAGCTCCACTCGGGCACCGAACCATGAGCAACCCCAAACTGACCAGCCTGCAGTCGTACACCATGCTCCTCTACCGGAAGGCCGTGCACCCCGAGTTCTTCGGGATCGAGGGCCGGCAACACGTGGAGCAGGGCGGCGCCGAATCGGAAGCCTGGATCTTCCGCGGCGGCCATTGCGTCCGGTTCCAGGCCGGTGACTCCGTCCTGTGCGAGGTCGTGACCGACAACCCGGCCGTCCTCCCGGACCGCGCGCTCAACGTCCAGTTCCCGTGCGCCGGCGAACATGACCACGACGAGCGCATGAGCCCCAAGCACCACTTCTACACCACCATCCAGACCGAGACGCTCAGCGAGCACCTCTACCTGGGCGAGTACAAGGAGCTGCTCGCTCGTGCGCGCGGGAGCCAGTCGCTGCTCTCGATGTGGAAAGACGCGCAGGATCGCCCCAACCTCTCGGTCGTCGAGATGAGCCGTTCCACCGCCGGCCTCAACATCGAGGCGTGGCACCTTCGATCCGATTGTGGCTTGATCCTCCGGTCTTCATCGATGATCCTGGTCGGCGGGCGCACGGGCGCGTGAGCAAGTCAACTTCGCGGATGGCGGTGCTCCGGATGGACGCGGCGTTTGGCGTCGAGGGCTCGCCCATTCGTGCCAGGCGGACGCCCGTCAAGTCGACCGGCGTGGCTGAACCCTCGGCAGGGGCCGCGGAGTCCACGCGAGGCGTGACACGCCCGGAAGTGGAAGTGTTCGGGCTGGAGGCGCAGTTGGCGGCGCTGGTGTCATCCCCCGATCCCGCACACGTCAAGCTCTCCAAGTTGGAGCAGCTCCATGCGGCCCAGTGTCCGCATTGCCTCACGGCGAGCGGGCATACGCAGTTGGTTTTCGGGGAAGGATCACCCACTGCGGACTTGATGTTCATCGGCGAGGCCCCCGGCGAGACCGAGGATTCCGTAGGGCGCCCATTCGTGGGTCGCGCCGGGCAGAAGCTGGATGAGATGATCAAGGCGATGGGGCTCGCGCGCGAGGGCGTCTACATCGCCAACGTCCTCAAGTCGCGGCCTCCAGAGAATCGAACGCCGCTTCCGCTCGAAGTCGCGCGCTGCGGGCCGACGCTCGCCGGACAGATCGCCATCATCAAGCCGAGATGCATCGTGACACTTGGAGGCCCGGCGACGAAACTGGTCCTGCAGACTGAGGTGGGGATCACAAAGCTTCGTGGATCATGGGCGCGCTGGGCACCGCCGGCATGGCTGGTCGGGGCGGAGCCCGTGGATGTCATGCCCACCTTTCACCCCGCCTACCTCCTTCGGAACTACACGGCGCAGACGCGCGCCGAAGTCTGGTCCGACCTCAAGCAGGTCATGGGGCGGATCGGCCGCTGACCGGACCGCTTCATGGGCCGCGGGACCCGAGTCTCCGGCGTGGGTTCGACGGGGAGCCGCCCCAGGAGTGGGGGCCCGCCGAAAAAAAGTTTTTCCCAAGGGAACCCCCGAGCCGTTTCATCCGGATTGTGTCGTGGAGGGAAGGGAAAGGGTGCGAAGGCCGTCGGGACCGGCTTTTGCAAGCGGCGCAGGAAACGTGGGACTTGCGCCGCCACCTATGGCTGCACTCCACAGCCCCCCCACGAGGAGCCTGTCGCGCCTTTACGGCTGCGGCGGGCTCTTTTTTTTGGCTGGGACAGTTCGGGCCCATTCAGGCCCATTCAGGCCCATTCAGGCCCACTCAGGTCGAGTCAGCCTTGCTCCGCCGGGGAATCGAGGATGATCGTCACGGGACCGTCGTTGCACAGTTCCACCAGCATCTGTGCTCCAAATCGCCCCTCCTCAATGCGCAGCCCGTGACCGGCCCGAAGCTGGGCTGCCAACGCCTGCACGAGCGGGTCGGCCTGTTCGGGGCGGGCCGCTCCAATGAAGCTTGGTCGATGGCCGTGTGAGGCGTCGGCCAGGAGCGTGAACTGGCTGACGAGGAGGATCGACCCAGCCGCCTCGATGACCGATCGATTCATCTTGCCGGACTCGTCCTCGAAGATCCGGAGCGCGGCGAGTTTCCGCGCCATCCAGACGACGGTTCGCTGGTCATCCTGGGGAGCAATGGCGATGAGCACGCAGAGCCCACCCGAGATCTCGCCAACGACTTCCCCGGCCACCACGACCCGGGCCTGTCGGACGCGTTGGACAACGGCTCGCATGCTGGCGCGCTGGAAATCCGGTCAAGCCGGGAGCAGCGCCATCGCAGCACTGGAAACCAGCGTCGTGCGCTTCTCGTCCAGCGAGACGCGGTACTGCAGGAGTTCGGCCGTTCCGCCGGACGCGGTCCGGACCGCCCACATGTTCCCCAGGCTGCACCAGCGGGTTGGGTTTCGATGGCCGGCCATCTCGCTGAGGAAGGTGTCGGGATCATTGGCGCAGTAACTGGCCAGCATCGCGCGATCGTGGGCCTCCACCTGGCCGGCCCGATCCTCGTCGACGGCGGCCTGGTCGCCAAATGGCAGGCCAACGTGGGAGAGGTCGGCGCTGGCGATGAAGATCGTCGTCCCACCTGCTTCAGCAAGTGCCTTGCGGAGTCCGTCGGCAAACTCCCGCGTGGCGACACGCGCACCTGATTCATCGATCATCGGCCTGGTTGGGTCGGGCAAGAGCGCCGCGACCACCTTTGCGGAAGGGAAGAGGTGCCGCACCCACGTCGAATGCAGCTGGATCGAGTGCTCGGCCAGCAGGTCGATCTCATCCTTGAAGAGCCGATCGCCAAAGGTGCGCTCCAGCGTCCCAAGCACCGCGGCATCGGGTTCCAGCCGGCCAAGCGGCGTCTCGAACGCGAGGCGTGTCATCACGACGCCGTCACCAAGTCCAAAGTGATTCGTTCCCAGGATCACGACGCGGTCCGGGGGCTGCAGGCCTACCAGTGCCTTGTACGCCGCGGCGTAGTTCTCGCCGCCGCGCTGGCGATCCAGGTGGGGGGCCACGATGCCAAGCACGGCTGTCCCCAACTCCGGGTCATCGGCGGTGGCGAGCAGTTCGGTGAGTGCGGCGGCGGCAGCTTCGGCGGTGTCCCCGAAAGCCGCAGCTGCGCCGATGGGCATCGCCCCGTTTTCACGGATCGCCGTCATCGCCTCACGCTCCAGTCGCTCCATCGTCGGCCCCCACAGCAGCCCGGCCTCATCAAGGCGGTCGACCAGGTTCTTCAAGACCTCCGGAGGGGCCTTCGTGGCCGCCGCGATCTCATCCACGGTCCGCTCTCCCTGGAGCATGGTCACCAGGGGGAGCATCTGGGGGTGGATCCCCACGAGTGCCGGCGAGATCCCGGATGGGTTTCGCAACCCCGCCAGCACCTGGCCACTCTCCTTGTGGGGGACCGGCACCGTCTGGAATGGACGGACATGTGGACGGAGGAGGTGGTCCGGGGTGGCCGAGTCAGACATGGGGGAGGGAGTCTATCGAACGCGGTTATGCGCCATCGAATGCCACGAAGTCGGAGGAAATCCTGAACCCAAGCGCATTCGTGCCGATAGGTTGCGTGTGATAAACTTCGTGGCTTCCCGAGTTTGCTCCTCAGGGGGCCGTTCGGGGACCGATTGAGCACCACCAGACCACCCGACCAGACCACCTGAGAAGCCACCATGCGCCGCACACATCTCGTAACCACGTCACTCGCCGCCCTTGTCTGCCTTGGCGCACACGCCCAAGACAGCGGCACGCTGTCCGCGAAGAATCCGGGTCGGAGTGTCGCGCCCGCGAAGGGTCAAGAGGCGACGAACAAGCCGACCAGCGCCCCCGGGCGTACGCCGGACGTCCCGGTGGCCTCGAAGGGTGCCGCGGGCTTGAGCAACCAGGCTCCAGCCGCCGCGGTGGCCCCAGGGCAGATCGCGCCGCTCACCCCTGCGCCAATCGTCTTTGAGCCAGCGATCCTCAACCTCGGCGAGATGCAGGCCGAAGTCCCCAAGACCGCGAAGATTGGCCTGCGCAACACGAGCGACAAGGCGGTCACGGTCACCAAGGCCGTCCCCGGTTGTGGATGCACGACGGCGGGCGCCCCCAAGGACCCGATTCCGCCGGGCGGCATCGCCGAGGTGGAGATCACGCTGAAGCCGGGCCCCAAGCAAGGGCTCCATCTTTCGAAGAAGGTGACGTTCCAGGTGCAGGACTTTGCGCCGGTCGTCCTGACCGTCGAGGGCGACGTTGCCGCGTACGTGACCTGCGTTCCGGACATCATCCAGTCCCCGGTCTCGGGCCAGACCTTGGATACCGAACTCAAGCTCACCTCCGCAGATGGCACCCCGTTCAAGTTGACGGGCTGCATCCCTGACGTAATGGTGTCGATGCCGGAAGACTCCGCTACCGAGCACGCCGTCAAGATCGATTGGGCGAAGTGGGAGCAAAATGGCCGTGCGGTGAAGCTCTCGCTTCGAACTGATCACCCCAAGGCACAGTCGCTCACCGTCATGGTGAAGCGGGCGATCGATCCGAGCGCACGGGAGCCCAAGGCCCCGCCGGCGAGTCCTCGCCGCGACGCGCAACCGACGTCCAGCCTCATCACCGCCGCGCGTTCTGGTGACCTCGCCCGCGTGCAGCTTGAGGCCGCCAACGGTGCCGACGTAAACCAGGTCGACGCCGCCTCCGGCCGTACCGCCCTGCACTGGGCGGCCAATCAGGGCAAGACGGAGGTCATCGCCTTCCTGATCGAGAAGGGCGGCAACGTCGAAGCCACCGAGCGCACCGGGAAGACGGCCTTGGCCCTGGCTGCCGAGGCGAAGCAAGTCGATGCCACCAGGGCACTGCTGGCCGCGAAGGCGAACGTCAATCACCGTGACCAGTTGGGCGGCTCGCCGCTCACCTGGGCGGCGGGATTGGGTTCTGCCGAGACCGTCGGGCTGCTGCTGGATGCAGGTGCCGAAGTCAACGTCGTGGACACCAACGGCATGACGCCGCTCCTGTGGGCCTCCGGCATCGGCAACCCTGAAACCGTGAAGCTCCTCGTTGGCAAGGGTGCGGACCTCAAGCAGGTCGATGCCATTTCCGGCGACACCGCGCTCACGCGCGCCTCGCGCCATGGCCTCCCCGACACGGTGGTCATCCTCATCGGCGCGGGTTCGGACGTCAACGCGGTCAACCGTGAGGGCATGACGCCACTGCTGCTGGCCGCGCAGTCGGGCAGCCTGGAAAAGGTCCAGGCGCTGGTGAAGGCCGGAGCCGACAAGAATGCGAAGACCCGTTCGGGCATGGACGTGCTGGCCGTGGCCAAGGGCCGCGGCGACGAACGCGGGATCGCGATCGCCGAGTGGCTTGCCCAGGGCAAGTGAACCCGACAGCCAAGTGAACCATCGCGCCCCCGTCCGTTTGGACGGGGGCGCTTTCCTAGCATGGCGGGATGAGCGATTCGCCCTACCAGACCCTGTGCCACGCCGTCGCCGATGCCTCCCTGCTTGGCGCCACCTCTTCCATCCTCAGCTGGGACCAGGAGACGCAGATGCCCCAGCAGGGGGTGGAACTTCGGTCTCGGCAGATGGCACAACTGGCGAGGTTGGCGCACCAGATGGGATCACGGCCGGAGATCGGTCATGCCCTGCAGCGGGCCATCGAATCCCCGGAGGTTGCGGGCGATCCGGCCAAGGCGGCCAACGTCCGCGAAATGCGCCGAGACTTTGACCGGCGCACCAAGTTGCCGGCCCGGCTGGTGGAGGAACTGGCGCGGGTGTCATCGTCGGCCCAGCATGAGTGGGCAGCGGCGCGAAAGGACTCCGACTTCAAGCGGTTCCTGCCATTCCTGGACCGCCTGGTGGAACTCAATCGCGAGCAGGCCGATTGCCTGGGCGTTCCTGAGGGTGGCGAGCGGTGGGATGCCCTCGCAGAACTCTACGAGCCTGGGTGCCGGGCCGCGCAGGTGTCTGCGGTCTTTGCGCCGCTGCGGACCCGACTGGTGTCGCTCATCGATCGGATCAAGGGCGCCACGAAGGGGCCGAGCGATCGATTCAACCAGGAACCATTCTCCATCGATCGACAACGCGAGTTCATGCGGTGGACCGCCGAGCGGATCGGGTTCGATTTTTCGCGCGGCCGGCTGGACCAGAGCACGCACCCGTTCTGCGGTGGCTCGCACTGCCGCGACGTCCGGATGACGACGCGGTACAAGGAGACGTGCCTCAATGATGCGCTGGGCTCGACCATGCACGAGGCCGGGCACGGCATGTACGAGCAGGGGCTCCCGTTCGAGCACGTCGGGACGCCACTGGGAGAGGCGGTTTCGCTTGGCATCCACGAGAGCCAGTCGCGCCTGTGGGAGAACCAGGTCGGGAGGAGCGCGGCGTTCTGGCAGTGGCTCACGCCGCAGCTTCCCGCGATGCTTGGCGAGTCGGCCAGCCGGTATTCGGCGGAGGAACTCTACGGAGCCGCGAACATCGTGGAGCCGGGCTTCATCAGGGTCGAGGCCGACGAGGCCACCTACAACCTGCACATCATGGTGCGGTTTGAGCTGGAGCGCGCCCTGATCGGTGGCAGCCTCGATCCCAAGGACCTTCCCGGCGCGTGGAACGAGAAGTACAAGGAGTACCTGGGCCTCACCGTCCCGGAGGACCGAGTGGGGTGCCTGCAGGATGTCCACTGGAGCATGGGGGCTTTTGGCTACTTCCCGACCTACACGCTGGGGACGCTGTATGCCGCACAGTTTTTTGACACGGCGTGCCGGTCAAGCCCCGGGCTGGGCGACGGATTCAGGCGAGGCGAGTTTGCGCCGCTCCGGCACTGGCTGAATGCCAACATTCACGTCCATGGCCGCCGATTCCTCCCTGGCGACCTCTGCGAGCGAGTCACGGGTGGGCCACTCTCGGCCGAGCACTTCCTCACGTACCTCGAGGGAAAGTTGCTGCCCCTGTACGGGCTGGCGTGACGGAATCGTCGTGGCGCGGCAAGACACGATGGAAACGCTTCGCTTTTCGGGGCGATTCTGGTAGCGTCCGCCCCCTTCATGAGTGCCCCACAGGAGTCGATCAGGAACGTCGCGATCATCGCGCACGTTGACCACGGCTAGACCACGCTGGTCGACGCGATGCTTCGTGCCTCCAGCGCCTCCCGCGAGGCCGAGGCGGGCGGCGAGTGCGTGATGGACTCCAACCCGCTCGAGCGCGAGCGAGGGATCACGATCCTGGCCAAGAACTGTGGCGTGGACTACACGTTTGTGCACGGGGCACGGAACGGCGAGTCCATCCGGATCAACATAATCGACACGCCCGGCCACGCCGTCTTCGGCGGCGAGGTGGAGCGGGTCCTCCGCATGGCGGACGGGTGCCTGCTGCTGGTCGACGCCTACGAGGGACCGATGCCCCAGACACGGTTCGTGCTGGAGAAGGCCCTGAAGGTCGGCCTCAAGCCGATCGTGGTGGTCAACAAGTGCGACAAGCCCGAGGCCCGGCCCGACGAAGTGGTGAACGAGGTCTTCGACTTGCTGGTGGACCTTGGCGCCGATGACCTCGCCCTGGACTTCCCGGTGCTCTACGCCTCCGGCCGCGACGGCTGGGCCGCGGTGGATCGGAACGACCGCGAGAACGGCGTGCGCGACCTCTTGCACGCCATCGCCGACCGCGTGCCGGCGCCGGTGGGCTCGCGCGACGGCGCGCTGCAGTTCCTGGTGACCAACCTTGACTGGAGTTCCTACACCGGCCGCATCGCGATCGGACGGGTGTATCGCGGCACGGTCAAGGCGGGGCAGTCGGTGGTGATGACCAAGTCGAGCGGGACCAACAAGCGCACTCGCGTGATCGCGCTCAAGAAGTTTGAAGGCCTCGGCCGCCGCGACGCCGAGTGGGTCGGGGCAGGGGACCTTTGCGCCATCGAGGGGCTGGAGGGGGTCGAGATCGGCGACACGGTGTGCTCGCCCGAGGCTCCCGAAGCGCTGGTCCGCGTGACCGTCGACGAACCGACGCTGCACATGGTCTTCCGGATCAATGATGGCCCGCTCTCGGGCCGGGAGGGCAAGTACGTCACCAGCCGGCAGATCGCCGAGCGACTGGACCGAGAGCTGGAACACAACGTGGCGCTCCGCGTGACGCCGGGAGACTCGGCCGACGAGTTCCGGGTCTCCGGGCGTGGGCTCCTGCACCTGGGCGTGCTGCTGGAGA
>SXOD01000065.1 GCA_005776885.1 Planctomycetia bacterium
GTCGCCGGATGCGCCGACAGACCCGACGCCAGGGATCACGGGGACGATGCCAGCGTTCAGGTGGTCAATGAGCGAGCGAACCAGCGCCGACCTCGCCCCGGAGTGCCCTCGCGCCAGGCTTGCTGCACATACCGCGGTCATCGCCCGGGAGACATCCACCCCCATCGGTGCATCGGTCCCCGCCGCGTGCGAGAGCACGATGTTCTCCTGGAGCTGGTTGAGCTGTGCATCGTCGATGCGGACACCGGCGAAGGAGCCAAAGCCCGTGTTCACGCCATAGATTGGCGCGGCGCGGCTGGCCTCGCGCAGCATGCGCCCACGGAGGTCGTCCATGCGGCGCGCGGCGCAGTCCAGCAGCCTGAGCGGCGCGCCTCCGGCCACCTGTGCGACCTGCTTCGTGCTGAGCGGGGAGCCATCGAGGACGATCGTGTGCGGCATCGCACGGAGGTTACTGGCGCGGCGTGCCGCCACTGCGTGCTCGCCCGTTACTATCCCGACATGCGAAGCGCAGTGGCTCGATGGAGCGTGTTCTTGGTGGCCGCGGTCATCGTGGCGGTGCTTGGCGTGTTCCTGAGTGGGTGGGTGACGGACGCGCGTGGCGTGGGTGCCGGCGTGACCGCCGTGACGGGAAGCGCGTCGCCACTGGTGCTTGCGGGCGCCTTCGTGGTCGTGGCCACCGCCGCGGGCGTGATCGTCGGCCGCGCCGCAAACGCGGCCGTCGGGCTCTTCGTCGTCGGATGGGGCGTCGCGTGCCTGGCGATGCGGACCACCGGCGTGTCGGACTTGGTCTTTGACGGGGCCTCATTCCAAGCCGCGTTTGCCAATGGCATCGTCGTGTTCGGGTTGGCACTCGCCTCGTCGATCGTCGTGTTCAAGATGTGCGGGCCGCTCCCGGACCTGCCGCGCAAGGACGAAGAGGGGCGCGACGACTCGTTCCGCCCCGAGACCATCGCACGGATGGCCGCAGCGAGCCTGGTCGCGATCCCCATCGTGTGGCTGGTCGTTCGCAACGACCTCCGCGGGCAAGCCATTGGCGGCGCTGCGCTTGCCGGCGCGGCGGCGGCCTTTGCGATGCGCTTCGCCGGTCAGGGGCGCCAGCCGGTGCTCATCTATTCACTGCCCATCTTGGCCGTTGTACTGGTGCAGCTCTTTGGCGCAGTGCCGACAAAGCCCGACGCTGCCTTCGCCGCAGGGTCGATGTCTCCGCTCTCGCGCGTGATGCCGCTGGACTTGCTCGGCGGCATCTTCATGGGCGTGTCGGTCGGGCTTGGCCTCTCCAGGCCGAGTGGACACGAGCAGGGCGAATCGAAGGGGTAGTGGTCACGAGATCGGTCGTCGAACGCACCATCCGCCCCTACACTCCGCCGGATGAGCCTCGTCGTCACCGGCACCATTGGAATCGACACCGTCTACACCCCCACGGACCGCCGTGAGCGGATCTTGGGAGGGAGCGCCGCGTACTTCGCCGCGGGCGCCAGTTTCTTTACGCCCACGCGCCTGGTGGCCGCGGTCGGCGGCGACTGGCCGCGCCAGCACCGAGACATCCTGGAGAGTTTTGGCGGCATCTGCCTGGCCGGGCTGGAGGCGCGAACCACCGCGCAGACCTTTGCGTGGGGTGGCCGCTACCTGGAAGACGTGAATTGCCGCGAGACGCTCTTTACCGAGGTGGGTGTCGTGGCGGATGCACCTCCAGCCGTGCCCGCGGCCTACCGGGACTCGCGGTTCGTCTTTCTGGGCAACACGCATCCCTCGGTGCAGCGCGAGTTCCTGCAGTCGTTCCCCAGGCGCCAGCTGGCGGTCGCTGACACCATGAACCTCTGGATCGATACCGCTCGACCGGAGCTCACGATGCTGCTGGCTGAGGTCGATGGCCTGGTGCTCAATGACGGGGAGGCGGCGATGCTCACGGGGCACCGCAATGCGGTGACCGCCGCACGGGCCATCATGGAGATGGGACCGCGGTTTGTGATCGTGAAGAAGGGCGAGCACGGCGCCGTGCTTGTGTCGCACGATGGGCTCGCGGCCGTGCCGGCGTGGCCCGCTGACGAGCGCCAAGTCGTCGATCCAACTGGTGCCGGCGATTCCTTTGCCGGCGGCCTCATGGGGTGGGTCGCGCACCGCGGCGCGTGGGACATCCAGACGCTCCGCCACGCGATGCAGTGGGGGACGGTTGTCGCCAGCATGACCATCGAACGGTTCGGGTTGGAGCGACTGCAGGAAATCTCGCGCGAGGACCTGGACCTCCGCATGGCCCACTTTCGCGCCATCTCCGGTGCCAACCTGAGCTGACAGACATGACCACGCTGAATCGATTGAACTTTCCGCGTTCATTGAGTTGGGCCGCGGCCGGACTGGCGTTCATGGCTGCGTCCGCCGCCTCGGCGCAGTGGACGGCCTTTGACGAGCTCCCTGGTGCCGACAGTGTCTCTCGGGCACAGGGGGCGTTTCGAGGCGTCTCAGGGAAGGGCGTCGTGGCCGATGTCCGGTGGTCGGAGGACGGATCGAGCCTCTACTTCCAGAAGGACGGCGTGTGGTCGCGCGTCGACCTCGCCACCGGGAACGCCATCGAGGTGAAGTCCGACGAAGTGCCCAGCGCGCCATCGTCGGATCGATCCAACCGTCGTCGGCGCGGCGGAGGAGGTGGTGGCGGTCCCCCCGCCCGTGGCCGGCAGCGTGCCAGCGAGGTGTCACCGGACGGGGCGTGGACGCTCTCCACCGACGGGGCCAATGTGTCGATCACTCCGAAGGCGAGGGGCGACGATTCAATGACGCCGATCAAGCTGACGAGCGATGGCGACAACGGACTCAAGTATGGCACCGCCAGCTGGGTCTACGGCGAGGAGCTGGACCAGCACAGCGCGATGTGGTGGAGCCCGGATTCGAAGTCATTCGCGTACTACTCCTTTGACGAGCGCGCGGTGCCCGCCTACTACATGCTCGGCGGACTGACCAGGCTTCGCACCAAGGTGGAGGAAGAGCGATACCCCAAGCCGGGTGACCCGAACCCGATTCCCGGGCTCCGCATCCACCAAGTGAACGAGGATGGGACGGCTTCGCCCGCGATCGAAGTCGACCTCGAGGGCGCGGACCACTACATCTACGGCATCGAGTTCACTCCCGACTCCAGCGAACTGCTGGTCCATCGGCTCAACCGCCACCAGGATCACCTCGAACTGCTGGCCCTGGATGCGCGCACCGGCTCCGTGCGAACCGTCCTGGAAGAGAAGCAGCCCTGTTACCAGCACCACCTTCCCTTGATGCGATTCCTGGACGACGGCCGCCGATTCATCTGGGAAACGGAGCGCTCGGGATACGCGCAGTACGAGCTCCGGTCGTTGGATGACTCCGCCGTCATCCCGCTGAGTGAGGGCGAGTTCCCGGTCGCCGGAATCGTTCAACTTGACGAGGATCGCGGCGACCTCTTCTACACGGCCAACGCCAGCGAAACGCTCATCAATCCGCAACTCTTCCGAGTGGGGCTCGATGGGAAGGGTCGCGTCCGCGTGAGCCCCGATGACCGGCATTACTCGGGGTTCCGAGTTTCGCCCAAGGGAGATTTCGTTGTCGCAGCGGACCAGACGCTGTCGCAGCCGCCGTCCACGCGGGTGTACAAGGTGCCGGCCGCCGGAGGGGGGCCGCGTCCGGCGATCGCCACGCTTGCCGCAGGCGATCCAGATCCGTACACGATCCGGGGGGCCACGCCTCCCGAACTCCTCTCGCTCAAGGCGGCCGACGGTTCGACCACGCTCTACGGGAAATTGTTTCGCCCCAACGGCTTCGACCCATCGAATGAGTACCCGATCGTGGTGCGCGTGTACGGTGGCCCGTTCTTTCGGACCGTGGAGAACACCTTCGATCCAAACGACCCGATGACCGAGCTGGGCTTCGTCGTCATGCAGGTGGACAATCGTGGCACGCCCGGTCGAGGCAAGGCCTTCGAGGATGGCACCTACCTCAAGCTGGGCATCGTCGACCTGGACGACCAGGCCGCCGCGGTCAGGCAGGTGGATGCGATGCCGGGCATGGACGGGACGCGAGTGGGGATGACCGGCTCCAGCTACGGCGGCTACATGTCCGCGCTGTCGCTCTTGCGATACCCCGACGTCTTCCACGCCGCTGTCGCCGACGCGGCCGTCACCGACTGGCGCAACTACGACACGATCTACACCGAGCGTTACATGCGCACGCCGGAGGAAAACGCCGAGGGATACGACGCCGGCAGCTGCGTCACGCTGGCGGACAAGTTGGAGGGCGACCTCCTCATCCTCCACGGCATGGCCGATGACAACGTGCACCCGACCAATGCGTTCCAGCTGGCCCACCAACTGCAGGGACTCAACAAGCCGTTCTCCATGATGCTCTATCCCACGGGCGGCCACGGCGCCGGTGGGCCGAGCGCCCAGTCGATCGAGTGGAGCTGGCTGGTGAAGCACTTGATCGAGGAACCGGCGGCGGGCCAGGCGGCGAACGGGGCGGAGCGAGAGGCCAGCCAACCGTGACTGGAGGCGGCCCCACCGGATCGGCCGTCGGGATGGCCGCGCTCCCGCCCGACCGCTCGCACGTGGCCACCGAACAGCGCCACGCGGCGACGCAGGGGCTGGACACTCTTGCGCCCGAGGTTCTCGTTCGCACGATCATCGATGACCAGCACGACGCCGTGGCCGCCGCGCTGGCCGCGGCACCTGCGATCGCGGCGCTGGTGGACCATTTGGTGATCTCGATGGGACCGTCCCATTCGGGACGGCTGGTCTATGTGGGCGCGGGAACCAGTGGGCGGTTGGGCGTCCTGGATGCCTCGGAGTGCCCGCCGACCTTTGGAGTGGACGCCGGTCGCGTCATCGGCCTGATCGCAGGCGGTGACCTGGCCCTTCGCAAAAGCTCCGAGCGTCGAGAGGACGAGCCGGATGGTGCGGCCGCAGAACTGGAATCGATCCACTTTGGCCCCAGCGACACGCTCTTGGCGATCGCCGCCGGTGGCACGACTCCCTACGCCATCGGCGCGCTCGCCTTGGCCAAGTCGCGGGGCGGACAAAGTGCATTCCTCACGTGCGCGCCCATGCCGCGGCCGAGGGACTGCGACCACTTCCTGTGCGTGGCCACGGGTGCGGAAGTGCTGACCGGCTCCACGCGGCTCAAGGCCGGCACCGCCACCAAGATCGTCCTCAATGCGATCACGACCGCGGTCTTCACTCGACTCGGCGCGGTGTACGGCAACCTGATGGTGGACCTCCGCGCGACCAACGACAAGTTGGTCGACCGTGCGATCCGCACGCTCTGCTGGTGCGATCCATCACTCACGCGCCCCACGGCCCACGACCTCCTCACGCGCGCCGGCGGCAGCGTCAAGGTGGCGATCGTGATGCAGGAGCGGCGAGTCGAACGCGACGCCGCCAGCGCGGCACTCGCGGAGTCCGGTGGAAGCGTGCGAAAAGCGCTGCAATCGCTTCCGGCTCGGTAGGAGCCGACCCCGGAAAAGAAAGCGGGGCGACCGAGTGTTCGGCCGCCCCGCGTCGTGTGGCTGTCTGACCAGACGCGAAGTCAGATCAAAGCATGTTGTTCAGGGCGCTGAGCGCGCGGGCGCGGACCTTGCGCGACGCGGGCTTGGCCTTGATCATGATCGACTGGCCAGTGAACGGGTTGATGCCCTGGCGAGCCTTGGTGGCGGGCTTCTTCACGGTCTTGAGCTTCACGAGGCCCATGAAGTTGAACTCGCCGCAGCCCTTGCCCAGGTCAGCCGCGATCATGCTGGAGAGCGTGTCGAACACGCAGGAGATCTGCTTGCGCGAGAGCTCGGTGGCACCGGCGATCTCGGTGACGACCGCACCCTTGGTGCGGCGGGTCTTTGCTGCGCTGGCCTTGTAGGTCTTGGTCGCGGCCTTCTTCGTGGCCGTCTTCGTGGCCTTCTTGGTGGCCGTCTTCTTGGTCTTCGTCGCCATCTGAGGAATGTCCTTTCCTGTCGGAGAGTTCACCCGCACCACGCGGGCGGTCGCGCACAACCGTGCGGACACCGGGAAATCTAGCGATTTCCGTGGGTGCCGTGCAAGGGGGCATGAAAAACCCCGGAGAAAACCGGGGTTCGTGGGGCGGGCGCGGATGGGTTCGGCAGCCGACCCGGCGGGAGCGCGGGGGGCGCCACCGGGGTGGGCGGGTGCCCTGGGAGGTCAGCGCCTGACCGTCTCTCGTCCGATCGAGGCGTAGGTGAACCCCAGTTCCCGCATCTGGCTGAGGCGGTAGAGGTTGCGGCCGTCGCAGATGACATTTCCCTTCAAACGGCGGGAAATCTCGGCAAAATCGGGGAGCCGGAACTGGGTCCACTCGGTGCAGATGATGAGGGCGTCGGCGCCGTCCAGGACTTCGTACATGTCGTGGAAGGGGGCGGCCTTGATCTCCGGGTGCTCCTTGGCGAGGTTGGAGAGTCCCTCCGGGTCGTAGGCCCGGATGGTGGCGCCGGCGGCTTGGGCACGCTCCATGAGGGCGACCGCGGGGGCCTCCCGGATGTCGTCCGTCCGCGGCTTGAATGCCACCCCCCAGAACGCGAGGGACTTTCCCCTCATGTCCGGAACGACCGAGAGCACCTTCTTCCAGAAGTGGGGGCGCTGCGCCTGGTTGACTCGGTGGACCGCGTCATTGAGCTCGCAGTTGAACCCGACGGCCTTGCCCATGCCGACCACGGCCAGCGTGTCCTTGGGGAAGCAGGAGCCACCGTAGCCCAGGCCTGGGTAGAGGAATTGGTTGCCGATTCGCTTGTCGGCGCACATGCCCTCGCGGACCTTGGTGATGTTGGCCCCGTAGAACTCGCAGAGGTTGGCGATCTCGTTGACGAACGAGATCTTGCACGCCAGCATCGCGTTGGATGCGTACTTCACCATCTCGGCGCTGCGCACGTCCATCATGTAGATCGGGTTGCCCTGACGGGTGAATGGCTCGTAGAGCGAGTGCAGCAGTTCTTCCGCTTCTGGGGTCTCCACGCCGCACACCACGCGGTCGGGTCGCATGAAGTCCTCGATGGCGTTGCCTTCCTTCAGGAACTCAGGATTGTCGGCGACGACGAAGGGGACCGTGGTCTTGCTGGCGATCAGGTCGCGCACCTTGTGCGTCGTCCCGACAGGCACCGTGCTCTTGACGATGACGACCTTGGGCTTGGCGGTGGGGCCGATGGCATTGAGCGCGTCGGCGATGTCACCGGCCACGCGCAGCACATATTGCAGGTCGGCCGAGCCGTCCTTGTCGCTCGGCGTCCCGACGCAGATGAAGATTGCCTCGGCGTGTCGGTAGGACTCCAGCTTCTCCAGCGAGAAGGTGATGCGCTTCTCGGCGATGTTCCGCTGGAGCATCTCCGAGAGGCCTGGCTCGTAGATCGGGCTCTCGCCGCGGCGGAGCTTCGCGATCTTGTTCTCGTCGACATCCAGGCACACCACCTTGTTGCCCATGTCCGCGAAGCAGGCCCCTGTGACGAGCCCGACATAACCAGTACCGACCATCGTGAGATTCATGCGTTGGATCTTTCGCTAGGGCGAGGGGACGGGGAAAGGGACGCGGAGAATAGCGGTGATCCCGCTATTGCTGCTCCAGCTCAAGGAGTCGCTGCTTGAGCGTCACGCGCGTGCAGCCAGGCTCTGCGGCGCCCGCAAATCCACCCACTCCCGAAGCCGCCACGACCCGGTGGCAGGGGACGATGATCGGCAGGGGATTCCTGCGCATCGCTTGCCCCGCCGCGCGAATCGCCCTGGGGCTGCCTGCCTCCGCGGCGAGCCAGGCGTAGGTCCGAGTCTGGCCACGCGGGATCGACCGGCATGCGTCCCAGCACCTGACATGGAACGGGCTGCCTGCCGGAGTCGGGATCGATCTCGCGGGCCTTGGATTCCTTGCGAAGAACGCCTGGATCGCCAGCGCGACTTTGGCGAGGTCAGGGTCTGTGCCCTTCGAGGTCGCCCTCGCGCGATCTTTCGTTCCTTCAAGGATCGACTCAAACTCGGCACGAATCACGCCGCTGGGGTCCCGCTCAACGGAGATCCATCCGATCGGCGTCTTGACCCGAGTGCGGGCGATCGAAGCGGTCATTCTGGGCCAGTCTAGATTCCGCGCGGCCACGGAGTCCGCCGCTCCTTCCCGCTACGATCGACCCTTCCTATGAGCACGGCCTCCACGACTTGCTGCGATTCTTCTGGTTCTTCCGGTTCTTCCTCGCCCTCCGGTTCCGGCGCCTGCCACTCGACCCAACTGGATCCAATGGGGAAGGGGCTCCTTGGGCTCCTTCGCGCTGCCGATCCCGAGGTGGGACGCATCCTTGGCGCGGAGGCGGATCGGCAGGCGACGACACTTGAGCTGATTGCCAGCGAGAACCATGTGTCCAGCGCGGTCATGCACACGATGGGTTCGTGGATGACCAACAAGTACGCGGAGGGCTATCCCGGCAAGCGCTACTACGGCGGGTGCGAGTTCCACGACCAGGTGGAAACGCTGGCCATCGAGCGCGCCAAGCAGCTCTTCGGCTGCCAGTTCGCCAATGTGCAGCCGCACTGCGGCGCCAACGCCAACATCGCGGCGTTCATGGCGCTCATGAACCCCGGCGACACGGTGCTCAGCCTGCCGATCAAGTCGGGCGGCCACCTGAGCCACGGCCTCAAGGTGAACTTTTCCGGCACTTTTTACAAGGTGGTGGACTACGGCCTACATCCCGAGACGGAACTGCTGGACTACGACGAGATCGAGAAGATCGCCCTCGAGTGCAAGCCCAGGGTCATCATCTGCGGCTACAGCGCGTATCCGCGCGCGATCGATTTTGCCAGATTCCGAGCCATCGCCGACAAGGTGGGCGCCTACCTCATGGCGGACATCGCGCACATCGCGGGGCTCTGCGCCACCGGAGTCCACGCCAGCCCCTTTCCGCACGCGCATGTTGTCACCACGACCACGCACAAGACCCTGCGTGGCCCTCGCGGCGGGATGGTGATGACCAACGACCAGGAGCTCGCGACGAAGGTCGACCGCAAGGTCTTCCCCGGCAGCCAGGGAGGCCCGCTCATGTTCAAGAGTTCAGATCCCTACACCTATACGATGAACGGCAACCTGACGGTGGCGGGGAGCAACGATCCGATCGGCCTGTTCTCGGCACAGTACAAGGCCGCCCACTACGACGACGTGCAGATGCTGTCCGGCACGGCGCAGGCCGGCGTCGCAAACCAGGGTTTCCGCAAGTACCTCCTGACGGTGACGCAGCGCGTGATGATCTACAACCGCTCCGGGACCGACCTGCGGCCGCAGACCGACATGACGGCCTACCAGAACTATCCGGCAATCCTCTCCACGCTCTACAAGCTGCCACAGGGCGCCGGCATCACCGCGACGCTGGTCAGCTACTCGCCGCAGA
>SXOD01000066.1 GCA_005776885.1 Planctomycetia bacterium
ACGGAGCCGATGGCCAGCGAGAGCTGCTCGTCGCCGACCACGATCGTGGCTCGGCCAAGCTCGAAGCAGAGGCTCACTTCCTCAACCTCGGCGGGCTTGAGGGCGTTGGCGATCAGGACCTGGCTGGATTCATTCCACCGGACGATGTCGATCTTCTCGCCGCCGAGTTCGTCGACGATGTTGCGGATGCGCGAACCGCGCACGCCGACGCACGCGCCGACGGCATCGACCTTCGTGTCGACGCTGGAGACTGCCAACTTCGTGCGGAAGCCGGGCTCGCGCGCCATGGCCTTCACCTCGATCGTGCGTTCGGCGATCTCGGGAACCTCGGCCTCGAACAGCTTGCGGATGAAGTCCGGGTGGGCGCGGGAGAGCACGATCTTGACCTGGTAGCCGCCATCGCGGACATCCAGGAGGAGGCACCGCACGCGGTCACCCGGCTGGAACTGCTCGCCTGGGATCTGCTCTGAGCGGGGCATGAATCCCTCGGCTCGGTCGACCTGCACGATGAGCGCGTTGCCTTCGTACCGGGCCGCGGTGCCCGTGACCAGCTCTCCCTGGCGCTTGCTGAACTCGTCAAGGATCGAGTTGCGCTCGTCCTCACGGAAGCGCTGGATCATCACTTGCTTGGCGGTCTGGGCCGGGATGCGGCCGAGCGAGGACAGCGGGACTTCCTGCCGCGTGCCATCTTCCAGGACACGCCAGATGGTGATCTTGCCGGTGAGTCGATCCATCTCGCAGCCAAACTCCTCTTCCTCGAGCGCATTCAAGTGACGCCGCGCGGCGCTCATCAGGGCCTGCTCGAGGTCGGCGAACAGCAACTCGCGGTCGATGTTGCGCTCGCGGGCAATGCCTTCAAGGATCTTGATCGTTTCGGGAGTCATGGGGCTGCTTTCGTGGAACGGGGACGGGTTGGTGAGATGTCGCCTCGGAAACAAAGCGGGCCATGGTCACCGAGGCGTGACCATGGCCCGTGCTGGGCAAGTGATTGCCGGGGCGTCAGGCCGCTTGGCGGCCCTCCGCGCCACCTGCACCCACGACCGCGACGATCGGCCAGAGGCGCGGGTCGCGCATCCAGGCGTCCATGACGGGGAGCCCGCAAGGGCCAACCGACACCAGCTTGGCGCTGATGCGGCTCATGGGCGGATCGTTGGGCAGGGGCAATGCATGGCACACTCGCTCGAACACGGGATCCCGAACAACACGGGCCAATCATTGTAGCAGATCGAACCGGTGGCAGGCCCGCAAACTACGATTGCCCAATGCCCCGGCCCCAGCCCTCCCTCCCGCCACGCCACCGATCCCAAGCCGACTGGGCCTGGGCAAATCGGATGCTGCCGGCCATCGCCCTGGCCCTGTCCGTGCTCCTGGCCAGCGCGGCGTCCATGGCCGGTCCCCAAGGGGAGCCCACCGTCGTGCGTGCGCGGATTGCCGCTCCGATCTCCTCCGTCGAACCGGGCTCCCAGTTCCCTGTTGCGGTCGTGCTGGAGATCGAGAAGGGCTGGCACGTCTGGCCGAGCGAGCCCTCCCTCCGAACGGTGGCGAGTGGAGCCGGATCGTTCGATGCCGCCATACCGACGGAAGTCCGGGTGAACGCGGGAGAGGATGCAACCCTCGGGCTCCCGCAATGGCCCGCCGTGCACTTCGCGAAGGCCGACATCGGGGAAGGCCCGAAGGACTACCCCGTCTTCGAGGGAAGGGCCGTGGTCTTCGTGCCGGTGACCCTGGCCGCCTCGGCGCGGGGCACATCGATCCCATTCAAGGCCACGATCTCCTACCAAGCCTGCAACGAAACGTCGTGCTTGCCCCCGACGGACGTCGTGGTCTCCCTGGAGCTCCCCATCGCCACGGGCGGAATCGCCTCGCTTGACGAGTCCCTGTTCGATGCGTTCGATGCCTCGGCCTTTTCGGCATCGGGGCCCGGTGGCCTCGGCGCTGGCGCATCTCCCGGTGCGGCAGGCGACGGCGCCCTCACGATTCCATTCTTCGGCAATGAATTCAGTGTCGGCACGGAGGGGGCGTCCTTCGTGCTGCTGCTGCTGGTCGCGGCGCTCGGCGGATTCCTGCTCAACCTCACGCCCTGCGTCCTGCCCGTCATTCCGTTGAAGGTGATGGGGCTGGCGCAGAGCGCGAGCAACCGCCGCCACGCGCTGTTCCTTGCGACGGTGATGTCGGCCGGCGTCGTGGCGTTCTGGCTGGCACTCGCGACCGGGCTGTCATTCATCCAGGACTTCAAGCAGGCCAACCAGCTCTTTCAGTACCCCGCCTTCACGATTCTGGTGGGCGTCTTCATCGCGGTGATGGCCGTCGGCATGGCCGGATTCTTCTCGGTTGGCCTTCCGTCCTGGATCCACTCGATCGAGACCAAGAACGAGTCAGCGACAGGCGCCTTCGTGTTTGGCATCCTCACGGCCATCCTGTCGACGCCCTGCACCGCGCCCCTGATGGGCGCCGCCGCGGGCTGGGCCGTCAAGACCGAATCGGCCGCGACGATCTACTCCGTCTTCGGCGCCATCGGATGCGGGATGGCGTCCCCCTACCTGATTCTCTCGGCATTCCCGCAACTGGTCGCACGGGTCCCCCGGGCCGGCGAGGCCAGCGAAGTGGTGAAGCAGGTGATGGGCCTCCTGTTGCTGGCCGCGGCGGTGTATTTCATCGGGGCCGGGATCAACCAACTGCTTCCCAAGCCCTCGCACGCCTACTGGTGGGCTGTCTCCGGAATCGGCGTCTTCGCCGGTGCCTGGCTGGTCCGCCAGACGATCCGGATCGCCAAGACCGCGGGGCATCGCCGCCTTTTCTCGGTGGTCGGGCTGGCCATCTCCGCGATGAGCGTGGCCGTCGGCGTGTGGCTGGGCGGCGGCGAGCGGATCGACTGGGTGACGTACTCGGACGAAGCCGACGCCGAAGCGCGCGCACGCGGCGAGGTCGTGGTGATCGACTTCACGGCTGACTGGTGCATCAACTGCAAGACCCTGGAGAAAGTCGTCCTCGAGACCGACCTCGTCTCGGGACTGCTCGATGGCGAGGGCGTCATGCCGCTCAAGGCCGACATAGGCCGCGACGAGGCGGCGAAGGCGCGGCTCCATGCCGAGGGCTACGTGACGATTCCCCTGCTCGTGGTGGTTGCCCCCAACGGCGACGTGACCATGAAGGCTTCCGACTACACGCCGCAGCAGGTGGCCGACGCCATCGCCAGGGCGCGACCCGCCAAGGCTCCGGAGTGAGCACGACTCCACCCTGCGGCGACTTCCGTTACACGGTGAGGGCGTGCTGCCAGACGTCGGCGCTCGCCGAGGAGTTCGCCGATTGGCTCCGGGGAGGACACTTGGCGGACGTCGTTGCCGCCGGGGCGCTGGACGCCGAACTCCTCCGCCTGGATGACTCCGCAAGTTCCCCGGCCATCACGCTCGAGGTCCGTTACCGATTCACCGATCGCGCTGCATTTGAGGCGTACGAACGCGACCACGCGCCACGCCTTCGCGAGGAGGGCCGCCATCGTTTCCCGGCCGAACGTGGAATCGTGTTCACGCGATCGACGGCGACCGTGGTGGGCTGAGCCGCTCACCCTCAGGGCAAAGGGGCCGGGGCTGCGCGGAGCGCCGCTGGAATGGTCGCCTCATCGATCTTGTGCTGCACCTTCGCCCGCTCTCGAGGCGAGAACTGCCGGACCGGGTCCAGCCATTGCTGGTCGTCGCGCCGGAGGGCCTCGGACCAAGCGTCGACGGCAGCATCCATCTCCTCCACGCGTGCGTGCGCGTCGCCAAGCCGCGCCCACGCGCGCGCATCGCGCGGGCTGAGCTGCACGACCTCCTCCCAGGCGGCCACCGGCCCATGCGGGTCGGCACCGGCCCGGGCCACCATCAGCGCGCTTGTCTCCGCGAACAGTCGAGCTTCGGCGACGGTGCGATGTCGATCGGGGCGGGCATCGGACGCCATTTGGTGGGCCCGCAGCATCGCGTCGTCGGCGAGCGCGCGGATCTCGGTCTTCGCAACGCCAAGCAGGGCCTGCTCGATCGCAATCTCGCGTATTCGATGTCGCGTCGGCACCAGCGTGCCGGACTCCCCGAGGTAGGCGCTGGTCCTGATGCGGACGGAACTGAGTGGCTCCGTGCCCTCCCCGCGCGTCCCGTCTGCGGCCGCGCGCGCGATCATCGTGGCGGTGGACGCCAGCGTCCGTTCCTGCTGGAAGACCGCCGGGAGCCACCGCAGCGCCGCGACCGCTGCGGCAAGCGCAGCGATCGAGGCGAGTCGGGATGCCCAGACGGCGAAGAAGGTTGAGCGGTGTGAGGTTCCCTTCTCGCGGGGAGAGAGCCCGACGCCAGCCATGACTCCCATCGTCACCCAGCACCACATCGAGGAGCCGGTGTGCCAATGGAGCATGTCCAGGCTGGCCACGACGGACAGCGTGATCGTCGCGGCGCCTCGCCACCCGGATCCCGCCGTAGCGGACCGCTCCAGCCACGGCGCCATCGCGCGGGCTGCGAAGGCCAGGGCCGCGACAGATCCCACCTGCACCAGGAGCGAGACCGGGTCGATGGCCGACGCAGTCGCCACAAGTGAGATGGCCCCGGCAACGATCGCCCAAACGAACGCGCGCTCAGCCGCGTCACCTCCCGCTTCGTCTTCAGGCTGTTCCCCCACCGTCGGAGACCGGCTGGGGGCCGTCGACCACCACGCCAACAGGCAAGCCAGCGCGACCCAGCACACTCCGATGGTTCCCGCCGCCACCACCCAGTCGCCCCACCCATGGTGCACGCTGGCGGCATCCTCGGGGCAGGTCTCCGCGGCCAGCCGGAGGAGGGCCGGCTGAAATCCGCCGGCCCCGACACCAAGCGGTGATTCGGCAAGTGCCCGCATGGCACCATCCAGGTAGTAGCCGCGCATGAGCAGGCTTCGCTCGCCCCCCAACGCCTCTGGCCCGAGGGCGAAGCGCGCCGTGACGGCGCCGAGCATCACCAGCGGCACGGCGACGATGCACGCGCGCCACCACGATGCGTTTCGATCCCATCGGCCTGGCCACCATCGCGCGCCGGCGATCGCTGCCGCGCCGAGTGCCAGCGCACCGATGGCCCCCTTCCCCCCGTTGAGGAGGACCAGCATGCTGCCGATGACGGCGGTCCCGATGGCGGCGAATCGTGCCGCTCGCGAGGGCTGAACGCCCCGTTGCAGGAGAAGGCCCGCCAGCGCCACCGAGATGGTGGCCACCACGCCGCCGTAGACATTGGCCAGGCCAAACCACCCGCTGGCTTCCCGGCCCAGCAATCGCCTTTCGTAGGCCGCCGCCTGCGGGCTGTCGGGGGACCAGCCCCGCGAGGCCAAGAACGCTTCGCCGTGTTCCTCGAAGTAGGCAACCGTCTCGGCGTGTTCCACCACATATTGCCACCCTCCGCGGAGAAGCAGGGCCGCTCCCACCCCGAGCATGACCGCCAACGCGGACCCGATGAGTCGATTCACGCCGGGTCCATCGCCGCCAGCGGTGAGCCCGGCAACGACCGCAACGGATGCAAACGCTCCCGCGATCCAGGTCGTGCCACGCCAGAGGCTCTCGAAGTCCGACGATCCATGCCACGCCAGGACGGCCGCCGTCGGGATGGCCAGCAGTGCAGCGAGTGAGGCGGCCCGGGTCATCGCGGTCGACGAGAGCCAGAGGACCGCGGCGGCCGCCACCAACATCGCCATGTCCACCGACAGGCTCCCCAATGGGCCGATGGCCTGGGCGGGCGAGGCGTCAAACGCCGGGTCGCCATCGAAGTGGACCATTGGCGCCACCGCAATCAGGCACCGCGCCGCGGCAAGCGCCGTGACCAGGAGGACCAGGTGGGATCGAAGGGATTCGCGCCGTTCCACGCCGCTATCGTAAGGCGATGCCTCCGATACCCAGTGACATCGCTCGCGTGACGGTGTACTGCGGGAGCGCGCCGGGCGATGATCCCGCCTTTGTTCGGCTCGCGAGGGAAACCGGGGAGGCCATCGCCAAGGACGGCCTTGAACTCGTCTACGGCGGCGGCGGGATTGGGTTGATGGGCGAGTTGGCGCGCTCCGCCAAGGCATCCGGTGGTCGGGTGACCGGCATCATCACCGAACAATTCCTCAAGCTGGAACAAGGCTGGACGGGCTGCGACGAACTGGTGGTCGTGCCGACGATGGCTCAGCGAAAGAACGAGCTCATCGCTCGCGCCGACGCCTTCCTTGTGCTTCCCGGCGGGTTTGGGACCTACGAAGAGTTCTTCGAGACCCTCGTGGGTCGCGTGATCGGCCGGCACCCTGCCCCCATCGGCCTCGTGGACCACGGCGGATTCTTCCAGCCGTTGGAGACGCTGCTGGACCACGCCGTGTCCAGCGGATTCGCACGTGCGGCCGCCCGGCACTGCGTGGTCCGGGGAACCTGTCCCCGCGAGGTGTTGCGGCGCTGCGAAGGCATGCTCGTGGCAAGCCACGAGATCCAGGCACTCCTCCCGATGCACGGCCGTGGCGGCGGCACGTGATGAATCTCCCGGTGAACGGGCCGTGCCTGCGTCAACGCGAATAGACTGGGCGCCGTGGAAGCCATTGGGCTCATCGCCGGACAAGGTGCGCTGCCGATCCTCGTTGCGCGCGGCATGCGAGCCGCGGGAAGGCGGGTGGTCTGCGTGGGGCTGGCTGGCCAGTGCGAGCCGACCCTGCGGGAATCGTGCGACGAGTTCACGGAGGCAGGCGTCGTGCAGCTTGGGAAGTGGATCCGGGTGCTGCAGCGCGGCGGCGCGCATGAGGCCGTCATGGTGGGTCGCGTCGCGAAGTCCCGCATGCATGATCCGTGGCGCCTCTTTCGCCAGCTCCCGGATTGGCGCGCGATCCAGCTCTGGTATCGTCGATTGCGCCATGATCGCCGGACACACGTGGTGTTGGCGGCACTGGCTGACGAGCTTGAACGATCGGGAGTCCCCTTGATCGACAGCACCACCTTCATCCCCGACCACATGGCATCGCCCGGCGTGATGGGTCGAGTGGCACCAGAGGCCATGTGCGCCCGCGACATCTCCTTCGGCTGGCCGATCCTCTCCAAGGCCGTGGCGCTGGACATCGGCCAGGGGCTTGTCGTGCGCGAAGGCGACATCGTCGCCGTCGAGGCGCTCGAGGGCACCGACGCGATGATCGAACGGGCCGGGCAACTCTGCGGCCGGGCGATGGGGTGGACCCTCCTCAAGACCGCCAAGCAGGACCACGACATGCGGGCCGATGTCCCGACCATCGGGGTCCCGACCGTCGAACGCGTCGCACGTTGCGGCGGCCGCGCCATCGGCATCGGTGCCGGGCGCGTGATCCTCATCGACCGACCGGCCGTCCTGGCCACCGCCGATCGACTCGGCGTGGCCATCGTCGGCTGCCACCCGATTTCCTGACCAACTCTCACCATGAACGCCATCCGACCCATCGTCCTCACGACCGCGCTCGTCACCTCCATCGCCCTCGCGGCCTGCGGAAGCAAGGACGCCCCGGCTCCGGCCGGCGTGCTCATGCAATCGTGGCCAGACGCCGTCACCAATCAGGTCCTCGCCTCCGATCGTTGGGTCAGTTCCTCGGCGGCGTGGGGCAGCTACACGTCGTTCCAGCTCGGCGGGGTCCAGGTGTGCGGTGACGCCGCCGACTCCCTCAGCACCGGCGATGCCCAGACCTTGGTCGACAGCCTCGGCGCGCAGCTGGGACAGGCGTTCGGCGTGAAGCGGCAAGCCAGCACCACGGGCGGCGCAGGCACGCTCGTGATCAAGGCCGACATCGTGCAGGCGGTCGCGAACCAGCCCGTGCGAAACGTCAATCCCCTCACGCAGATCCGTGGCGCCGGCTACGGCACCGTGACCGCCGAGATCCAGGTCACCGATGGCGGCACCGGCCAGTTGCTGCTGGCCTTCCGGCAGACCGGGAAGACCGAGCGATTCTCCGCCGAGAAGCTCACCTGGTGGGGCAGCGCCGAGAAGTTCTTCGGCGAATGGGCGAAGGACGCCGCCTCGGCGTGCGGCGGATGATGGCCATGGCCCAGGACACCGAGAAGCGGTTCGTCAGCCGTGCCGGCCTGAAGCTGGATCACGCGCTGTCACGGATCGGGATCGACGTGACGGGGCTTCGTTGCGCTGACTTTGGCTGCAACGTCGGCGGATTCACCGATTGCCTGCTGCAGCACGGCGCGGCGCACGTGATCGCGGTGGACACCAGCTACGGCACGCTGGACTGGTCGCTGCGCAGCGATTCCCGCGTCACCACCAAGGAACGGTCCAACGCGATGCACGCCACGTGCCCCGGCGAGCCGGTGGACTTGGTCACCATCGACGTCGGCTGGACTCCCTTGCGCCAGGTGATTCCCAATGCGCTGGAGTGGCTCACGGCGCAAGGAGGGGTCCTGGCCTTGGTCAAGCCGCACTACGAGGCGAACGACGTGGAACGGACCGCGATGTCGGGGGGCGTGCTGCCCGCGGAGGACGCCGAGCTGGTCGCGCGGCGGACGCTCCGGGACCTCTCGACGCTCGGTGTCCGGGTCGCAGCGTGGACCAAGTCGCCGATCGAAGGGGGCAGCGGCAACACGGAGTTCATCGCTCACCTCGTCCGTCGCGACAGCACCGGCTGACCCTCGCCGCAGCCGTCGGGGAGGAGCCCGCCAAAGGGCTTCGGCGCGGGTGAATCGGCCCCTGTTCTGGTAGAATTCCGGGACTCCCCGAAGGGCCTCGCGACGGCGCCGGCCCTCGCCTTCGGTGGGCACCCTCCCTCATGTCCACCACCACCGAAGCGGCTTCCGCCACCCCGCCAGAACCGCACGATCGCATCATCGAACAGTCGATCGACCGGGAGCTCCACGAGTCGTACCTCGTCTATGCGATGAGCACGATCATGGACCGGGCGCTGCCCGACGTCCGTGATGGGCTCAAGCCCTCGCAGCGCCGCATCCTCGTGGCGATGCACGACCTCAACCTCACTCCCGGGCGCAAGCACATCAAGTGCGCCAAGATCTGCGGCGACACGAGCGGCAACTACCACCCGCACGGCGAGTCGGTGATCTACCCCACGCTGGTCAACCTGGGGCAGTCGTGGAAGACTCGCGCGCTGCTGATCGACAAGCAGGGCAACTTTGGCTCCATCGAGGGCGATCCCCCCGCCGCGATGCGTTACACCGAGGCGCGCATGACCGCCGCCGCGGTGGCGCTCATGGAAGACCTGGACAAGGAGACGGTCGACTTCCGTCCCAACTACGACGACCGCCTGATGGAGCCCACGGTCCTCCCGGCGCGGCTCCCCAACCTGCTGGTCAACGGCAGCTCCGGC
>SXOD01000067.1 GCA_005776885.1 Planctomycetia bacterium
CGAGGATGTGGGCGATGGCGCGTTGTTCGGCCTCTTCGAGCGGCGGCCACCACAGACCTGCAAGCTGGTCCGCAGAGACGTTTGGAAACGTTGACCCCGTTGCTTGGCCCAAGAGTCCCGGGAGTCCGTATTCGACAACGGCGCGGACAAACTGCTGAAGGTCCAGCCGCTTCTTGTGGCGGATCGCTGCTATGCCTCGACCGATGGCGTACTCGCGATCTGCCCAGTTCATTCGGCCCGTGGTCGACCCGCGAACACAAAACAACACATCGCCCGCCTGTGCTCGCTTGCGGGCATCAGTAGTGAACTGCGCCGGCGTCGGATGATGCGGACCGTACTCCGTCGGCCCATTGAGTAAGGGAAGTCCTGGACCACTCGCGCTACACGTATCTCCAGGC
Organism: Planctomycetia bacterium; assembly: GCA_005776885.1. Lineage (GTDB taxonomy): Bacteria > Planctomycetota > Phycisphaerae > Phycisphaerales > SM1A02 > SXOD01. The sequence continues at coordinate 399 of SXOD01000067.1, forward strand.
GGAGACTGTCCCATGACGATGTCCGCGAACGCTGCGAGTGAGCTATCCGCCATACCCGCACTCCTTCAGATTGTCGTCCCCATCTGCACCGAACCCCGCGGTATCGACACGGCACGCAAGTCCTTCGCATTGTGGCGGCGTCGAGCCGTCGCGGCGGCGAGCGCAGTTCCATCGAAGCCCCGGCATTCTGTCTTGCGGAAGTCTCACCATGTCAGAGTTGTCCGATAGGTGCGCGCAACACCCGAGTCATCATCCCACACTATCGCGAGATCGAACGGCGGACTGCAACCAAAGTGCACCCCAAGCACCGCGCTCACTTCGCTGCGTGGACCGATCACGCCACAGAGGTCATTCCCCTTCACCAACGTCGGGTGTTCACTCATCGGCTTGCCATCCAACTCGACGCGCAGGTTGCGCGCCTCGGCGTGCCCGTCATTGCGCACGACCAAACGCACACCGCCCCGATCTGTCTTCGCCGACCGTGCACTGAGAATCGCCTGCTTCGAGCGTGCAGCGCTGGCCTGATCGCGCTCTTCTTCAATCACAACCATTCGTCGTTGCAGCGTCAACCCGGCCGCTTGCGCGCGATTGCTCTTGACAAGGGCCACAATCGCAACACCAAGCGCCGCGAGCGCGATGATCGCACTGATCCACGCCGCAACATCATCCCACATGCGCGGCCCCCTCGGGATTTTCAAACAGTCGTAGGTACGGGTCGAACCGGAAGCGGCGGTTGCGGGCGAATCCGGTGATCTCGGTGAGGATTCCAGCCTGCTCGAGCCGCGTCACAATGTTGTTGGCACCAGCGGGGGTCACACTGAGCCACTCGCGCACCGTCGCGACCGTGACGATGGGATGGTCGAAGAGACGCTCCAGTACGCGATGGCCGTTCGCGGAAGCACGCCCCATCTGATCGGTGACGCGCCCCCGCATCTCCTCGCGCATCCGCAGGATGGCGCCCGCCGTCCTCGCCGCCTCGCGGCTCACTTCAGCCACCCCGCGCAAGAAGAACGTGAGCCATCGCTCCCAGCCGTCGCCGTCGCGTACCACCTGCAGCCGTTCGTAGTACTCGGCGCGATGCCGCTTGAAGTAGTGCGAGAGATAGAGCACGGGCTGGGAGAGGCGCCCCTTCTCGGTGAGCAGCAGCGAGATGAGCAATCGACCCACTCGGCCGTTTCCATCGAGGACCGGGTGGATCGTCTCGAACTGCGCATGGGCGAGACCGACACGGATGAGCACTGGGACATCACCCCGATCGTGGAGGATCTGCTCAAGGTCACCCAGTGCATCGGCGACCGCGCTCGGCGGCGGAGGCACAAAGGTGGCTTCGCGGAGGGTGCATCCCGCCGGGCCGATCCAATTTGGGGATGTTCGGAGCTCTCCAGGCATCAGGTCGCCGCCGCGCACACCGCGCAAGAGTTCGGCGTGGACTTCTCGAATAAGACGAACCGACACTGGCAATTCCTTGAGGCGACGCAGGCCGTGGTTCATCGCCGCCACATAGTTGAGGACCTCGTTCACGTCGGCAGGCGCCTGCGGGTCGAACAGTCGTGCCTCCGCAGAGAGGACATTCTGCAGCGAGCTTTGCGTGCCTTCGATCTGACTGGAGAGCACGGCCTCCTTGCGCACATACATGAACACAAACAGGTCGGGATTCGGAAGCGTGGCCACTGCGCCATCGAGCCGCCCAAGTGCGGCATCGGCGTCAGAGAGCAGAGTTCCGAGCGCGCCCGTGAGACTCACTGGTGGGCTTCCAGCGAGTTGCGTCGGAATGAACGCCCTATAACCAGATGATTGAATCTCGTACCTCCCGCCGGAAAGCGGCATGGCTTCGCTAGCGTTCATCATGGCGCTCGTTGGCTTGCATAATATACGCACCGTTTATCATGGAACGCGATGGTAGCCATGTTCATCGGACATTGATGCTGCCATAACCGAATTCCTTGAGTTGGCGGCAATCGCGACATTGAGCTTCGCGACCTCGGCCCGAATCACGACTTCTTCCTTCGCGGTTTCGACGTCCGCCGCAGCTCGCCTGCCAACTCCGCCTCCATCTCCTCCACGGTCGGCAGGCTTCCACGCAGGGCCTTCGGAAGTTTCTCGACGAGCGTCGTTTCCCATCGGGCAACGCCGATGGGGCGTTTCAGATTCCGCAATGCGTACTCGACGACGATCTTGTTCTTCTCGCGGCAGAGGAGCAGCCCGATGGTGGGCTTGTCCTCCGGATGGCGGAGCAGGTCGTCGGCGGCGGAGAGATAGAGGTTCAACTGGCCGACGAAAGCTGGATCGAAGGGCACAGCCTTCAGCTCGACGACAACGTAGCAGCGCAACTTCAGGTGGTAGAAGAGGAGGTCGAGGACGAAGTCCCGATCACCGACCTCGAGCGGCACCTGGCGACCGACGAAGGCAAAGCCGGCGCCGAGTTCGAGCAGGAACCGCTGGATGTGGTCGACGAGCGCCTGTTCCACCTCGCGTTCGCGGCGCGGATCGGTCGTGCCGAGGAAGTCGAAGAGGTAGGGATCCTTGAAGACCTGAGTGGCCAAGTCGGAGTCGCTGGGCGGCAGCGTCGCCGCAAAGTTGGTCAGTGCCTTGCCATGGCGCGATTGGGCCTGGGCCTGGATCTGGAGCACGAGGATGCTGTGCGACCAGCCATGCTCGATGGCCCTACGGGCGTACCAGAGACGCTCGGCCGGATCGGCGAGCTTCTCCAGCAACGCGATGTGGTGGTACCAGGGAATTCGTGCAAGAGGCTCTTGCACGATTGCCCGGTCCGACCAGGCTGCGGCAAACGCGCGCATGTACTTCAAGTTGCGCGGCGAGAAGCCTTTCATGTCGGGGAACGCCTCGCGTAGATCTGCGGCGAGCCGATCGATGACCCTCGCTCCCCAGCCCGCGCGCTCTTGCCGTTCGAGGATCACCTTCCCAAGATCCCAATAGAGCAGAACCATCGCCGCATTGGCCGACAGGACGACACGCAGACGTTCCTGCTGGATGCGCGATCTGATCGCGGCGAAGGCGTCGGCGTAGTCCTCCGGGAGGCCAGCCTTGGCCGGCGCCGCCGGGAAGCAGGCTTCGGCGCGGACGCGCCCCCGCGCAAGCCGAACATCGGCGCCTGAACGCGGGCGCCTACGAGCCATACCCCAACTCCCTCAGGTTGACAGCGATGGCAGCATCTAACTTCACTGCCTCGGCCTGCTGCTCGCGCAGCGTTGCGGTGAGGCGCTGCATCGCCACTTCGAACGGCTCGCCGTCGTCCTCGATCTCCTCGGCACCGACGTAGCGGCCGGGCGTCAGCACGTGGCCGTGCTTACGCACCTCGTCCAGCGCGGCACTCTTGCAGAAGCCGGGGATGTCGACGTACTCGCCCGCTTCCTTCTCGCCGCGCCACGCGTGATAGGTGTTCGTGATCCTCGCAACATCCTCGTCGGTCAACTCGCGGTGCGTGCGGTCCGCCATGCGGCCGAGCTTGCGGGCGTCGATGAACAACACCTCGCCGCGGCGGTCACGGGACTTGCCGTTCTTGCGGTCTCGCGCAAGGAACCACAAGCAAGCCGGAATCTGCGTCGAATAGAAGAGCTGGCCTGGCAGCGCGACCATGCAGTCAACGAGACCTGCTTCGATCAGGCTCTTGCGAATCTCGCCCTCGCCGGACTGGTTCGACGACATCGACCCGTTGGCGAGCACGAAGCCGGCCACCCCTGCGGGCGCCAGGTGGTGAACCATGTGCTGCACCCACGCGAAGTTCGCGTTGCCCTTGGGGGGCACGCCGTACTGCCAGCGTTTGTCGCCGGCCAAGCGCTCGCCGCCCCAGTCGGAAATGTTGAAGGGCGGGTTGGCAAGGATGAAGTCAGCCTTCAGATCGGGATGGCGGTCGTCGTGAAACGTGTCGCCGTGCCCGATCTGACCATCGATGCCGCGGATGGCCAGGTTCATCTTCGCGAGTCGCCAAGTGGTGTAGTTCGACTCTTGTCCGTAGATCGAGATGTCGGGCTTCACCCCCAGCTTCGCGGACTTGCCACCGTTGCCGGTGCTGGTGCCGTTGGCGCCACCATTGCCGTTGCCGCTGGCGTGCGCGCGGATGAACTCCACCGACTGCACGAACATGCCTGAGGAGCCGCAGCACGGGTCGTAGACGCGACCGCGGTAAGGCTCGAGCATCTCGACCAGCAACTTGACCACGCAGCGCGGCGTGTAGAACTCGCCACCCTTCTTGCCCTCGGCGCTGGCGAACTGTGAGAGGAAGTACTCGTAGACGCGGCCGAGCACGTCTTTGGCGCGCGCCGCCTCGTCGCCGACCTTGATATTGCTGATCATGTCGATCAGCTGGCCGAGCCGCGTCTTGTCGAGCGCGGGGCGGGCATAGTCCTTGGGAAGTACACCCTTGAGCACAGAGTTGTCGCGTTCGATGCCGGCCATGGCATCGTCCACGAGTTTGCCGATGGTGGGCTGCTTGGCTTGCGCCTTGAGGTGCGCCCATCGCGCCTCGGGCGGCACCCAGAAGATGCTGAGCGCGCGGTACTCGTCGGGGTCCTCTGGATCCGTGCCGCTCGCCTTCTGCGCGATGAGTTTCGCGTGCTGCTCCTCGAAGGCATCAAAGATGTACTTGAGGAAGATGAGACCCAAGACAACGTGCTTGTACTCGGCGGCATCCGTGCTGCCGCGAAGGGCATCGGCCATTTGCCAGAGTTCGGCCTCGTAACCGACATTCGCGGCGGTCGCGTTTGGCTTGCCCGTGTTGTTCTTGCGCTTCGCCATTGGCTACCTCGTCCGTTCGTTTCGCCGGGGCGATGGATTGGGTCGTCCGCAATATCCCGAATTCAGAATGGCCATACCGTGCCGGCAGGTTATCCGTTCCGCGGAGTCCGCTCCGCTTCCCACGCTCTCGCGCTGCTCAAGTTCCACTTCGCCCTCGCCCCGGCGTCACCCCACGCCACCCCTCTGACTTGGCACTTCGTTCGAGTTTTCCTCGAATGAACCGCCAACTCAAGGTCACCCCCGCCTACCTCCCCCTCCTCGACGGCGCACGCCCGGCCATCGCGGGACCGCGGTGCACCTTGGCGGGACCGGTGTGGCTGTGGCTGCTTGCCGCAGGCGCTGCGTGACCGCCTTGCTGGGCCGATCCCTCCGCGCGCCAGCCGCGTGCGCCGCTCGAGTCCTTCGGAGTGCGCCCCCTCGACTCGTGCCGCGTGCTGATGGCATGACCGCGTCCGCGCTTCCCGCCTCTCGGTGATGGCGCTGATTTCGGCGTCCCCGCTGCGTCCCTCGCAGCCCCAGGCGCAGTCCCAGGCGCAACCGCACTCGGCACCACCGGCAACTGCTTCGGCATCGCGGCGACATCGATCTTCTTGCGAGTCACCTTCTCGATCGCTCGCAACAGTCCCAGCTCCTCCTGCGAGCAGAACGAGAGCGCGATGCCGCTCGTCCCCGCGCGCGCGGTGCGGCCGAGGCGGTGCACATACGACTCCGGCTCCACGGGGATGTCAAAGTTGACGACATGCGTGATGCCGTCCACATCGATGCCACGCGCGGCGAGGTCGGTGGCCACCAGAACCGGTGACGCGCCGCTGCGGAACGCTTCCAGCGCGCGCGTGCGGTGATTCTGAGCCTTGTTGCCGTGGATCGCCGACGCCGTGACGCCCGCCGCGGCCAGTCGCTTGACCACCTTGTCGGCGCCGTGCTTGGTCCGAGTGAAGACGAGCGTGCGCTCGGCACCCTCGTTGAGCACATGCACCAGGAGCGGCAGCTTCTGCTGGCTCCCCACGATGAAGACGCGTTGTTCGATGCGCTCGACGGTCGTCGCCGCGGGCGTCACCTGGACGCGCACGGGATCGTGGAGGAACGAGTCGGCCAGCCCCTGGATCTCGCGCGGCATCGTCGCCGAAAAAAGCATCGTTTGCCGCTTGTTGGGCAGCGCGGACATGATCTTGCGGATCGGGACGATGAATCCCATGTCCAGCATCCGATCGGCCTCGTCAAGCACGACGAATGAGATCGACTTCAAGTCAACCAGCCGCTGCTCCATGAGGTCCATGAGCCGGCCCGGCGTGGCGACCACGATGTCAACGCCCGACTTGAGCGCGTTGACCTGCGGCCCCTGCCCCACGCCGCCAAAGATCACGGCGTTTCGAATCGTCGTCTTCGCGCCATACGCACTGAAGCTCTGGCCGATCTGCGCGGCCAGCTCGCGAGTGGGTGCCAGGACCAGGGCTTGAGGAGCTCGGCCATGGGATTGCGGCCCTCGACCCTGCGGCTTCGGCGCCCGTGCGCCGCGCTCAATCATGTGTTTCAGGATCGGCAGCGCAAACGCGGCCGTCTTGATGATTGATTGATCGATCGATAGAATGATGGGATTGTGATGGAATGGAAAAGAGA
>SXOD01000068.1 GCA_005776885.1 Planctomycetia bacterium
AACGAGGCCGATCTTGCCGCCGCGGACGAAGGGGCAGAGGAGGTCGACAACCTTGATGCCCGTCTGCAGGATCTCGGTCTTGGGATTGAGTTCGACGAACGGCGGCGCCTCGCGGTGGATCGGCGCGCGCTTGGTGGCTGCGCACGGTCCCCGCTCATCGACGGGCTGGCCGAGGAGATTGAACACGCGGCCGAGGACCTTCTCGCCCACCGGCACGGTGACAGGGGAGCCGGTGTCCTTGCACGAGTCGCCGCGTCGGAGGCCGTCGGTAGACGCCAGCGCGACGCAGCGGACTTGGCCGCCACCCAAGTGCTTGGCCACCTCGCCCACCAGCGTCTGCTGCTGGCCGGCCGCAGTGAAGTTCACTTCGACCGCGTTGTAGATGTCCGGAATCTGGGACTCGGGAAACTCAGCGTCAAAGGTGGATCCGATGACCTGCGAAACGACGCCGACAGTTGCGCCAGTGGTTGCCATGCAGTGCTCGTTCTGGGGAAATGTGGGGAAAACTGAGACGCTTGCTCCGCCCAGCAGGGCCGGATTCAAGGGGCGGGGATGATAGCCAATCTGTGTGGCCACCGGGGGCACCGTGAATGGCTGTCGTGATCAGGTCAGCGAGCCCGTTCGAGGGCAAATCCGGGGCTCCGCAGGCTGTCGCCGGAGCGGGAGGCCGCTGTCGAGATGAACACCGTGCCGGCGGCCTGGCACGTCAGCCGGAATGGTCGCGTGCAGGCCGCCACGGCGATCGTGGCTGAGGACGGGAGTCGGGTCGGCGCCGCACTCGACCATTCTCCGCTCCAGAGCCAGAGAACGCGGGGGGCGCGTGCGGGGCCAATCTCGATCGTGTCGGCGTGGCACGCGTCGATCCGGTCGACGGAGAAGAATGGCGTCTCTACGAGTCGTTGTGCGCCAGCCACCGGACTCTGGCGCGGCTGTGACAATCGAGCGAGCTCGGTCAATCGTTGTGCCTCGCCAGTCAAGGTGCACGCCTCGGCTTGGTCGTAGTGCAGCTCGCGGGTTGGGTCCTGTCGATCCCAGTCCCAGGCCCGGAACGTGGTGTCGCTGGGAGTCTGCACTTCGAGTGCCGTGATGCCAGCCCCCAGGGCGTGGCAGATCCCGCTTGGAAGCCAGTGGGTATCTCCCACTCGAGCGGGCACGCGAATGAGTGATTGAAGGATCGACCCTGATTCCATGGCTGCGCGGAGCGCGTGTCGCGGCAGGTCGGGATCGAGGCCGCGGTACAGCTCCGCGTGGTCGTCATGGCGAAGCACGATCCACGCCTCACTCTTCATGTGGGCGGCTGGGTGCCGGTGGGCGTAGTCCTCGTCGGGGTGGACTTGGACGCTCAGGTTTTCGGCGGCATCGAGGATCTTGACGAGAAGCGGGAATCGACCCTCGGGGCCGGGAATGGCGTCTCCCATCCAATCGGCTGGCGCTGACTCCAGGGCATCGCGAAGGGTGCTCGGGGAGTCGGGTCGATGTGTGGCTGGGGCGGTGCCGGGAAGCGGCTGTGCGGGAGAAATCCCCCCCGGAATCGAGTCCGGAAGGTCGGCCGCGAGCCAGGCTTCGGCGACCGGCTGAGCTTCCCTTGACGGGGCGCACTGCGATTGGGCGCACTGCGGTGGGGCGAACATCGACGCGAGCGCTGTCCCGCCCCAGCGCCGGTGCTTGAAGATCGGTGTGAGGAGGAGGGGCAGTTGGGGCGAGGGACGGTGGACCACGAGTGAGGAGTTACTCTACAGAGGTAGGATCAGGCCTTTCCGCCCTCGAGCCTCGCGCCATGCCAACCAACCGCACGAACCGGACTTCACCCTTCGCCATCGACTCATGCGCGCGGGCGTTGGCGATGCCGTGCGTCCTGGCCGGGTTTGCCGTGCCAACTGCGTTGACGCAGGGCACGGCCGCCAACCAAGATGAGGCGCAGGTCATCCAGATCTCGACTGGGAATCTTGGCGGATTCAGCGCATCGGTGCCGGCGCGCGGCACGCTTGAGGGCGTCTCGCAGTCGGCCACTCCGGTGCACGTCACGGTCTTGCTCAGTGGCGACTTCAGTGACAGGGGCGAGTTCGCCAGCGTGACGCTTGGCGGCTGGGCGTACCCGACTCGATTCCTCGAGCTCAACGGCCGCGATTGCACCGCCGCACCCATCGAGCTGGCTTTTGACATCGACCCTGCGACGTGGAACGCGCTGGTGGCGAAGGCGACGTCGTTCACGATGCCCGTGACGTTCGTTGGTGGGCCGGACGTCACTGCCGACGCCTGCGTCAACGCCGTGTCGCAGGTCAGCGTGAGCTACCTGGAACTCTCCCCGCGCCGGGTTCCCGTTGTTGGTCCCACCGGGCCGCAGGGTGATCGAGGTCCAGTCGGCTCCAACGGCCCGAGTGGACCAGCTGGGCCCGTCGGGCCGGTTGGGCCCGTCGGACCAGTCGGTCCCAAGGGTGCGGACGGTGCGGTGGGAGCGGTGGGCGCCGTTGGTGAAGTGGGTGCGCGGGGCGAAGTCGGGGCGGTCGGACCACAGGGAATTCAAGGGGAACCTGCGTCGACGGCTTGGGCTTGGCTGGCCGGCATGTCGATGGCGGTCAGCGTCATTTCGCTGGTCATTGCGTTTTTGAAGCGGAAGTGAGTGTGGTTGTGGTTTTTGCCATGGCGTTACTTCCGAAGTAACGCCTTGGCCAAAACCACTCGGACCACCCCACGCGCACGTGGATCGATGAGCCCAATCGGCTCCTTCGTGGGAAACTCGCCAAACCGCGGTTAGGGTGCGGAGCCATGTCTAGGCTCTCTCCCTACTCCACTCCGGAGGCACTCAAGGTCTTCGCCAATTCTCAGGGCGGCTGCGTCACGTTTGACCAGGCGGCCGAATGCGGGGTGGATCGACACGCCATCCGTCGCCGCAAGCGACTGGGTGTTTGGAGGGAGTGTTTCGGGTGCTTTGTCATCGATCCGCACCAGCCGATCACGGCGCTGCACCTGGCTTGGGCGATGCGGCTCAGGGCTGGCCCGACCTCGATCGTGTCAGGGTCACTCGCGATCGAACTCGCGGGCCTCAGCGTCCCCGCCGACCAGCCTCCAAGATTGATCCTTTTGACTCGCGTGCCCCAGCGAGTCCGTCTCGCCGGTGTGCACGTCTGCGTTGGCAAGAGGGCTGGGACCAAGCCGAGGACACACGATTCGGGGCTCGTCTTCCAGGCGCCCAGCGAGGCCGCGCTCGACATTCTGCAGCGGATCGGGGGTCGCGCACCCCACGAGTGGCTGCAATGGCTTGACTGGTCGCTCCAGCAGCGGATCCTTACGGTCGGACACCTCGACCGTGCCTGTCGGCGTCGAGTGAATAGCGGGCGGGCCGGTTCGAAGTGGCTGCGTGCCGCACGGGAATACGCCAGGGGCGGGACGCAATCCGCCGCCGAGCGACTCCTGCGGTCAATCCTCGACACACATTCGATTGGCGGATTCGAAGGCGACCATCAGGTGCGTGACCCGCGTGATGGCACTCCCATCGCTCGCCTCGACTTCGCGCACCCCGCATTGAAGCTCAACCTGGAGGCTGACGGAAGGGCCTTCCACAGTTCGCGGGCGCACTTTGAACGTGACCGAGAGCGGCAGAATCGTGTGGTCCGGTCTGGATGGCAGGTCCTTCGATTCACGTGGGACATGCTGACGCGTGAACCAGCCGAGGTTGCCGCGTCGATCCAGGAAGTGATGGCAGATCGAGCGGCCGAACGTGGCCATCTGCTCGCCCCCGAGGGTTTGGACCAATCCGTTACGTCCGACGTAACGGATTGATCAAAACCAACAGGCGCTCCTGTCTACAGCGTCATCCCGGTGATCTGGGCCTCGAAGACCAGTTTGCCGTTGACGTACCCCTGGTTGGCGCTCACGAATCGGCGCTCGTTCCGCGCGATCAGTTTGGAAATCAAAATCAGTTCCTCGCCGGGAGCGACCTGCCCCCGAAACGCCACATCCGTGCATCGAGTGAACCCAAGAAACCCCTTGATCCCGATGTACCGGGTCATGTAGTAGGAACTCGCCTGCGCGGCCGCTTCGATCATCAGGACGCCAGGGAGGAGGGGTCGACCGGGGATGTGTCCCGCCACCCAGAACTCGTCGGGGCGAGCGAGTTTCGCGCCAACCACGAGTTCAAGGGTCGTATCGCCGTGTATCACTCGATCCAACATCCGCATGTCGCCTGATTGGGGCAGATAGGGGTCTATCTCGCTTCCGCTGGCGATCGAACTGGAAATATCGAGTGTCGAGAGGTCGAATAGGGGATCGGAGGCCATGGTTATAGGACTCAATATGCAGGGCTGATCCCCCGATTGGGGTCTCATTGGCCTCACTCGCGAGAATTCGCGGAACCTCTTTGGGGCCGGGTTGTCGAATCCTAGCGGCGCGGGTTACCCTTTGGGGAACCAGAAAGGAGGTCATCCATGATCATGGAGGCCTATGAGAAGCTCCTGGAGCTAGCCAATGCAGCCCGGGACGACATGCAGAAGTCGGCTGATGGGAACAAGGCGGCCGGAACTCGAGCCCGGAAGTCGATGCAGGAGGTCCGTGAGCAGGCGAAGGTCGTTCGCGACGCGATTCTGCAGGCTCGCGGCGGTTCCGAAGGGGACTGAGCGGTCACCGCCAGGTCGCTCGATGAACCATGGGCTGGGACTGGTCCTCACCTGGACCTCCCAGCCCGTTTTCTTCTCGAACCCAAGCGAGTGGTTTCCTGCGCCGTGACCCACGCTGCCCCGCGCTACACCCGAAGTGGCGCTTGGCCGCTCAGCGCGTCCCCGTAGTGCTTCCGGAGCGGCTCCACGATGGTCGCGATCATGGAGTCGACCTGTTCGCGAGATCGGCCAACGAAGTCCGCGGGGTCCAGCGCCTGTTCCAGCGCCTTCATGTCGATCCCCGCGCGCCTGATGAGCGGGTCGCCGGCCAGCCGATGCAGGAGGTCGTTGGCCGCGCCATCTTCCTTCATCCGACGGGCGGACTCGATCGCATGCGCGCGGATCGCCTCATGCGCGTCCTGGCGATCGGCTCCCGCGCGGACCGCTGCCATCATCAGGTTCTCCGTGGCCAGGAAGGGCATCTCGTTGGCCAGACGTGCCGCGCAGACCTTGGGATACACCACCAGCCCACCGGCGACGTTTGCCATGATGTCCAGCGCACCATCGAGGGCCAAGAACGACTCGGGAATGGAGAGCCGGCGATTCGAGGAATCGTCCAGCGTCCGCTCCAGCCACTGCGTGCTGGCCGTGTCAAACGCGTTGTGCGTGAGTGACTGCACGAACCTCGCCAGCCCCGTCGCGCGCTCGCAACGCATCGGGTTGCGCTTGTAGGGCATCGCGCTGGAGCCGATCTGGTGCTTCTCAAATGGCTCGTCCACCTCGCGGAGATTGCAGAGCAGCCTGATGTCGTTGCACGTCTTGTGGACGGCACAGGCGGCGATCGCCAGCGCACTGAGCAGCTTCGCGTCAGCGATGCGCGGGTAGGTCTGTGCGCAGCCGGGCCATCGACCACCTTCCCAGCCAAGGTGCTTGGCGAATGAATCCTCCAGCGCATCGACCTTCGCTCCGTCGCCGCCACACAGGGCGAGATACGAAGCCTGCGTCCCGGTGGCGCCACGCAAGCCTCGCAGGCGAAGTGATTCCTGTGCGGACATCACCTCAAAATGCGCCACGGCAAAATCCTGGGCCCACAGCATCGCCCGCTTGCCAAATGTCACGGGCTGCGCGGGCTGGTAGTGCGTGAAGCCAAGGCAGGGGAGGTCTCGTTGGGCGGCCGCCAGCGTCCCCAGCCGATCCACCACGCGCGCCAACTTGAGCGCAATCAGCGAGAGCGCGTCGTGCTGGATCAGCACATCGGCGTTGCAAACGACATCCTGGCTGGTCGCGCCGAGGTGGATGATGGCTCGAGCAACGGGCGCTGCGTCTCCCAGCGTGTGGACATGAGCCATGACATCATGGCGAAGCGTGGTTTCGTGCGCGTCGGCCGCGGCGAAGTCGATGTCGTGCAGGTGCGAACCGATGGCATCGGCCTGCGCCTGGGTGACAGGAAGCCCTGCTTCATGTTCCGCCTTCGCGAGTGCGTGCCAGATCTTCCGCCAGGTCGAGAATTTTCGCTGGTCGCTCCAGATCTCGCGCATCTCGCGGCTGGCGTTGCGAGATTCGAGCGGGCTCTTGTAGCCGGTGCGCGCTGGGTCGATCAATGCGGCGGCGGTCATGGTGTCGGTGGTGCCGCTGGTCGTTGTCTTGCTCATCCGCGGGTCCTGTTCTCGGTGCCAGCCAGGAGGCGGGCGATGTTGGTTCGATGCTTCCAGATGACCGCGGCGCCAAGCAGCGCGGAGAGCGCCGTCATTGGCAATGCGGGGGCCCCGCCCCACGCAAACACCGCCACGGGAAGCGCCACGCTCGCGACGATGGACCCCAGCGAGACATAACGGGTTGCCTTGGCCACGACGGCGAACACGACGCCGGCCACCAGCACGGGAATCGTGGCGAGGGGCCAGAGGGCCAGGAGTCCGCCGAACGCCGTCGCCACTCCCTTGCCGCCCTTGAATCCAGCGAAGGGCGTGAACATGTGTCCCAGCACGGCACAGATTGGCGTCGCGAACCACGCCAACTGGACACCTGGCGGGACATCGACCGCGGCCACGCCAAGCAGCTGGTGGCTCCATCCAACCCACAGGACGGGGATCGCGCCCTTGCTCGCGTCAAGCAGGAAGCACAGGTAGCCAAGCGGCTTGCCGAGGACTCGACCCACATTGGTGGCGCCGATGTTGCCCGAGCCGTGCGTGCGAATGTCGATGCCCTTGCACTTGGCGATCAACAGCCCGAAGGGAATCGACCCGCAGAGGAACGACACGATCCAGCCGAAGGTCCACGTGGTGGTCCACGCAGCCGACCAGCTGGACGCCGATGGCAGCGAGTCCCCGGAGACGACTGATTGGAGCCATGCGACTGTGCCAGCGACGGCATCGGGTGCCATTGGACGCGAATGTTACTCCCGCCACCACGGCCCGACACCGATTAGGATGATTCAACGAATCTGCGACGACCGCATTGAGGCAGTCGCTGCTGCACCTTGCCTCCAATGGGGATCATTCACTGTGCCAGGCGAGCCGACCCCGCAATCCAGCATCATCCTCTACCAGACGGAGGATGGCCGCACGCGCATCCAGTGCCACTTTGACGCCGACACGCTCTGGCTGACGCAGGCGCAGATGGCTGAGTTGTTTCAGACGACACCACAAAATGTGACCATTCACTTGAAAGCCATCTTCGAGGAGGGCGAGTTGGTTGAGGCGGCAACATGTAAGGATTACTTACAAGTTCGATCCGAAGGCGCCCGCGAGGTCTCCCGGCATCTCCGTCACTATCGACTGGAGGCCGTCCTCGCCGTGGGCTATCGCGTGCGCAGCCATCGCGGGACCCAGTTCCGGCAGTGGGCCACGGCGCGGCTGAGCGAGTACTTGGCGAAGGGCTTCACGATCGACGACGACAGGCTGAAGAACTCGCCGGGTCAGGGGCAAGTGGACTACTTCGACGAGTTGCTGGAGCGCATCCGCGACATCCGATCGTCTGAACGGCGCTTCTACCAGAAGGTGTTGGACATTTACGCGACCAGCGTGGACTACGAGCCGTCAGCAGGGGCATCGCAGCAGTTCTTCGCCACGGTGCAGAACAAGATGCACTGGGCCACGCATGGGCAAACCGCAGCGGAAGTCATCCACAGCAGGGCCGATGCCGAGAAGCCATTCATGGGGATGCACACCACACGGCCCGGCGGCATCGTGCGGTTGGACGATGCGGCGATTGCCAAGAACTATCTCACGGAAGAGGAACTGCAGGTGCTGAATCGCATCGTCAACCTCTACATCGAGTATGCGGAATTGCAGGCATTGGGGCGCAAGCCCATGACGATGCGGGAGTGGATCGCAAAATTGGATGAGTTCCTGAGGGTGTCGGGACGAGCGCTCTTGGATCACGCCGGTGCCGTTTCGGCCGACCAGGCCAAGGCCAGGGCTCAAGAGGAGTATGAGCGCTACCGGAGGATGATGGACGCACAACCCAGAATGGTGGATGTCGCTTTTGATGAGGCGGTCAAGCGATTGCCCACGCCCCCCGCGGACCATCGGTCGAAGAAGCCCTAGCGGTTCGCGCGTTACTCCCGCCACCACGGCCCGACACCGTGCTTCCTGGCCCACTCGGCGGTCGTGCGGCGGAGTTCAGAGAGCAAGCCGACCGCGACGAAGTTGCTGCCGATGACCCGCGCGGCCACCCCGCCCTCATCGACCGTGAGCCCCACGAGCGAGACGCCCGTTCGCTCAGCAAGCGCCGTGGCGCTGGCCTCGATGAGCGTGCGGTGCCTGGGATCGTCCAGTGCCCTGGGGAGCGCCGCCAAGTGCGCCTCGCCGACGGGCATCCATCGTGGCGAGCCATCCAGGGCCTCGGCGCGAAGGATGCGCCGCGCGGCGTCGGCGAACGAACTGGCGACAAAGTCTGGATCGAGGTCCGAGTGCAGCGACCCGGCGTGCACCACGATCGTGCGCGTGGCGTCCGCGGCCGCGGCCACCCACGCGGCATCGTCGGTGACCAGCCAATCGGCATCGAAACTGACATGCGCCGTCGATCCATCCACGACCAACGATGCGATGTCGTGGCCGTCCAGGAGAGCACGCGCCGTCGTGATGTCTGCGCCGGTGGCCGCGGGGTCAGTGGGGATGAGGGCGACGGTCTTCATGCGGAGCGCCGTGAGCGCGAGCGAGGCGTCACACCACCACCGCCGGCGTGTGGTCCGGCGGGTGCCGCCAGGTCACGTCGTCGCCGAAGTTGGTGCCGAGCGCGCGCGCCGCAGCGATGAGCGGGTGATCCGTCGGGACCAGTCGCTGCTTGCCCGCGGCGAACAGCAGGTCCACGTCGGAGAACGTGTTGTTGTCGCGCACCACCATCCGACCGGTCTTGCCTGAGAGCAAGGTGGCGATCGCGTGGTAGCCAAAGTGGGTGGCGAGGATTCGATCGGCGGCGATCGGCGTGCCGCCGCGCTGGACATGGCCCAGGACGGTCGTCCGGGTCTCCACGCCGGTGTGCGCCTCGATCGCCCGCGCGATCTGGTCGCCGATGCCTCCCAGCTTGATGGGGTCGGCGCTGCGGTCATCGACCCGTGCCACGACCTGCTGGCCACCCTTGAGCTTGGCGCCCTCGCTCACGACGACGACGGCAAAACCTGGCCCCTTGCTCACTCGCTGCTTGATGTACTGCGCGACGTGCGCCACCTCGAAGGGGATCTCGGGAATGAGGATGACATCGGAGCCGCTCGCCACGCCCGCCGTGAGCGCGATCCAACCGGCGTTCCTCCCCATCACTTCGCACACCACGACGCGGTGGTGGCTGTCGGCGGTGGAGTGGAGGCGATCGAGAGCGTCGGTCGCGGTCGCGACGGCGGTCAGGAATCCGAAGGTGATCTCGGTCCCGACGAGGTCGTTGTCGATTGTCTTGGGGACGCCGATGATGTTGGCGCCGGCTTCCACCAGCGGCGCGGCGGCGCTCATGCTGCCGTCGCCGCCGATCACGATGAGGGCGTCCAACGAGTGGCGGTGCAGCGTGTCCATGCACGCACCGACCTTGTCCTCAAAGATCGGCTTGCCCTGCGCGTCGCGTCCCACGTGGTACTTCCGCGGGTTGGCTCGATTGTTGGAGCCGAGGATCGTGCCCCCGCGCGTCAGGATGCCGGAGACGGCCTTCGCGGTGAGCGGGCGGACGCGGTCTTCGACCAGTCCCTGGAAGCCATCCTCGATCCCCAGCACCTCGATGTTGGCTTGGTAGATCGCGGTCTTGGCGACCGCCCGGATGACGGCGTTGAGGCCGGGGCAGTCGCCGCCGGAGGTCATCACGCCAATGCGTCGGATCGATTCAGGGCTCATGGTGTGTGGTCGCGCCTCGCTCGTGCGCGCGAGTCGTCGATCCTATCCATCATTCAGCCGTACGATCCGCTGCGCCCCGATGGCCAGCCTGTTGGCCATGGCATTGCAGGACCACACCGCCGTGAGCGAACACGCCGCCAACCAGCCTTCCACGCCCGACGACACGCAGGCTCCCACGGCCGAGAGCCTCCGCGAACTGGAGGTCGCTCGCCGCGCGAAACTGGATCGCCTGCGCGAGCTTGGCGTGGAGCCCTTCGGCCAGCGCATCGATGGTCTCGCCACGCTGGCCGATGCGCGCGCCGCCTTCAGCGAGCCCGTGCACCTGGCGCACGAGGAAGCGGCGAAGGCTGCGAAGGAGGGCGGTGCGCCTGCGCCTGCCGACTCCCGGCCGCGTGCCACCGTCGCGGGTCGAGTGGTGCAGCACCGCGACCTGGGCAAGCTGGTCTTCGTGTGGCTTCGTGACTCCACCGGCGACCTGCAGGTGTCGATCTCCAAGGCCGGCGTGGACGCCACCACCTTCGAGATCGCCAAGGCCTTGGACTACGGCGATGTGGTGGCGGCGTCGGGCCACGTCGGCCGGACCAACCGCGGCGAGGTTTGCGTGTGGGCCGACGGCCTCACGATGCAGAGCAAGAGCCTGGAACCGCCGCCATCCAAGTGGCACGGGCTGACCGACCCCGAGATCCGCTACCGCCGCCGGTACGTGGACATGTTCGCCACCCCGCAGACCATCAAGACCTTCCAGGCGCGCTCCCGGATCGTGAGCGCGATCCGCCGATTCATGGAGTCGCGCGGCTTCCTTGAAGTGGAGACGCCGATGATGCACCCCATCGCGGGCGGTGCGGCGGCCAGGCCCTTCCTGACCCACCACAACACGCTGGACATGCAGCTCTTCATGCGCGTGGCGCCCGAGCTCTACCTCAAGCGACTCCTCGTCGGCGGCATGCCGAAGGTCTTCGAGATCAACCGCAACTTCCGCAACGAAGGGGTGGATCGATCCCACAACCCCGAGTTCACCTCGATGGAGGTGTACGAGGCCTTCGGCGACTACGGCACGATGATGGAACTGACGGAGTCGCTGCTCCACGAGCTGGCGGTGCAGGCAGGGGCTGAGCAGTGGGGTGGCGGCGCGACGGCTGGCGGCCCAACGCTCGCCTTTGGCGACCTCTCGATCAACTGGGGCAAGCCATTCGTGCGCGTGCGATTTGAAGATCTCTTTTTGCGCGCGCTCGGATTCCCCATGCGCGACGAAGCCAGGGTGAGGGCTTCGGCGAAGGCCGCGCACATCGACGGCGCCGACAAGAAGGACCACTGGCTGCTGGTGGAGGCGCTCTTTGAAGAGAAGGCGGAGCCCCTCATCGATCCCGCGCGCCCGACATTCGTGATGGACTACCCAAGTGCCGTGAGCCCACTGACTCGGCCGTCTCGCGCCCAACCAGAGATCGCCGAGCGGTGGGACCTCTTCGTGGCCGGCATGGAGATCGGCCCCGCCTACACGGAACTCAACGACCCCGACATCCAGCTGGCCAAGTTCACCGAGCAACTCTCCGGGGCCGATGACGAAATTGACACCTTCCGCTCGCTGGACGAGGACTTCCTCACGGCGCTCCGCGTCGGCATGCCACCGGCCGGCGGGTTGGGGCTGGGAATCGACCGCATCGTGATGCTGCTCACCAATTCATCCACGATTCGAGACGTGATCCTCTTCCCGCTCCTGCGAAGGCAATAGGGCGAGTCCACGGAGGTGGGGGCTGCCGCGATCGGACCTACGATGGCGTCATGCGATTCACTCGCTCGCTGAAACTGCTCGCGCTGGCCACGCTCGCGTTCCTGTCGCTGGCACTTCGTGCGAGCGCCATCGGCCCCAGCGACGAGTGGTACCTGGTGACGCTGTCGGGGCAGCCGTGCGGGTACATGCACACCTGGCAGTCGGAGATCGCCCCGAATCCCGCGCAGGTCCCGCCCACCGGAGCCCTCCTCGAGGTTGGGCAGGAGATGGTGATGCGCGTGGGGCGCGCCGGGCAGGCCGTGTCCATCCGCACGAGGCAAGTCTCGCGAGAGCGATTCGCCGGGTCGCAACCCCCCGGCCCGGCCCTGATGGAGTCGGCCGTGCTGGAAGCCGAACTTGGGGGCACGCCAACGGTGACCTCCTGGACATTCGCCGGGAACAAGGTGCTGGAGAGGGTCGATGCCGTTCGTCGCAAGGGTCAGCGCGAGCGCGAGGTGCCAGCAGGCGAATGGCTGCCGCCGGGAGCCGCCCAGATGCTGGCTGAATCGAGGCGCGCGGCGGGGGACTCCCCGTTCACTATCACCACGATCGACTTCGAATCCGGGCTTCGCGTGGCCTCGGTCACCTCGACGCGTGGCGACGCGGGCTCGGTGAGGGTGGATGGACGTGAGGTCCCCGTGACGTGGTGGGGCACGACCTCCACGCTGAACCCATTCACGGCGCGGGAGGCCTACGCGGCCGACGGATCGCTTGTCGAGCTGCGGCTCCCGATGGAGATCGGCGAAATCGTGGTGACCCGTTCCACGAAGGAGTCGGTGCAGGGCCAGCAGGGGGAGGCGGCAGCGCCCGAGCTCCTCGTGCGAAGCCTCGTCCCGATCACCGGTTCGGATGCGAGGTCGCTGTCCAGTGCCGCCGCCGCGACCTACCTGGTTTCGCGCGAGGTTCCCCCGTCCAGCCACCAGGCGGTGCTGGCCAACGATGGCTCGGCGTGGCGAATCACCGTCTCGGCGGACGCGCCGGCGGCGTCGACCCTTGCGCCGACTCCACCGCTCTCGCTGGAGGAGCGGGCGGCCTGCCTGGAAGCCAGCACACTCATCGACAGCGACGACGAGCATGTTCGTCGCGCCACGGCGAAGACGCTGGAGGGTGCTCCCATGGACAACCCATCGCACCGAGCGGAGCTGCTCCGACGTTCCGTGTACGCGGTCATTCGGCGAAAGGACCTGGCGTCGGCCTTGGCCAGCGCATCCGACACGATCATCTCCCGCGCCGGCGACTGCACGGAGCACGCCGTCCTGCTGGCGGCGATGCTGCGTGTCGACGGCATCCCCGCGCGCGTGGCGTGCGGCATCGTCTCTTCGGAGTCGTTTGCGGGCCAGCGAAATGTGTTTGCATGGCACATGTGGACACAGGCCTGGATCGATGGCCGCTGGGTGGACCTGGATGCGACCCTCCCGGACCGAGCCTTCCATCCCGGGCACGTGCTCTGCGCCACGACCCCGCTCGCCGGGGGGGCCATGGACCCCGCGATCGCCAACCTCGCCGCGATCATCGGTGGACTGCGCGTCGAGGTGGTCGATGTCCGCTGAATCCGACCATTCCCCAGCGATGACGTCGCTCCCTGAGCTCCCCGAGCTCCCTGCACGCGATCCCGATGGCCACAAAGGGACCTTCGGAACGGTGCTGGTGGTCGGCGGGCACTGCGATGGTTCTGAAATGATGATTGGAGGGCCCACGCTGACCGCGCTGGCGGCCCTTCGGACCGGCTGCGGGCTGGCGTGGCTGGCGCTTCCCCGCCCGATCCTGGCCAATGCGCTGGAGGTGGCGCCGGAAGCCACGGGGATCGCGCTCCCCGTGGATGAGCATGACGCCATCAGGCCCAGCGCCGCAGCCGAGGCCATCGACTCCCGGCTGGCCCGAGTGCGCTGCTGTGCGGTCGGCCCTGGACTTGGGACGTCAGCGGGTGCGGCTCAACTGGTCATGCGGCTGGTCGCCAACTCGCCCGTGCCATTGGTCATCGACGCCGATGCGCTCAATGCGCTGGCGGGCTGCGAGCGGTTCGATCGCGACCTGCGGGCGCCCGCGATCCTCACGCCGCATCCAGGCGAGTTTGCTCGGCTCGCGCAGGCCCTCGCGCTCCCCCCCTTGCCGGAGGCGCCGGCTGCTGAAGCGTTGTGCGTCGCCGCGACGCGGCTGGCCGCAAGGCTGGGCTGCATCGTCGTGCTCAAGGGGTCGATCACGACGGTGGCCGACGCGGTCGAGTGTCACCAGTTGCACGCCGGAAACGCCGCGTTGGCGACTGGGGGGAGTGGCGATGTGCTCACGGGAATCATCGCGTCGCTGGTCTCGCAGTTCCATCACGCGGCAGGGGAGCAGGGCTGTGCACCGCTGAGGCTGCTTGATTGCTCACGTGTGGGCGTGGCGATTCATGGGCTGGTGGCGCGTCGATGGTCCGTCACGAATGGCACCGCCGGGCTGTTGGCGCGAGACCTCGTCGACGGGATCCCGTCGACGCTGGAGTCCATTCGCTCGCTGGGTTGGCCAGCGGCCTTTTCGGCGGTCGCCGGGAAGACGCGCTGAAGCGCGGGTACGCTTCGCGACCCATGTCTGATCGACCGCACCAGAAGCTGCGCGAACTGCGCCCCAACACCGCCTTCGACGGCGTCTACGCCATCGTCAATCCACAAGTTGGCACGACCAAGGCGGGCAAGTCGTTCCTCAAGGGACTCCTCAAGGACGCCAGCGGCGAAGTCCCGCTCAGGCAATGGTCCTTTGACGAGGGCCGGATCGGCGAGGTGGCCGCAACGGGCTTCGTCTGGGTCACCGGCCGGACCGAGGACTATCAAGGGTCGATCCAGGTCTTGGTGGAAACGATCCAGTCCGTCAACGTGGAGCCATCGGACCTCAAGAACCTCCTGCCGGTCTCGTCGCGGGACATGGACGGGATGTTTGGCCGCGTCAAGGCGATCCTCGGCACCCTCGAGCACCCCGGCATGCGCGCGCTGGCCGATGCGTACCTCGGCGACGCGCCCCTCATGGCCGAGTTCTGCACGGCGCCCGCGGCGATGAATGTGCATCATGCCTTCATCGGCGGTCTCCTGGAGCACACGCTCAACCTGCTTGAAGGGGCCGAGCGACTCCTTCCCCTCTATCCGCAACTCAACCGAGACCTCGTGTTGATGGGGCTCTTCCTGCACGACATGGGGAAGACGCAGGAAATGACGTGGTCGCGCGGGTTTGACTACACCGAGGACGGCAACCTGATCGGCCACATCGTGCGTGGCGCGATCAACCTGCAGGTCAAGGCCGCACTTGCCTCCAAGGCCAGCGGCCAGCGACTCTCGGCCAGCGCCGTCCGCGCCCTGCAGCACATCATCCTCAGCCATCACGAGAAGCTGGAGTATGGCGCGGCGCGCCAGCCGTCCACTCCCGAGGCCATGTTCGTGGCCATGATGGACAACCTCGATGCCAAGATGGGAGTGGTCCTCACCGCCGTCGAGCGAGACCGGTGGGGGCCCGGCGCACCGTTGTTCACCGAAAAGGTCTGGGCCTTGGGCACGAAGCTCTATCGCCCCGATCCACTCAAGCAGATGGACTGACCGCGAGCGCCGCCGCCTCGCGCCGCGCCGCTTCGTGGAGTTCCCGAATCAGCGTGCCAGGAAGCAGCCACGCACCCCAGGTCCGGGCGGTGGTGATCGTGCGGTCGTTGGCGTCGCGGGCGCGCTCACGCTCCACGGCCTCCAGGTGCGCGAGTGACTCGCTGGCCAGTGCCGCGTCTCGACCGACACCTTCGCGGAGCGCCCCGTAGGCCTGCCTCCGGAGGGCCGACCGGCGAGGAAGGGCCTTGATTGCGTCGGCGGCCGTTCGGCGAGACTGGGTGGCGGATTCGCCGATCAGCATGTCGGGATTGCGGCGGAGGTGTTGGATGGACCGCCTCCGGGCACCGGGCTGGACATCGCCCGGCGTGATCGCCCCAGACTTCCCGATCGGAAGAAGCACGTCAGCAGTGGCCACCGTGAACGGGGGAGGCGTCCAGCCAAGCCATTCGTGCCAGAATCGATCCGCCACGCGCTCGTAGTGGCTGCCGCCGACGCCGTGAATCCATCGATCCACCAGGAGTCGTGCCAATCCCGTGGCGATGAAGGCCGTCGGCAAGAGGTGCTGATCCGCGCGGCCTTCGAGCCATGCCCGGGCTGAGTCGACCGTCGCGCGCTCTCTCGGCACGCCCGGGCCAGCGACCCAGAACGGGAGTTCGCCACGATCGCTGCGCAACGCACCCGCCGTGCGGGGTGCCGTGGAAACAGCCACATTCCACGCCGCGGCGCAGCGAGCGGGGTCGTCCACCGCCGTTTGCACGATGTGCCGCCCCAGCGGTGTGCCCAGCATCGCAGTCGTCGATGCCAAGGAGGTGTTCCCGATCGACTCGGTCTCCGCGGCGGACGCGATGGCCCACAGGTTGGCGCGAACCAATCGTTGGGCAGGAGTTCCCGACGCGCCACGAACGAACTCGGAGAGCCGTGCCGCCCGCCCGCTCGCCCACGGCAGCGACGATGGCTCCCGGCCTGGCGTCCGCACGCCAAGCCACTCACGGTCATGCCATGCCACGCCGGCGTCGGCGGGGAGCAGTCGTTCCCGATGAACAGACCAATGCCCGCTGTCGTCCTCCTGCGGAAACTCGATGAGGCTGCCATCGTTGGCGTCATGGTCGGCGACGACGTGCACCGCCTCGGCGTCGGTGCCACGCTGCACGTGCGCATCCGCCAAGGCTTGGGCCAGGGAATGCTTGGCCAGGATGCCGCCGTGCCAGAATCCAGGCTGGTGCCCGGTCGCGATGATCGTCTTCGTGAGCCCCAACGACGCGCGCGACGTCCGCGCCAGCTGCTGGACCGATGGTGGCGCGGTCGGTCCCTCGCCGCCGGCACGCGCCTCCAGTTTCAGCATCGGTGCGGACCGCCATCGCAGCAGCAGGGCTCCATCGTCCGCCGCAGCGTCTCACGGTAGTGCGCCAGTCGAACCGCTGGGTCATCCAGGACTTCGCCGAACGATCGCGCGGCGTCGGTATAGATCCGGCGGATCGGGAGTTCTCGGATCCGGAGGCCGGCCGCGGCGACGCGTGCCCAGAACTCCATCGGGAACTCGTACCCGGGAGTCGTGAGCCGGAGCGCGGCGCACGTCGACACTCGGTAGGCCTTGAAGCCGCAAAAAGCGTCGGTGATCGACAGGCCGAGGGAGTCATTGAGTTCCTCGGTCATCGTGGCGTTGATGCGGCGGCGGTCGGCCGGCGCCAGGTCGTCCGCCGGTGTCGAGTCGAGGTACCGGGAACCGCTCACGACATCCGAATCATCGTCGCCGATCGCTGCGAGGAAGTCCGGAAGCGACTCGGGCTCGTGCTGCTCGTCGCAGTCCATGGTGATGACCCACTTCGCGCGGCGGGCTTCGGCGTAGCGCAGGATGGCGATCATCGTCGCGCCATAGCCCCTGTTCTCGGCGGCCGACACGACAGTCGCCCCGGCGCGGCGGGCCCTCGCAGCGCTGTCGTCGGTGGAGCCATCGTCGAACACCAGTGGCTCCAACCCCTGGCGGCGGACCGCCTCCAGCACCCGGTCGATCGTCGAACCCTCGTTGAAGACCGGGATGGCCAGCAAAACGGCAGCAGCGCGTGGCCCGCCTGCCGCCACGTGTCGCGGCAGCGTCATCGTTGCGACTCTCCCGTGGGAAGCCCCAATGCCCGCCAGCGTTCCATCAGTGCCGTGGGGGCGATCCGCTCGGTGATGGTCCCGCCGGGGTCAATGCGCTTGATGAGCGATCCATCGTCGGCATAGGTGGCGATGGCCGGAGGGGCGTCCAGCAGTGTGCTGGTCTCGATGGTCCATCCGGTGCCGGTGCGCCGCCATCGCTCGATTCGCTGGGGCACCGACTGCAGGCGGCCGTCGTAGCAGTAGAGCGCAGTGTCCATCGAGGCAATGTCCAGCACCTTCGCGAGGCGCCCCTGGAGCAGCGACTCGGCCTGCGTGAGGTACTGGTCAACCGGGGGCGACCACCGTCGCGTGTTGCCCTCCTTGGTCTTCGGCGCGGTTTCGGAAACCACCAATGCCGGCACTGGCTCCGCGCTGGTCACGCGGGGACGAATGCCTGATCGAGCGATGCTCCGAACCTTCCCATTGGCGCGATCGGTGACGACGACGCTCCACAACTCCTCGCTGCGATCGAGTGCCACCCAATACCGTGCATCCGTGTCCGAGACGGCGCTGCCGTCGGGGGCCAGCAGTGTCCGGCTCTGGAGCCTGACAAGCAAACCCTCGCGGGATCCCGGCCCAGTCTTCGCATCCGGCTCCTGCGCGAGGTTGTCCACGGCGGCGCGCGGTGCGAGCATCGTGGCTTGGCGCAGGTAGCCGATCTCGCCGGGCCGTCCATCCGGCCCTGGCTGCCAGATCCGATACCACAGGTCATCCGAAGCCGCCAACGATCGAAGGCACTCGGTGTCCTGGATACGTTCCAGCAGCGAGCGCGCCGACTGGTTTCGCGATGCGGCGCGCGCGCCAAGCTCCTGGTTGTTGATGAAGGCAAGCGTCGACACGGAGTCGTCCATGGCACGCTGCGCGGTGGCCATGTTGGAGCCGACCGTCATCGCGCTGAACGTGAGGAAGCTTGCCGGTCCCACCTGGACCACGATCCAGCCCATGACCGCGACGGTCCCATCGTCCAGTGCTCGCGACGTCCAGAGTTCCGCGGCATCCGCCTCGCCAACCTTGAGCGTGCGTTGCGAAACCAGTGTCCAGCCCGCCTTCTGCGAGTCGACCGCCTTCAGATGCTCAGACACCTGCTCTTGGGGGCTCGAGACCAGCTTCTCAACGACCATCGGGTCGATTCTGAAGCGATAGCGGGGAGGCGAGCCCGTATCCAGGACGGTGAACCCGGGAGGCGATGTCTGGGCATCACGAATCAGCCGCGTCCCTTCTGGAAGCCGCATGGAGAACCCAAGTGATTCAAAATCAGTAGGTTGCGCCTTCGGCTGGGCCGCACCAGAACGAGGGGCAGGCGCTGTTTGGTCCGATAACACATCAACAGAAGCCATGGAACCAGCCGTCACGAGGGAGATCGCACACAGGGCGTACACAATTCCAACTCGGCAGATCGCCAAGCTCGAGCCGCTCGCCAGCGCAGTGAAACTGGTCCGTAACCATCTGGTTTGCAAAGGGTTGTTCGCCATGAAAGGGTGCTCGGAACAGCCAATCGTAGCGGTCAGCCGCTGCGAGGAACGGAGTGGGTTGACAAACGGACGGAGGTCGGTATCCTTCCCGATTCCCCTGTTTGCGCCACCGTTTCTGGTGGTTCAGAGAGGGGGCGTTCTTCACGACTCCGAGCCTTGAAAGTTCATTGCTCCTCAAGGCTCACCAGCCCGAACCGCGACACCCATGAACGGTCAGATCCGAATCCGACTCGAAGCCTACGACCACCAGGTCCTCGATGCGTCCGCCAAGGAAATCGTCGATCTGGCGCGTCAGAGCGGTGCCAAGGTCACCGGCCCGATTCCGCTGCCCACGCGCAGCGAGATCTACACCGTCAACCGTTCGCCGTTCATCGACAAGAAGAGCC
>SXOD01000007.1 GCA_005776885.1 Planctomycetia bacterium
GGTGGTGGCGGCGGCGGCGGCGGTGGCGGCTCCATCTTCGGAGACCCCGGCGACGCCCCCGAGCGCCGGACGCGCGAAGAGATCACCGAGGAGTTGATCACGATCATCAAGCAGCACGTCAACACGTACCACGGGTCGGTGGACGGCAGCGAAGGCACATGGGATGACGATGGCCCGACTGGGACACGCGGGAGCATCACGCCGTTCCAGGGCAACCTCATCATCACGCAGACGCCGGCGGCCCATCGCCAGATCGTCGGGATCCTTGAGCAGCTTCGCGAGGTCCGTTCGCTCCAGATCAACGTCGAGGCACGGCTCATCACCGTATCGACCGACTGGTTCGAGCAGATCGGCGTGGACCTGGACCTCTACTTCAACACCAACTCGGCGATGTACAACGACGCGCTGTCGCAGGACCCGAACATGGGCCTGAACGGCTTCTTCCGCCCGTACAACCCGCTCGGGCAGGGTGCCGGCCAACTCCAGAACCCGATCGTCTTCGGCGGCATGGGCCAGGACGATGCCTACATCACGAACACCGCGACCGGCACCGCGATCGGCACCGACACCGATGGGGACGGAAACATCGACTACACCCAGGCGGGCATCTACAACCCGGTCGGCGTGCGCCCCAACGGCACGGCCTACTCCAACGGACAGAACTCCAACGGCTGGTCGCCCGTCGGCGTCACCAACAACAGCCTCCCGCTGGTGAACACGCTGAGTGCCGCCGCCGTGAGCGACTTTGCGCGCGCCTTCGTGGCCAACCCCGTCATGTCGACCGGGTTCACCTACCTCGATGACGTGCAGGTGGACCTCCTCGTGCAGGCCAGCCAGGCCGACCAGCGCAACTCGGCCCTCACCGCGCCGCGCCTCACGCTCTTCAACGGCCAGCGGTCGTGGATCAGCGTCGCAAAGGCCATTTCCTACGTCTCCAACCTCATCCCGGTCACGGGCGACGCATCCGGCGCCTTCCAGCCGCAGATCGGCGTGGTCTACGAGGGCTTCGTGCTTGACATCGAGGCCGTCATCTCCGCGGATCGTCGCTACGTCACGATGAACGTCATCTACGGCCAGAACGAGAACGTGAAGTTCAAGGACGTCCAGGTCCAGGGCGCCGCGGGCGCCGGCGACACCGGTGGCGGCGCGGGACGAGGGGCCTCGAACGTCTTCTCGGGCACCATCCAGCTGCCCAGCCTGCAGGGCACCGAGATCAACACGAGCGTATCGGTCCCCGACAAGGGAACCATCCTCCTCGGCGGCCAGCGGACGGTCGACGAGTACGACATCGAGATCGGCGTGCCGGTCCTCAGCAAGATGCCGTTCGTCAACCGCTTCTTCACGAATCGCCTGACGACCAAGACCGAGCTCAACTCGCTCCTGCTGATCCGCCCGGAGATCATCATCCAGCAGGAAGCGGAATCCAAGCTCTTCCCCAACCTCGACGCCTCGCTGGGAACCGCGTCGCTGGGCGGATTCTGATTCCGGGAACGCCGCATGGACAAGTCGCCCAAGAGTTTTCGCAGTGCCAAGGTCGGGTCGATCCACAAGATCGACCTGGCCGTGCCACACCTCATCGACGAAGCGCAGATCCGCTCGATCTTTTCGGAGCTGCACGCGTTCGCCACCAAGGACGCCAAGCCGTTCATGGTGATCGACTTCGCGTCGGTGGCCCACATGAGCTCGGCGGCGCTGGGCGCGCTGATCAAGCTGGACAACGAGATTCGCCCCAAGCACGGCATGCTGGCACTCTCGACGATCAACTCCCAGATCATGACGGTGTTCAAGATCACCAAGCTTGACAAGCACCTCCACCTCTTCGCGACGGTGGCCGATGCGCTTGACGCGGTCAAGAAGTCGCACCCGGAGGCGTGACCGTGGCGCCCGACCCGGCAGGGTCCCGCTGGGATGAGACAACGACACTTCACGGGCACCGGGAGGAGATTGAGGCCCTTCAGGCTTCGGTGATCGATCGCCTCGAACGCGAGGGCTGGGACCAGGAGGCTCGATTCGCCCTCCGGCTGGTCCTTGAGGAATCGCTGGTGAACGCACACGTGCACGGGAACCGGCGCGACCTGGCCCGTTCCATCACGGCGAGCTGGTCGCTCTCCCCGGACCGGATCATCGTGGAAGTCGAGGACGAAGGGGGGGGCTTCGACCCGAGCTGTGTTCCCGACCCGACGGAAGAGCACAATCTGGAGATTCCTTCGGGGCGTGGCCTCGTGCTGATCCGTGCGTACATGGATGAGGTCTCGCACAACGATCGGGGAAACCGGGTCACGATGGTGCGGCATCGCCATCGGGGCCCGGCTGCATCATGACGGTGCCAAGGCAAGGAGCGGCGACGTGGTGAGCGACAGGACATTGCGTTGTGGAGTGGTCGGTGGCGGACGAATGGGCCGACACCATGCGAGGCTGTACGCGCAGAGCGAGGGTGTCGAGCTGGTTGGCGTGGCCGACCAGGACCTCGCCCGTGCGGCGGGGTTGTGTGAAGAGCAGGGCGGGAAGGCGTTTGCCTCCGTTGTGGAACTCCTCGACGCCGGCATCGACTGCCTCACCGTCTCCACGCCGACGGTCACGCACCGGGCCATCGTGGAGCAGGCGCTGGCCAGGCGGGTGCACTGCCTCGTCGAGAAGCCCTTGGCTTCCAGCGAGTCCGAAGCGCGGGCCATCGCCGACGCGGCGCGGGCTTCCGGATGCGTGCTGCAGGTTGGCCACGTCGTCCGGTACGACCCCGTCATGCGCGCCGTTCGGGCCGTCCCGGGCGTCACGCCGCGCTTCGTGGAGATGGATCGCATCTCGCCGATGACGTTTCGCAGCGTGGACGTCGGCGTCGTGCTCGACATGATGATCCACGACCTGGATCTCCTGGTCATGCTCTTTGGCGGCGAGCCGGAAGAAATCCACGCCAACGCGGTGTGCGTCCTTGGCGAGGCCGAGGACGTGTGCAATGCCCGGCTGGTCTTCCCCCGCGGCGCTGACGGCATTCGCCCGGTGGCCAACGTGACGGCCAGCCGCCTGGGGCTGAAGACGGAGCGCAAGCTCCGCATCATCAGCGAGGATGCGTACATCAGTGCCGACTTCGTCGAGCGGAAGGGACGGGTTGTTCGCAAGACCGCCAACCAGCAGCAGCTGGACGAGGTGCGGGCGCAGCTGGCCGCGGGCGCCGACCTGTCGGGCGTCGACTACATGAGCCTGGTCGCCGACGAGCCGCTGCACGTGGTGCCCGGCGAGCCGCTGCGCCTCCAGCTCGACGATTTCCTGCGCGCGGTCCGGACCGGGACGCGACCTGAGGTGGACGCGGAGGCCGGCTTCGCCTCGGTGCGAACGGCCGAGCGGATCGTGGCCTCGGCGCGGGAAGCCGGCGCCCGGATGGTGTGACCGATGGCACGACTCTCGACCCAGCCTGTTCGGATCGGGTCTCACTTGTCGGTCGCCGGCGGCGCATTCCACGCGGTCGACGAAGCGATCGAACTCGGGCTGGATGGCGTGCAGGTGTTCACGTGCAATCAGCGGCAGTGGTCGGTGCCGCCGCTCAAGGAGGAGGACCTGGTGGCATGGCGCGGCGCCCTCGTGCGCGCGGGTTGGGTCGATGCCGGCCTTCGCACGGTGAGCCACAACTCGTACCTCGTGAATCTCGCCAGTCCTGATGCCACGCTCCGGGAGCGAAGCATCGATCGACAGCGCGAGGAGCTCCTTCGATGTGAAGCCATGGGGATTCCCTGCTGCGTCTTCCATCCAGGTGCGCATCTGGGAGTACCCGCGCCGCGCGACAAGCCCCTGGGGTCTGCCCCGACCAAGCCCGAGCTTGCTGGGCTGAAGCGGATCGCGAAGAGCCTGGATGCCATCCATCGCACGACCAAGGGCCTCCGCGTCACGGGGCTCCTGGAGACGACCGCTGGAAGCGGTTCCACGCTTGGGTACGACGCCGCGCAGCTGGGAATCATTCGCGGACTGGTGAATGACCCCGAACGGGTGGCCGTCTGCGTCGATACCTGCCACATGACGGCCGCCGGCTACGACATGACCACTCGGGCCGGAGCCGAGGCAGCCGTCGCCGCGGTGGAGGAGGCGTGCGGTGCGGCCTCGATCCGAGTGGTCCACGCGAATGACTCGGTGGGGGCCGTCGCGTCGCGCAAGGATCGACACGCGCACATCGGATCGGGAACCTGTGGGCGAACCTGTTTCGAGGCTATTCTTCGCCGCGCAGCCGACATCGGGGCGCTGGTCATCATGGAGACGCCAAAGGAACAGGACACGCACGGCACGCCGATGGACGTGGTCAACGCGAACCTCCTCCGGAAATGGGCGCGCACCGGTGCGCGATCGATCGCGGTGATCGTCCTGCTCGCTTGCGCCATCTCGTCCACAGGCTGCCGGCGAGGATGGAATGGTGCGGCGCCGAAGCCGATGCCCGTCCAACGCTCCGGGCTGGCTCCCGGAGAGGTGGCGCAACCCAATGCCACCGAGCAGAAACAGCTGGATCAGGCATCGATCGCGCTCGCCGATGGTGACTACGCGGCAGCGCTCTCGCAATTTCGGACCATCCTGCAGGAGAACCCGCTCCTGCCACAGGCGTGGATCGGCGTGGGCGACACACACTCGGTGCAGCAGCAGTGGAGGGACGCGGCGCCTGCCTACGAACGGGCCTCGCGGCTGGACGTGGAGAGCTACGACGCGTACTACGGCCTTGGCGTCTCGCGGCACATGATGGGGCAGTACGTGGAGGCGGTCCGCGCCTACCACCGTGCCCTCAGCATCCGCCCCACCGACGCCACCGCGAACGTCTCGATGGCCATGGTCTACATGAACATGGGCGAGCCCCGTGCGGCGGTGGCCTATGCCGAACGAGCCGTGCGGCTTGCGCCCGACAACGTCCAGGCCCGCATCCAGCTGGGAGTCGCCTACGACATGTCGGGACGCCCGGCGGAGGCGATCACGCAGTACACCGCCGCGATGGAGCTCCCCGCCGCGCCGATGGTGCACATCCTGGTGAAGTTGATCGGCGCACAGACTGCCGATGGCCGCAAGCAGGAAGCGATGGCCACCGCCGAGGAACTGGTGCGGCTGGATCCCTCCGCGCAGAGCTGGGAGAGGCTGGGATGGACCCGATTCCAGCTGGGGCAGTACGAGGAGTCCTGGGCGGCGTATCGGAAGGGGACCGAGGTCGACAGCCGCTACTACCCGTGCTGGAATGGCGTGGCCATCAACGCGATCAACGCTTGGCTGGCGGACACATCCAACGCCAACGCCGAGGCGGCGGCTCGAAGCGCGATTCGGCGGAGCCTGGAGATCAGGCCCGACCAGCCTCGCATCGCCAAGCTGGCCTCGCAGTACCAGCTCTGAGCCGTAGCCTCACGACGAAGGCACACGACATGAATGACACCCCAAACGCCGAGCTCCTCGAGTTCTTCGACTCCCCGACGGAGGCACCGTTCGTCATCGAGCATGTCCACGATGAGTTCACCAGCGTGTGCCCCAAGACGGGTCACCCCGATTTCGGGACCGTGACGGTCCGGTACGTGCCGCGCGCGGTGTGCGTGGAGCTCAAGAGCCTGAAGCTCTACTTCCAGGACTTCCGCAACCGAGGCATCTTTTACGAAGCCGTCACCAACCAGGTTCGGGATGACCTCGCCCGCACGATGAGCCCCGCGTGGCTGCAGGTCGTCACGGAGTGGAAGGGGCGCGGCGGATTCCGATCGCGGATCATCGCCACGCACGGCGAGGTGCCGGCTCAGTGGCTCAAGGGCTGAAGACGCGTCGCTAGCCCCCCACCTGGAACGACTGGAAGGCCATCTGGCCTTGGGGTGCGCGTGACCGGGGTGCCGGAAGTGGCGGCAGTTTTCCCGCGAGTTCGGGCGGGAGAAGGGATTGCATCGCGCGGAACGTCGATCGATTCGCCTCATCCCGGGCAAAGCCCAGTGCCGCGATGCCCGCGTCGCGGCGTGCGGCCAGCGCGCGGTCGGCACTCATCTGCCCCGCCGGGATCGGGTTGGTGTCCAGGAAGGAGACGATGGCGTCACGGTGTCCGCGTGCCTGCGTGGTCCAGGAGGCGCGGAGTGCCTCCAGTGACTGGCGCTGGGGCTCGCTGACATCCAGCGCCAGGGCCTTCTCGAACCGGGTGGCCAGGCTGGATGGGTCATGCAGTTTCCGCTTGAATCGACGGTCATCAAGCGCGTCCTGGAATCGGGATGCTGGTTGTGCGTTCAGCGCCGCCATGATCTGGGCCATGGCCGACGCATACGCCTGTTCGGTGGCTTCCGTGGAGGCGTGGAGGGCGTTGAAGAGGCGCTGGTTTTCTTCGGCCATTTCGGGGCCTTGCACGTTCGGGTCGTAATCGGGTTGCTGGTACCGAGCGAAGTGCCGTTCAAGCCGCGCATCCGCCTCGCGCGCCATCCGGTTGACGCTGGCCAGCGTCGACCCCATCGTGGTGAGGACCGGACCGGCGGCAAGCCAGTCGGCCTTTGCGAAGTCACTCGCGAGGGCCACGGAACCCGGGTCGATGGCCATCGACCCGAACGATGTCGGGGAAGGCGTGAAGTCGCCGGAAGCCCAGCCTGGAATCCACGCAGCGGCTTGCTGGGACGCCACAGGGACGATCGTGTCGTTGAGCTCGGCGACGCGGGACGTCACGAACGCCGCGCATTCGGCGCGCAGCGACTCCAGTTCGGCCGTCCGGCCTTCGTTGATCATCTCCTTCTCGCGGGCGAACAGGCTCGCAAGGTCTTCGTTGAGCGTGTTCCACATCGCCTGTCCCACGGGAAGCATGGCCTCGCCCACTTCGACCGCGGTGTAGAACGGGAGCACCTTCTCCCATTCCACTCGCCGGGGCAATCGACCCCCGGCGGACGGTCCGGCCATGATCGTGAGTCCCGTCGGGACGGCGAGGCCGTCTCCCTCGTCGTCGCTCTCCGCGATCGAGATGCTGACGTCCCCGACGTCGGACATGATCTCGAAGACCTCGCCCTCGATGTGCCCAACAAGACCGGAAGCGTCTTCGAATGCACCATCCGGAATCTCTCCCTCGAAGGTGAATGACGCACCGTCCCCACCGCCGTCCACCGCCGTCGCGGTGGTGATGGTGGACATCACGACCACCGCGCCCTGGGGAGCGTCGCCGTTGGCATCGGGCGAGATTCCGGGGCCAGGCAAGCCAGGAAGCCCGCGTCCGACGCGATTTCGGGTGGCCATCTCTTCGACAGTCACTCCGAGGATCGCCGCGATCTGCGCCACCGCTTCATCGGTGGCCTTGGCCATCGATTCTCGGCGCTTGGTCGCCGCGTCGTTCATCGCTGGATCGGCGCCAGGCATCATGATCGAGCCGCCAGACTGGTTCGCCTCGAAGGCCATCGGCTGCGCCTTCGGCCACCAGGCCTGCACCCACGCCGCGCAGGCGGCGTCGAGCTGGGCAAGTTGGCCTGCCGTCCGTTCACGTGACTCCTTCCAGGCTGGCCCAAGCCGGGAGGGGGAGCCTTGGGGTCCCACGCGGATTCCGCGCGACCACTCTGCCAGGAGTCGCGCCTGCTCTCGTCCCGAAAGCATTGGGAGGACGCTGTCAATCAATGCGAACTCGGCGCGGAGCGACTTCTCAGAGGCCTCCCTCCGGTCCCTGAGTGCCGCATCCCGCTGGGCCTTCGCCTGGGTGACGACGTCTCGCAGATGTTGCCGCATGGCTTCGATGTCGGGCTTCCCTTCGGCATCCATGGGGACGCCCTCGAACTCCGGCCCGCCTTGCCTCGCCGATGCGCTTCGGAGCGCGGGCGATTCCGCGGCGGCGATGCGTTCGCGCCGCAGCGAGTCGCGGCACGCCGGGATGTAGCCATCCACCAATGGCTGTATCGCCGCGCGCTGCTCCGCCGTCAAATCGAGGCGCTCCAGCATCGTGATCGGGTCTCGTGTCCTGGAATGGGTGGACATCATCCCGAAGAAGCCCCGTTCCTGGGGAGCACTCTCCACGAGCGATCGCTCGAGGCGGATCGTGAGCAGGTCAACGGCTCGCTGCGCCGCCCCCTGCTGGGCCGGCGTGGCCACTGAGAGGATCGCCGCGTGGATCGGCTGTTCAAGGGCCTCGATGGCGCTCCCGGCGGCGCGAGCGGAGCGCACAGCCTCGCGAGCCTTCTCCTCGGCATCCTCCGTTCCTCCGGTCGCCACGATCCACTGCGCCAGTGGCCCCTCCGCCTGCTGCACAAATCGAGAAACGTACGCCGCGTGTTCGGCGAGGACGGCCGCGCGCTGCTCGGGCGTGAAGCCGGCGGCGAGGAGCGTGTCGTCCAGCGCGACGCTTGTGAGTGGGGCCACCTGCGCGGCGGCCGTCCGGCAGGGCCAGGACGGGGCGAGGAAACAGATCACGGCGAGGACGAACGCGAGGCGTGCGTGGCGGGCGGCTGTTGGCATGGTGGTCTCCCTTGAAGAGTGCAGTAAACCACATTCTTCAATGGCTCACCCCTGGTCCGGCGCGATTTCGCGCTGATTATTAGTGATCGTGGCCGTCGCCTGAAGGGGCCAGCGGCCTTGGCGGCACGAAAAGCCGGGTCCTCGGCTTCGGGGCGGTCATCCCCCCTGAGAGGATCACCGGGACGGTGGTGATCGTCCCTCGGGCGCCCTGTTGGTCCAGGAGCACCAACTCCCCGATGAGCGCCTGGTAGCGAGCACCCTCGGCCGCGTGGGGCCGCGCCGAGAGCCATTGGTGAGCGTCGCGCGCCATGGGTTCGCCAACCCACGTCGCCTTGGAGAAGTCCAGTGTTTCGCTGCTGGCGCTCCACAACCGGACCTTGGCGATGTCGCCACTGTCGATCTCGGGCGCCAGCGTCACGCTGGAGCCGCTCACGGCCAGGGAGGCACCGGGCAGGATGATCGCGGGGTCCTGCGACCATCGGACCAGCCATCGAAGTTCGTCGACAGGCAACTCGGTGGCCACATCGCCGGCCCGATTCATCCGGTGCGTGGCTCGGAAGGGAGACTTCAGGTCCCACGCGTAATGGTCGAGCGCCTCAAGCGGGTAGTCGGTGTCATTGGTTCCGCGAACGATCCACACCGGCGCGCGTGCATGCGCCGCAATCGCCGCGGGGTCGACCAAGCCGATGAGCTGCTGCAAGCGCTGTTGGTCGACCGACGCCACGTCGCGCAGCGATGCGAATGCCTCGCGTCGTTGCTCGGCGAGATTGCCAAGGTCAAACCCAATCATCATCGTCCCAACGACGCGGTGGTCCACTCCCGCGGCGATCCACGCTCCCCAGCCTCGCACGCCGCCGCCCACGAGCACGAACCGGTCAAGCGGTGCACCGGCTGGCTGGTCCAGGCTCCAGTGCTCCAGCGTGTCCATGGCGGCGGAGGCCGCGCGAGCCATCGCAATGGGAACTGGTCGGTCCGGGTCGCCCTCGCGGGCGAATGCGGCCAATGACGCACCCACCACGGCCGACTCGTCCACGGCGGTGGCGCCGGGGGGCACGTTGGTCAGGACCGCGAGAGGAGAGGAGAGCAGTCGAGCGGCATCGCGCGCCCGCGGCAGCCAATCCACGCCGGCTGGCGGCAGCCACAGGATGCAGGGACCGGAGGCAGCTTCGGGAGCGAACAAGGCGAGTTCATGGCGCCACGGCTGGCCATCGACCAGTTGGCTGGTCAGTTCCCAGCGAGTGGTGGAGAGGCCGTCCGCGACGGACGTCGCCGTGACCGTCGCCGCGGCGAACGCTCGCTGTGCGAGCATGTATCGATCGATGAGCCCCGTGACCGGGGCGTCTGGGGGAATCGGCGGACCCGCCGACGGACCCGCGGAGGCGACCGGCGGGGCCATCGAAGCGACCAGCGCCACCGCAGCCGGCATCGCGCACCGCGCCAGGAATCGGATGGCATCGGTCGCGGTCACAGCTCGTCGATCAGCGAGAAGGCGGTGTCGGGACGTTCGGTCACGCTGAAGTAGATGTTCGCGTCACTGGTCCGGAAGATCATCCGGTTGTCGCCGCCGTTGAGGTCGGCATGGAGGCTGTCGCCATCGGTCCGCCTGGACTTGAGCAGCCATCGCCCGGCGGTGATTCGCGAATAGACCGTGCCGCCGACGGTCTCGGCGTCGACCTCGGCCGTCGTGCCGGGCGGGAGCCGAACCTCGATGGCCGAGTCGCTGGTGACGATCGTCATGGGTTCCAGGATGGCGCGGCGCGTGATGAATCGGCAGGTGCCCTTGGTGGTCTCGATGTGGCAGCCATGGTCCGACTCGCGGACATCCACGTGGCCGCGCGACGTGGCGACCGTGACGGCGCCGAGTTGCGCCACGTCCAAGTCGATGTCCACGCGCTGGAACCAGGGCTCCCGGTGGCTGGTGGTGCTCTCGATCGTCAGCAGGAACCGGCCGGGCATCACTTCGCGCAGTTCGGTCCGCACCGCGATCTCCGCAAGCGAGGCTTCCGCCTCGTCGGCCCGGCCCCGGCCATGGACGGCGCGCCTCGTCAACGTGAGCGATCCCCGGCGTGCTCCACCCTCGGCGTGGTGGCCGCGAAGGACGACGTCGCCGGCAAAATTGCGGATCTCCACGTCGATCGGTTCGTAGATGTCGATCGACTGCGACCCCTCGGCGCTCCGGTGGTCGTGGAAGAGCTCGTTCAGCGGCGTCGCCACTGACTTGAGTGCTCCCGGCTGCGGCGCGCTGGGCGTGCCGCACCCGAGGAGCGTGGCGATCACGACCGCGACGTGGGCCGTTGCGATCGTGCGCAGGGCAGCGAATCCTCCGAGCGGGTGGTGCATCGACCCGGCAGTCTATGAACAACGGTGATCGACCTAGGATGGTTCGATGGCACGCACCGCTGCGACAGGCCGACTCCCGTGGCGTGCCGCATCCGTGTGGCTCGCGGCCGTCGGGTCATTGATCTCGGCGGCGGGAGCCCAGCAGCCATCCGCCCCGGTGCCCGGGCCAGCGCTCCGTGCGCCACCGGATCCCGCGCCGCAACCCACGATCCCGGACGGGTCGGCCAGCCCGGAGGTCCCCGCCGCGGCGCCTGCGCGGTTGGTGCCCACTCGAGCAGCGGGCCGAGGACGCGACGCGGTCCCCGAGGGCGAGCGTGACCAGGTCGTGGTGCGATGGGACGCCGAAGCGCTCGGCCCCACTCCCCAGGCCGGGCGGGTGATCGTGGTGTTTCGGCTCGTTTCGGAGCAGGGGGCGACATCGATGCCCCCGCTGCGGTGGGACACCATTGGAGACAACCAGTGCGTCGTCGGCGGCGCAATGTTTGCACTTGACGGTCCTGGGGTCGACGTGGCCAGCGAGGGCAGCTGGTGGCCGGTCAGGCCAGACGACCTTGAGGGAGAGTTTGTCATCGAGGCGATTCTTGACCCCGCCGGCTCATACGCCGGATTGGGAGACGGTGGATCGCCGACGGCACCTCGACTCGTTGCGACGCTGGACCCCGCCGCGTCGGACCTGATCGAGTTGACGTTGAGCACCAGGGCACCGGCCGAGCGGGTCCCGGAAGGAACGGGCATCATCGCGTTGCACGTGTCGCTCATGGGAAGCGACCATTCCGCGGCGGCGGGCCCACAGCTGAATGCGGCGGTCATCTTGCCACCAGACCACCCGGGCGATGCCAGCGCCGACGTTCGATGGCCAGTCGTGCTGGCGATGCCGGACGTCGGAGAGGATTGGCGCGTGTCCACCGAGCTTGCGCCGGCCATCCGCTCTGCCATGGAGGGAGGGATCCTTCCACGAGCCATCTGGGTGGTCCTCGATCCACGGACCCTGACCGGGTACCTCGGGGGAGCGGACCTGGCCAGGCACGGGGCGTACCACGAGGTGATCGCAAGCGTCTTGCTCCCGAATCTGGCCGATTCCTTCGGTGCGTGCTCCGGTGCGAGCGACGTCGTGGCCGTCGGCGTCGGGGTTGGCGGCTGGGCGGCGCTGCGGCTGGCGGCCGCACTTCCCTTGCGAGTGTCCGCGGCCTTCGCGGTGGCGCCGGCGATCC
This sequence comes from Planctomycetia bacterium, assembly GCA_005776885.1. Taxonomy (GTDB): domain Bacteria; phylum Planctomycetota; class Phycisphaerae; order Phycisphaerales; family SM1A02; genus SXOD01. The sequence goes on from SXOD01000007.1 coordinate 11,946, forward strand.
CCTTCGGAGGAGCCGTCGGGGAAATCTCGTTTCGCGACACGGCCTCCGAGGCCGCGACAGTCCAGTGGCTGGGCGCGGGGACACATCGCGTGCTCCTGACGGTGGCCGACGAGGTGGCCCTGGCCAAGGTCATCGCCCCGGACGGGTCCTCGGGCCGGTGGATCGACACGTGGAGGCCCTTCCTCCAATCAGGCGACTTGGTCCCGCTCGTTGAGGCCACCTGGGCGGACTCCTCGGAGTCGATCTCGCGCAGCTGGGCCATCGTCCCGCTTCGGGACGAGCACCTTGCGTCCGGCACGTCGCAGCAATTCTTCGACTGGTTCGACCGCCGATGTGTCCAAGAGGCGAAGCAGGGCCGATTCACCCCGTCGGGACGGGGCGGCGTGATCCCAGCCGGTGAGGTGCCATCGCACCAGCGTTGGACCGTGCTGGTCGGCGTGCTCGGGCCAGAGATCCGGGACCACTTCCGGGCATCGCTCCGGGGCGGCCCGGGCTTCATCCACTAACCTCGCGCGCCCATGAAGGAAGTGCAGGACTTCTTCTTCCGCAAGGCCAAGGAAGAGGGCTATCGCGCACGCAGCGCGTACAAGCTGATCGAGATCGACGACCGGAGGAAGTTGCTGCGCAAGGGCGATCGAGTGCTTGACCTCGGGGCGGCACCTGGCTCCTGGACCCAAGTCGCGGCGGCACGCGTGGGCGAGCATGGACTGGTCGTTGGCGTGGACCTCAAGGCGATCGACCCGCGCGGCCTCCCCAAGTGGGTCACGCTGATGAAGGCGGACCTGAGGGACTTGGACGCTTCGACGTTTGGCGGCACGTACTTCGACGCGGTGATCAGCGACATGGCCCCGGACACGAGCGGGGATCCGTTCGGCGACAGCGTGCGGTCGTGCCACCTCTGCCAGGCGCTGCTGGATCGCCTGCCGAACTGGCTTCGCCGCGGGGGACACTCGACGATGAAGGTCTTCGAGGGGGCGGAGTACCCGGAACTGCTCCGTCGGACCGAGCGCCTCTTTGAGGACTCCAAGGGATTCAAGCCTCGGAGTTCGCGCGCCGAGAGCGTCGAGATGTTCATCGTGTGCAAGGGCTACAAGGGGCACGATGCCGAGCCCGCCCCCGAGTCCAGGCCGGCGCGCCGACGTGGATGGGGCGACGAGCCGGACGACGTCGATCGATCAGCGTGAGGCGACCGAGGTCCGGGCAAGGGTCTTGAGCCGGGCGCCGACCTCCAGGACGTTCTCGCGGCTGTTGAAGGCACTCACGCGAAAGTATCCCTCGCCACACCGGCCAAAGCCGGACCCTGGAGTCACGACGACCTGCAGCTCCCGAAGGATGAGGTCGAAGGCCTGCCAGCTCGTGAGCCCGTCCGGGCACGTGGCCCAGACGTAGGGGGCATTGACGCCGCCGAAGACCCGAAGACCCGCCTCGCGCAGTGACGACGAGAGGAGCCGGGCATTCTCCAGATAGAACTCCACCAGCGCGCGGCACTGCGCCCGCCCGGCGTAGGAGTAGAGCGCTTCGGCCCCGCGCTGGACGGGGTACGACACGCCATTGGAACACGTGGCCCATCGACGCGACCAGAGCGCGTGGAGTGGATGGCGTGAGCCGTCGATGCTGGACGCAAGGAGCGACGTCGGCACCACCGTGTAGCCCGCTCGCACGCCGGTGAAGCCGCCGACCTTGCTGAAGGAGCGGAACTCGATCGCCACCTCGCGTGCGCCGGGTATCTCATAGATCGAGTGCGGGATGGCCGGGTCAGTGATGTAGGCCTCGTACGCCGCGTCGAAGATGAGGATGGCGTCTTGCCGATGCGCCCAGTCGACCCACGCCTGCAGCTGCGAGCGTGTGGCCACCGCGCCAGTGGGATTGTTGGGAAAGCAGAGGTACGCGATGTCCGCGTGTGCCGAAGGCGGTGCCGCGACAAACCCGTCGGCCGCGCCCGTGTCCAGGTACAGGATGCCGGCGTAGCGACCAGCGTCGGCGCCGGTGAGGGCTGCCCCGGTGTGGCCAGCCATCACGTTGGTGTCGACGTAGACCGGGTAGACCGGATCGGCGACCGCAACCCGGATTCCATCGCCGAGGATCTCGAGGATGGCGCTCGCATCGGGCTTGGAGCCATCGGAGAGGAAGATCTCGTCGGGGCTGATGTCGCATCCGCGCGAGCGGAAGTCACCTTCGGCGATCGCGTGTCGCACGAAGTCATGGCCAGTCGCCGGTGGGTAGCCGCGGAAGGTGTCGCGTGCGCCCATTTCATCCACGGCGGCACGCATGGCCTCGACCGCGGCACGTGGCAGCGGCTCGGTCACGTCGCCAATGCCGCATCGGATCACGCGCGGCGCCAGGTCGGGGCACTCCTTCTCGAAGGAGGCGACCCGGCGCGCGATTTCCGGGAACAAGTAGCCAGCGGAGAGCTTCAGGAAATGATGGTTCAGGCGAGCCATGGGGCGGTCGAGGTGTTGGGGTCCGTGGAGCGGGTGACCGTCACCGCAACGGCAGGCGGGACGTTGGCCAGCACGACTTCCGTGTGGAGCGCGTGTTCCCGGCCGATCGCGGCCTCCAGGTGGGCCAGCGCACGGAGTCGCGCCCGACCCCTGGTACCAATGAACGGGGCCTGCGCGCCGCGCACGAGGTAATAGCGGAAAAACGTCATCCGGCCGCCGGGCCGCAGCGAAGAGAGCATGCGCCCAAAAATGGCATGGACGACCGGGGTCTGGAAGTTGGTGAACGGGAGCCCGCAGACGATCGCGTCGTAGGAGGGCTCCAGGGGGACAGCCAGCACGTCGCCGCGGAGCAGGCGGATGTCACCCGGTCGTCGCGCCTCCCGGTGCCGAGACAGCATGCCGCGCTCCAGGTGATCGCAGAAGCCGTCGTTGAACTCGCAGATGTCCAGGCGATCGCCAGCCCGCAGCGCATCAAGGATCACTTCCGTGAATGGCCCCGTCCCGGGGCCCACCTCGAGGATCGACCGCTTGCCCGGCATCGCGGAGAGTGGCGCCACCATGCGTTCGGCCAGCGCCGGGGAACTCGGCGCGATCGCGCCTGTTCCCTTGAGGTCGCGCATGGCGTGGCGGATGAAGTTCAGCATCGAGTGCTCGGCTGGGTGAAGGTGCGAGAGGTCACGCGCTCCGGCGCACGAGGTCAAACACCTCATCGCCACGCATGGCCAGGGCGGCCGCGGCAAAGACCTCGGCGACCTGGGAGAGGTCTCGGAGCGAGGCCATCTCGACCGTCGTGTGCATGTAGCGCAGCGGGATGCTCAGCAGTCCGCAGGGGATGCCGCCCACGCTCTTGAAAATGGCGTCGGTGTCCGTCCCGCTGCGACCGGCCGTGGACGCGCGCTGAAGCGGGATCCCCTTGGCCGCGGCGGCCGTGGCCAGCATCGACGAGACTCCGGGATGGATCGGCGGGCCGATCGCGATCTTGGGGCCGCCACCCAGCTTGAAGGAGCCGTGCTGGGCGTGGCTGATGCCGGGGCTGTCGGTGGCGTGTCCGACGTCGGTCACGAAAGCAAGGCTCGGATGGAGCGAGTGCGCGACCATGGCGGCGCCGTGAAGCCCGACCTCTTCCTGGACCGTGCTCACGGCGACAACCCGCACGTGCAGCGACGATGCGGCAGCGGCGACCAGCCGAAGCGCCTCCGCCGCCACGAAGATGCCGCCGCGGTTGTCGATCGCCCGGGCCACCAGGTAGTCGTCACCGATCAACATGCTGCCGTCGGTGAAGACACCGGCATCGCCGATGTTGAGTCGAGCCGACGCCGACGCCTGGTCCTTGGCGCCGATGTCGATGAAGAGTTCGTGGAGCTTGCGGACCTTGGCCTCGCCGGACTTGTCTTGGAGGTGGATGGCTGTCGCACCCACCATCCCATGCACGGTTCCCACGCCGGCCACGCTCGACCGGAACTGCACACGCTTCCCGACGATCGCCGCTGGGTCAATCCCGCCGATGGCTCGGCAGTAGATGAACCCGTTGGCATCGACATGATTGACCGAAAGTCCGATCTCGTCGCAGTGGCCAAAGATCCCCAGCGTGAGCGGCGCATCGGCCGGCCCGGCCGCGGCCATGGCGTTGCCGTAACTGTCGGTCCAGGTCGAACTGGCGAACGCCGAGACATACGAAAGCCACAATCGTTGTCCCTCGTGCTCGAAACCAGAAGGTGTCGGCGTGTCGAGGAGCGAGCGGAGGAACGTCAGGCTTTCTGGTCGCATGCGGAGGGTCGATGCTACGGGGATTCAACGGCACGAGGGCTATGCTCACGGGATGCACGACTTCCGCCGGACTCTCCTTCCAACCTGCTGTGTCACGATGGCCTGTGCGGTCGATGTCGCGCTCGGGCAGGGCGGTGCGCCCATCGACTTGCCGCGGCTTCCATCGGTGAGTCCCGACGGTTCCACGATCGTGTTGTCGTGGCACGGCGACCTGTGGAAGGCACCCACGGCCGGTGGCCAGGCCACCCGACTGACGGCGACGGGTGCGGATGAATGGATGACATCGTGGAGTTCCGATGGCGGCACGATTGCCTTCGGCAGCGACGAGTTCGGCAGCGACGGCATCTTCGTCATGGATGTTCACGGAGGCGCCATCAGGCAAGTCAGCTTTGACGATGCGTCGCTGGCGCTCTCCGGGTTTGGCCACCTTCCGACGGGTGAAGAGGTCCTGCTGTTTTCCGCCAGCCGGGAAGGTGATTTCTTCCGCGGCTCGCGTCCCTATTGGCTTCCGCTCGAGGGCGGGATCGCCTCGCGCGTGCACGACGCCTTCGGCTCGAGCCCGCAGACGAACCGCGACGGGAGCGCGGTGCTGTACGAGCGCGGCGGGAGCTCTTGGGGTCGCCGCCACTACCGGGGTCCGGACCAGCGCGAGCTCTGGCTCTATCGCCCCGGCAACGGGACGCACCAGCAGTTGACGGATTGGGCGGGCAACGACGGCTGGGGCGCCTTCATCGACGACAGCAACATCGCATTCCTCTCCGATCGTGAACTTGACACGGTCAACCTGTACCGCGGCAGGCTGGCTCCCGAGGGCACGCTCGCCGATGTCCGGCGCCTCACCGGCTTTGACGGCCGCGACATCCGCGACCTCTCCGTCTCCGCCGACGGAAGCACCGCCGTGTTCGTCAACTGGGACACCATTTATCGATTGGACCTGCGCGACCCGGCGGCGCAGCCGCAAGCCCTCCACCTCACGGCTGCCGAACCGGAGTCCGCCAGGGTCCTGACGCTGCCGCTCGCATCCAAGGCGGGGGACGCGGCCCTGTCTCCCGACGGGAAGACCATGGCCATCGCCGCCGAGGGCGAGGTCTTTATCCGTGCACTGGACAACTCGTTGCCCGCGCGCCGCGTCACCGCGACGCCGGCCGCCGAGGGCGACCTGGCCTGGAGCATTGACGGGACGTCGCTCTTCTTCACGACGGTCCAGGGCAACCGCGAGGAAATCTGGAAGGCCGACGTGGCCACCACACGCGATGAAGTGAAGAAGAGTTTGGAGGTCGCCTCCAAGCCCGTCGAAACGCCGGCGGAAGTGCCCACCGTGCCCACCGCGCCCGCCGAGCCAGCCGCGACAGCTGAACCGGCCGCGGAAGCGACGCCGGCCGAGAAACCCGAGGAGAAGAAGAAGGAAGAGAAGCCGAAGCCTGGCGACCGGTGGCAACAGGCGCTTACCTTCACGCTGGCTCCGGTCATCCAGCAGGCTGACCACGCGCGCGAGGCGTCGCCTTCGCCCGATGGCAAGACCCTTGCGTATCGACTCGGCCGCGGTGCCTTGGTCCTGCGGAATCTGGAAACCGGCGAGGATCGCACCTTGGTGGACGGTTGGAGCCAGGCGCTGGAGTGGAAGTGGAGCGCGGACGGCTCCCACCTCGTCTTCGTCACCGAGGACCGCGACAACAACGCAGACATTTGGGTCGTTCGGACGGACGGCACGCAGCCGGCGGTCAACGTCACGCGCCACCCCGACAACGACACCAGTCCCGCGCTCTCGGCGGATGGCAAGCTGCTGGCCTTCCTCTCCGAACGCAGCGACGAGCAGACCGACGCCTACGTCGTGATGCTGGACCGTTCCCTTGAGTCGCTCCCCGACCACGAGCTCAAGGAGTACTTCAAGAAGGCCGCGGAAGCAGCCAAGAAGCGCAAGCCTGGCGAACCCGTCACGCCCGATGCGGACGCATTCTCCAAGGGATGGTCGCTCGAGGACGCCTATCGCCGCACGCGTCGCGTCACGAGCACGCCCACGAATGAACGCGGGATGGAGATCGCTCCCAATGGCGAGTGGATCTTCTACATGGCCGCCGACGGCAGCGGGCTCACCAAGGCAAGGTGGGACGGGTCGGAACCAAAGAAGCTCGCGGGTGCCCTGTCCCGCGGGTCGATGCATGCCGACGGGACTTCAATCGTGGGCGTCCTGGGCGGCAAGGCGGTCTCTGTCTCCACGGGTGGCGACACCAAGACAGTGGAGTTGCCGGAGGCAATCCGGTTTGACGTCGAAGCCGTCGCCCGGGCCAAGTGGGATGAATACATCCGCGTCTTCTCCGAGGGTTTCTATGACGGGCAGTTCAAGGGGACCGATTGGCCCGCACTGTGCGCCGCGTATGGCGAACTCGCCGCGCGGACACGCACTCCGGACGAGTTCGACCTCCAGGCCAACCGGCTCCTCGGTGAACTGAACGCCAGCCACACTGGCGTCCGATCGCCTCAGGGGCCCCGATCGACGGGTGGACGACCCGGGTCCCTGGGCGTGCAGGGGAGTTTCGTAGGCGGCCAGTACGCCATCAGCCGCGTGCTCGACCGTGGGCCCGCCGCCGCGGCCCAGCCCCCGCTCGCGGCCGGGGATCGGATCACCGCCGTCGCCGGCCAGCCAGCCGATGGGTCGGCTTCGCTTGAGCGACTCCTCAATGACACGACTGGCAAGGAAACCATCGTGGACGTCATCCGACGTCTGGAGGACGGACGCGACGTGGCATTCCAATCGATGGTGATCCCCGTGACGCCCGCCACCATCCGGAACGTGGCCCGCCAGGAGCAACTGGACCACGCCCGCGCACGTGTCGAAGAACTGTCGCACGGTCGCCTGGGCTACATCTCCATCGAGTCGATGAGCATCCCCGCCCTGGAGGATTTTGAGCGCGACCTCTTCGCAGCCGCGGCCGGCAAGGAGGGGCTCATCGTCGATGTCCGCAACAACGGTGGCGGCCACACGGCGGATTACCTGCTGGCCTCGATCATGGTCCAGCCGCACGCGCGCACCCGCACGCGCGGCCAGCCCGAGGAGGATGCCACGGGGTACCCACAGGATCGCCTCTACATCCAGCGCTACACGTTCCCGATGAACATGCTCTGCAACGAGAAGAGCTTCTCCAACGCCGAGATCACCTCCCATGCGTTTCGCACGCTGGCGCGCGGCACGCTGGTGGGAGAGCAGACCTACGGCGGGGTGATCTCCACAGGCGGCGCGTCGCTCACGGACGGGACCACGGTGCGACTGCCCGGTCGAGGCTGGTACCTGCCCGATGGCCGCGACATGGAGAACAACGGTGCGATGCCGCACCTGCGAGTGCCGCAAACGCCGCAGGCGGAGTCAGCCGGCCGTGATGAGCAACTGGACGCGGCCGTCAACGACCTGATGTCGCGGTTGCCGTGAACGTGCCCGCTGCCGCCAGACACGCGCTCAGCCCCAGCCTCAGCCCCAGTGGCCAAGCACCGCCGCCAGGTCCGCGCCGTCGGTGGTGCCGTCGCCGTTCGTGTCCGCCGTCGCGGTCCCCCAGTACGCAAGCACGAGCGCCACGTCCGTGCCATTCACCGTTCCGTCGCAGTTGATGTCTCCGGTGGCGCACACAGGCTCCAGCGTCAGCGACACCGAGTCCATGGCCACCGGCGCACTGCGGCCAAACTGCACCCACAGGTCGTAGGCGACTTGCCCCAGCGTGTTGGTCGTGTTGGCATCACGGAGAAACTCGATGTACTCACGGGTCGTCGTCTGGTGATAGACGATCACGATCGCGCGATCGGCGCCGGCCGGGATCTCGTAGAGCGTGTCGTCCCAGTACTGCCCGTCTTCGTAGGCGGCTCCTCGCGGCTCCCCTCCAAAGGACGCATACGCGGCGTTCGTGAATCCGCGCGGCGGGATTCGGTTGTCCGTCAAGACCTCATTGAGCAACGCAATGTGGAAGTCGGTTGGATCAGGGAGGTTGGTTGCCGCAGCCACGGCGCCGCTGGTCACCATGTGCGCGCCGTACTGCTTGGCATCAGGGTCCAGCAGCGTGCCCGTGGCAAAGTCGTAGGCGCCACTCTCCCAGAGCGTGGCATTGGATGCATCCACGAATCGCAGGTACACCCACATGCGCCGCCCCTCGGCGATGCCCGTGGGCAGCTTGTGCCCCGACTGGTTGGTGACGCGAACGCGAAGGATCGATCCGTCCTGCGTCAACTCCGTGTCGCTGGCATCGCGAAGCATCTGCAGGTTGCGAGCGACACCATCGTCGGCCCGACTCTGCGTCAAGCCAAGAAAGGACGCGTCGTCGCCCATTTGTTCACGGACGGCGCGAACCACCCATGAGTTGGCGCCGGCGAAGCCATGCTGCGGCACGTCCGGCCGCTCATACTCGGTGCCGATCAATAGCACGCAGCCTGCGCCCGCCTGGTCGGGCATGTGGCAGTCCTGGCAGGTGCTCATCACGCCGGTGGCATGGTTCCCGCCAAACCGGCCGTCGGGGTACTCCACGCCGCTCACCGCGAACTGGCTGTTGAGCCACTCGCTGTAGGTGCGTTGCTCAGGGAACATGTCGTTGACCTGCCCTGTCGCATGCGCCGCCCCCACGGCATCCACGCCAAAGGTGCCGTCAGGCAGCTTGACCGTGTTGATGTTGCTCACGTCGTGGCAGGTGCCGCAGAATGCGCTCTGGGAGTGGAACGGCGAGTAATGCAGCGGGACGCTGTGGTAGTTGGTCGGGACATCGTCAAAGGGGCCGCGCCGCACGTCGCCGGGGTCCACGATGTAGGCACCGTTGGATCGAGCGTGTGCCTGGGGCCAGTCGCCCGACAGGATCAACGGATTCACGATCTCCGGATCGGGATCGAGGTCGTAGGGAACATTGTCCGGGTAGCCGACGGCGCTGAGCGGCCCCAAGTCGGGATTGACCCGTCGATGGCAGAAGTGGCAGTTCACGCCATCGAAGTCAGTGATCCACTCAAACTGGTCAAACTCGCCATTGCGATGTCGATCACCAAGCCACGCCACGGGCGCGTGGCATCGAATGCAGAACTGCCCCGCGGTCGCAGCGTCCTGGTTGGCGATGGCCACGCTCGCCTGCCAGATCGGGTCGCGCGCGGACTGCGCCATCATGCTGCCGACCCAGTTGCGGAAAGGCGCTGTCGTGGCGGAGTAGCTGCCGTGGCACGACGAACAGTCCATTCCCGCGTAGAAGTTGGCGAACACGGCTCCATCCGGGTTGGGCTGCGTGCCGGGACCGTAGAAATCAGCGTCCGTGGTGGGGACCTGCAACTGGTCGTCCATGGCACGCACCGTCGCGGCGGCAGCGGACACCGCCGCCCCCGCCAGCATCATTCGCTGACACCACAGCACGGGGCGGCAGCGATCCATGCGCATCAACCCCAGTTGCTGAGCACCAGCGCCAAGTCAGCGCCGTCGGTGTTGCCGTCGCCGTTGACATCGCCGCCAGCCGCGCCCCAACTGCTCAGGAGGAGCGCCAGGTCGGCGCCGGTCACGCTTCCGTCGCAGTCAAGGTCCACCGCGTCGCATCCGGGCCCCAGGTCCAGCTGCACGCTGTCCATGTCCACGGGGGCACTGCGGCCATGCTGCACCCAAAGGTCGTACGCCGTCTGGCCGTGAGTGGTCGTCGAGTTTTCGTCTCGCAGGAACTCGGCGTACTCACGAGTGGTGGTCTGGTGATAGACGGTGACCACGGCCTTCGCGGCACCCGCGGGAATGTCGTACATCGTGTCATCCCAATACTGGCCATCGGCATACGAGACGCCGACGGGCTGGCCGCCGAACGCCGCGTAGGCGGCATTGGTGAAGCCACGCGGCGGGATGCGGTTGTCGGTCACGACCTCGCTCAGGAGCGCGATGTGGAAGTCGGTGCCGTCGGGAACATTGGCCGCCTGGGCCATGGCGCCGGAAGTCACCATGTGTGCGCCGTACTGCTTGGCGGATTGATCCAGCAGCGTGCCGGTGGCAAAGTCGTACGCGCCTTGCTCGTTGAGCAGCGCCCCCGCACTGTCCAGGAACTTGACATTGACCCACATCCGGCGGCCCTCGCCGAGGCCAGTGGGGAGCTTGTGGCCAGACTGATTGATGACGCGAACCTTGAGGCTGCTCCCTTCCTGCACCAGTTCCGTGTCGCTGGCATCGCGGAGCATCTGGACATTGCGGGCGATCGACGCGTCCACGCGCTCCTGCGTAATGCCGAAGTCGTCCGCTTCCACGCCAAGCTGCGTGCGCACGGCGGCCGGCACCCAGGAGTTGGCCCCCGCGAACGAGTGCTGCGGGACATCGGGACGGTCATAGGGAGGCTCGGTGAAGAACATGCAGCCACCGCCGGCCTGGTCGGGCATGTGGCAATCCTGGCATGAGCTCATCACGCCTGTGGGGTGGTTGCCGCCGAAGCGATCATCTGGGTATTCCACGCCGCTCACCGCAAACTGGCTGTTGAGCCACTCGCTGAAGGTGCGCTGCTCCGGGAACATGTCGTTGGAGAATCCAGTGGCGTGGGGCGAGTTCAGCGTGTCCGGTCCCCAGGTCCCGTCCGGCAGCTTGACGGTGTTGATGTTGCTCACATCGTGGCAGGTCCCGCACAGCGCCGACGAACCGTGGAACGGCGAGAAGTGCATCGGTGCGCCGTGAAAGTTGGCGGGGACATCATCGAAGGGACCACGACGCACATCGCCGTGGTCCACCACATACGCGCCGTTGGATCGCGCCCCTGCGGCGGGAAGATCGCCCGCGGCCGCGAGCGGGTCCAGCACCTCGGGGTCTGGGTCGGCGTCGTAGGGGAAGTTGTCTGGATACCCCACGGCACTCTGCGAGCCAAGCTCCGGATTCACCATGCGGTGGCAGAACGCACAGTTGATCCCGTCAAAATCGTTGAGCTCAAACTCATCAAGGGTGCCAGTGGTGTGTCGGTTGCCAAAGAACGCGCTCGGACTGTGGCATCGGATGCAGAACTGCCCGGCGTTGGCCGCGTCCTGGTTGGCGATCGCCACGCTGGCTTGCCAGATCGGGTCGCGAGCCGAGAGCGCCATCATGCTGGCGGCCCAAGTCTCGTAGGGGGCATCTTCAGGGTCATAGAACCCGTGGCACCCCGCGCACTGGCCAGCTTCGAAGATTGGGGTGAACTCCGGGTTCAGGTGCTGGGGCTGGGTCCCGGGTGCATAGAAGTCGGCCGCGGTCGTGGGGATCTGGACCTGCCCTCCACCACCGCCGCCCAGTCCAAAACTGGAAACGGAGGCCACAGCCACCGTAAGCGTGGCAAGGACGAGGGAGGCCACGACGCGACCGCGTCGGGCAACAATCCGTTCTGAGTTCAGCATGGAAACAGGATCCGATCGGCGATTCGTGGGGGACGGCCCACCCATACTGTGCCGGATGGGCGAAAAAAGTCAAACATTCAGGACACCGAAGGCGTGATTTTTCACTCCTCCAGCCAGACGGAGTGGTCAGGCGGGGGGGAGCCGACCCAAAAGAGCCCTGCCGAGGCGCATTGATTCCTCGTTGTCTGTCCGAATGGGGACCCACGGGTCGATGTCGCGCACCACGGGGCTCATTCCCGGGGACGGCGCCTGTTGCACCTCCACACGCGACTGCCAGCTCGTTTCCAGAGAACCACTCCATGGATTTGGGTTCTGGTTCGCCTGAGACTGTCGCTCGATGACCGCCGTCCAGGCCACGACAACAGCCTGGTCGGGGGACGATGTCAGGAGTCGAGACTGTCCAATGGCGCCAGGGCCCGGCACACCGACGAGGGGATTGGCCAGTTGGGTCGCGGTTGGGAGAGGCTCCGACCCGACCTCCGCCGGGAAAAACCACACTCGCACGATCCGGCGTTGCCTTGCGGAAAGTGCTTCAGTCACTTCGGCACCCGATTGATGCGGCGCGATGTTCCATGGATCAAGCCATGAACCTTCGCGCTCTGGCGCCGTCTCGATGAAGCCCTGATCCCGATCCGCAACAGCGGTCCGATAACCATTGTCCCGAAGGACCTCCAACGCGGCATCCCATGCCTGGGAAAAGTGCGCGGCTGGAACGGGGGCTGGCGCGGCCGCAGGCGCAATGCACCCTGTGGCCATCAAGGACCATCCCGCCAGGAGGGTGAGACCAGCGAGGGGGATGGTGAACCAGCGCATGCCGTCGGGAAGCCTACCGATGCGAGTCAGGTTGATCGGATGCGAGGGTCGACCGCGGCATACAGGACATCGACGACCAGGTTCATGGCCACCAAGATCGAGCTGTACACCAGCACGATGCCCAAGATCATGGTGATGTCCTTCGCCAGGACGGCATTGACGAAATGTCGACCCAGTCCCGGTACGGCGAAGACCTTCTCAACGACGAACGATCCGGTCATCGCGGCGGCCGTGGCCGGCCCCAGGTAACTGAGGACTGGAAGGAAGGCGTTGCGGAGCCCATGTCGGGTGGCCGCCTGCCGCCTGGAGAGTCCCTTCGCCATGGCGGTGCGCACGTGATCGCTGGCCATCTGTTCGATGAGCCCGAATCGCACCAGCCGGGCGATGTACGCGGCGAACGGCAGGCTCAGGGCGAACGCAGGTAGCACGGCATCGCGCCACGACCCCCACCCACCGACGGGGAACCAGTGGAGCTTGGCGGCGAGAAGGACCAGCAGCGCTGCTCCGGTCACGAAGCTGGGCACGCTGATGCCGATCACCGTCACGGCCTGGCCAAGGAGGTCGATGGCACCGCGCGGCCGAAGCGCTCCCAGCACGCCGACTGTCAGTCCGAGGACCAGCGCCATTTCGATCGCGAGCAGGCCCAGTGCGGCACTGATCGGCAGCCCAGACGCAATGATCTCGTTCACCGTCCAGTCGGGGTGGCGGAGGCTGGGACCAAGGTCAAATGGTCGATCCGCCTGGCCCGCCAGCCACGCGATGCCTGTCGCGCGGGAGAGGTACTGTCCATAGAAGACCAGCGGATCGTCCAGCCGATACTGCCGCTGCATCGCCGCCGCGACCTCGGGCGGTGGCGCGCGCCCTTCGTCGTCCAGCGGGCTCCCCGGGACCAGCCACGTGAGCGCGAAGGCAATCGTCATGATGGTCAGCACCAGGACTGGTGCCACCGCAAGCCGCCTGAGAATCAGTGCCGTCATGGCGCGGCCCCCCCAAGGCCACGCGAAGCATCGGCCGACCCCGGTCGTCGCGGGGCGATCCGCGCAAGGTCCTGTTCATTGCGCGGGTGGACGGAGATCCCTTCCAGCTCCGACGGGTCGTACATGAAGACATTCACGAACCGGCAGATCGGGAGCAACGGCAAGTCGTCCTGGACCACCAGCGCCTCCGCCTGGCGAAGGATGTCCAATCGCCGGATGGGGTCGATTTCCACCGCGGCCGCCTCCAGCAGCGCGTCAAACCTCGGGCTTGAGTACTTGCGGTCGTTGTTGCCGTCGCCAGTTCGAAGCAATTCGAGAAAGGTGGCTGGGTCGCCGTAGTCGCCAAACCAGCCGCCGCGAGCCACCAGGAACTGGCCGCGCTTGAGGTCGTCCCGAAAGAACTTGGTGTCCTTCCCGAGGACCTCCACCTGCACGCCAAGCGCGTCACGCCACATGTCTCGGAGCGCCAGCGCCATGGCGCCGTATCGGGTGCTCGAGGTGGAGAAGAGGATGTCCACCGTCGGGAAGGGGTCTCCGGCCGCGTCTTGGACCACGCCGTCGCCGTCGCGGTCCACCCAGCCCGCCTCGGCGAGGAGCGCCTTGGCCGCAGCGGGGTCAGAGGCAAGGCCGGGCGGCGGCTCGTACCCCGGAATCGATCCCTCCGGCGTCAGCGAATCGGCCACGCGCTCGTGCATGCGAGTGATGTTCTCGACGAGGATCCGCTTGTCGACGGCCATCGCGAAGGCACGCCGGACCCGGGGATCCACGAACGGATTCGCTCGACCATCCGGCAGCCGTTCGCGACAGTTGAACTGGAAGTAGTCGGTGCCGAAGGCCGGGAGGACATGAAGGTTGGTGCGATGGCCGGCGCGGACCTCGGCGGCCATGTCGGCTCGATAGTCAACGGTGACGTCGGCGATCCAGTCGATCGCGCCTGACTCGAACGCGAGGACGGCCGTGTTGTTGTCCTCGTAACTTCGCGTCTCGACGCTCCGCGGCAGCACACGATCCCGGTCCCAGTACTGCGGATTGGGCTCCAGCCTGACGCGCCGCTGGTACTCCCACGCCGTGAGCATGAATGGGCCATTGGAGACGAGGCGGCCTGGCTTGGTCCATCGCGGGTCGACTTCGACGGCGCCGGTCGTCGGGTTGATCGACAGCGCGGCAGCGAGGCTGGGTCGATGCACGGGGCTCATCGTCGCAAATCCAGCCAGATCCAGCCAGTACTGGATGGGGCGGCGAAGGCGCACCACGAGTGTGAGGTCGTCGGGGCAGGAGAGCCCCACACGTTCGTCAAACTGTTCGCGAGTCTTCTCCCAGAGGGCCGTCGCCGCCTCGCCCGAAGGAGATCGTTCGCCGGACTCGATTGCCGCGGCATATTCGGACAGCGCCTTGGATCGCCACTCGAAGAATGCCTGCGCGCCATCCACCTCGAGCGCAAACGCCGAGTAGTCAGCCGCCATGTCGGGGAGCATGAGCCGCATCCACGCGTCGCGAAAGTCGCCGCTCGTGACTTGCGAACCGTCGCTCCACCTCGCATCGGGGCGGAGGTGAAACGTCCACGTGCGGCCGTCGGGCGAGACGTCCCAGCTCTCCGCTGCCCCAGGGACGGGCATCGCGGAATCTGGATCTGGTCGAACGAGCGTCTCGAACAGCGCGCGCCCCAGCCGAAGTTCCTGCTGCCAAGACATCTTCTGCGGATCGAGCGTGAAGGGGTCCGCCGCAGCGATCACGACATCCGGACGGTCCGACAACCCACCTCGCCACCCGAGGACAACGGCCAAAGCGACCGGAATGGCAACGACGATCGTCCAGCGCCAGCGGTCAGCGACCCCGGCCACCACTGCCCGCCTTGGCCCCGCGCGCATTCGTCTTGAACAGCGAATCCCGCATGCTGGCACAGCGATCGGCCAGTTCCACGCAGGCCTTTGCCTCTCGGCTCTCGGCCCCCGCGCCTTGCGACGCTCGCGCCCCGGCCGCCTTGGCCGCAGCCTCAAGCTCCGTGAGTGACCCGTTCAGGTGCTCGCCGCAAACGGCATAAAAAGCAGCAGAAGCGCGATTGACCGCCACACGGAAGGCGTTGAGTCCGGCGAGTGCGCCAGCCGCCAGCTCAGGTGATTGATCTTTCCCCTCCAGCAAGCCGGCGGTCCCCTGGATGCTGATGGCGAGGGCCTTGAGAACCTCGACGTTCGCCCGGCGATCGGCCTGCTCGGGATCGACAAGAGTGGTCAGTGCCACCAGTTCGTCGGAGAGAACAAGTGGACTGGTTTCCCGGGCAGCCCCGTCGGCAATCCCCCTCGCGACGGAACCCGTCTCAGATTCCGAAAGCTTGATGTCCCTGATGTGCTCTTCCAGGAGCGTGGCGGCTGCGATCCGGACGCCGACCCGCTTTTCGGACCGGGGGTCCAGGGCACCGATGACGAGCTTGGCACCGTCAAACGTGCTGAGCGATGCGGCAACCGTCAGCGCATTGATCGACTGGAACGGGCTCCCAGAGTCGACCAGCTTCTTGAGCGAGGGCAGCGTGGCCTTGGCCAGGCTGGTCACAAACTCCTTGTTGGACTTCCCCACCCCAGTGGCCATGGCCACCAGGCTGTCGCGCCCGGACTCAACCTCCGAGACCTCGTTGGAGCGGAGCTGGTCAAGCGCGGACTCGACGGCGGCGTTGTCGACGGCCGGAGCCTTCTCCGTGGCCTGCCCCAGGGCAGGACGCACCTGGGTCGCGAGGGCGCACACCGCCACGGCAACGGCCAACCCGCGCATGACGCGCTTCAACTGGATCGATCGAGCCGGCACAGTGGCAAGTGGAGAGGGGGCAGCCATCGAGCCACGCATTGTAGGGGCCGATTCCCGAGCCTGCGGACCATAGACTGGCCCCATGAGTGGAGCGCGGATGGTGGCAACGACACTGGCTTGGGCGGCAACGTTTGGGGCGGTCGCCCAGGTGGAGCCAGTGCCGGGACCCGCCGTCATCCAACGCGATTTGGACGCGGCGGCGCAGGAGGACTGCGCCAACCTGCTCTCGGCGCTGGGACTCCACTTGGTCCGCGACCCCGCCGCCGGTCCCACCCAGCTGGAGGCCGCAGCGTTGCTTGTGCATCGGGCGCTGGCCCTGAAGCCTGACGACTTGGTCACTTGGCAGATCGCCTCCTTGGTGGCCTCCATGCAGGACCCAGCCAGCCCAGTCGCGACCGAGTGGTCGAAGCAGGTCACGCAGCAACTGGCCCGCCTGGATCCCGCCAGCCCCGTGTATCGCCTCGCACGGCTCAGTTCCTGGTGTGACGATGCCCCGACGGCCGAGCAGCAGGTCGCCCGACTGGAGTCGTTGACGACGCCGTCGCAGGCCGCGACGCTCAGCGGCCCGGTGGCCGCACATCTGGCGTGGGATCTCTACCGGCTCCAGCTTCGGCGAGGCGACCGGGTGGGTGCGACCAACGCCCTCTCCAAGTCGATCGAGTCGGACCCGACGTTTCCACCAGCATCGGCAGCACTGGCGGCCTTGGCGCAGGACCGCGAAGACAATCCCGTTCGGCGTGCCGAGTGGCTGCTGGCCGCCATTGAGGCGAATCCATCGGACATTGCGGCGCTCCGGGCGCTGGCCGCGTTGCTCCTGCAGGAGCGCGACTACGCCGACGCCGCACGAGTGCTCGGATTCATCGCGGGCATCGAGCATCGACTGGCGGTGACGCTGGACTTCACCGACCACCTGATGGTTGACCAAGCGATTGCGATGGCCGGCGCGGGCGACGTCGAAGGAGCCCGGAGCTCGCTCAGGCGATTCCTCACGCAGCGGTCGGTGACCTACCGCGAGTACCTGGTGTCCCAGCGGCAGGCCACCCCGCTGGAGGCCGCCTCGATGGAGGCGCCTGCCGCGGAATTGCTGCAGGTGATCTCGGCACTCCTGGCCAGGGAAGCAGGCGCAGTGGACGCCAAGGCCCTCGCGGAATCCGCCGTGGATGGCCTCGCTCGTGGCGTCCGCGACCGCGCGCAGCCTGGGTCGGACATGCCGCCGGAAGTGCGGAGGCTGGCGGACCTGGAGTCGGCGTACGCGATGGCGGCACTGGGCGCCACCCAGCAGGCCATCGACGCGGCGCTCGCACCGTGGCGGGATCAGCTGTCCCCGGAAGCCACGGCCACCATTCTCGCCATGGTGGCGCTCCATGAGGAACGGTACGTCGATGCGCTCGCCGAGGCGGACCGCGCGGGCTCGGACCCCGCCATCGCGCTCGTGCGGGGTGAGGCACTGATGGCGCAGCAGCAGAAGGCTGACGCGGCCCGCGCCCTGCACCAGGCCGTGGTCGAGGCTCCAGGCACGATGATTGGCGTGCTGGCACAGTTGCGGCTGGAGACGCTGCTTGGGCAGCGCGTCCCATCGCCGCCAGTGGTCAGCGAACTCCACGCCTTGATCGAGGAGCTCCCACCGGCGATCGATCGCATGTTGGCCGGCGGTGTCGCACCGATTGATGTCGCGATCCGCGCCGAGAGCCCGATCATCGCCCCCTTCGACATCCCGCGTTTCGTGGCCATCATCACGAACACCACGTCTATCCCGCTGGCGGTGTCGGACCTTGGCCCGCTGACGCCATTCATTGGGATGACTTGGGAAGGGCAGGTGGTGGGGTTCCAGCAGCGACTTGACTCCACCTCGCCCACGACGTTCCCGATCACGGGATCGCTCCAGCTGGCTCCACGGCAGCGAGTCGAGGTTGCGATCGATGGGCGGATCGCGACGGAACTCCTCTTCACCGCCTTCCGAGCCGCCGGTCCGGGGATCAACCTGCGGCTCACGGTCGTGGCCAACCCACAACCGCTGCCCGGGCGAGGCGCCGCCGGACGCATGACTGTTCCTCCCGGCCCCCTGGGGGTGCAGCGCGAGAGCGAGCTCATCCAGATTGGCAAGTTTCTGGTGACGCCGGCCTGGATCGAAGACACGCTGCCTGCGCTCAAGCACCCTGACTCTCCCGGCGACCTCAGGCGATTCGCCATGCTGGCCAGCTACGTCGGGGTGTTGTCGCCGGGACCGACGGCCACCAAGGCGCCCTCCGCGGCGGATCGCGCCGAGGCGGCGTTCCTGGCCGACAGCCTCGCCGCATCGTGGCCGAAGTTTCCCCCCACCGCGCGCACCTACCTGCTGCTGGTCTCGCCGGCTGAGGGTTCGCCGGAGCTGGACGCGGTGTACGCACTGGCGAAATCAGACCCCGACGTCAATGTCCGTGCGGCGTATGTGCTCCGTCGCACCGATGACCCGCAGGATCCCTACCTGGAGGAATGCGCGGCCTCGGGCGATGCATTCCTCTCCACCATCGCGAGGGCGCAGACGCAGGCACTGGTGCGACGCGCCGTGCAGGCCGGTGCCACCGGTGAGACGGCACAGTGAGCGCGTCCGACAGCCGCGGGCTCCCCGCCGTGCATGACGGACCCCGAATGGCGAGGCACCTTCGTTCACCGGCCGCGCGTGCCATCGGGTTCGTCCTCGGCGTGGCGTTGCTGGCCTTGGCCGTTTGGACCATTTCGAAGGATGCCTCCGCGTGGGATCGGCTGGGACAGGTGCTCGCGAAGCCCTGGCACCTCGCCGCGCTCGCCGCGTGCGTCACCATGAACGTCGGCATCGCGGGGCTGGTCTTCCATCGCCTCTACCGCCCGGTCGCCCAGATTCCGCTCGGGGAGATGGAACTGCTGATCGCCTCCTCAAGCCTCCTCAACTACCTGCCCGCGAAGGCCGGCCTTGCGGGGCGCGCGCTGTACCACAAGGTGGTGCATGGCGTGCCGCTGGGCGTGAGCGTCCGCCTGATCCTGATGAGTTTCGCCGGCACGGTGCTCTCCTGCCTGGTGCTCGGCGCGGTCGTGATGTTCCTGCGCGATGGGGTGGCGATCATCGCCGCGTGGCTGCTCCTGGCGGCGATCGTCTGGGTCATGCCTCGAGCCAGGCGCATGGGGCCCTTGCCGCGTGCCTTCTCCGAATCCGTGTCGCTTCGATTCATGGACCTCGGCATCTGGTGCGTCCGCTACTGGATCGTCTTCAACGTCCTGGACATCTCGATCGACCCGCGATCCGCCGCACTGGCGGGGATCACGGCGATGCTCGTCGGGCTTGTGCCCTTTGGCGCCAACGGCCTGGGAATGCGCGAGTGGGCCATTGCGTGGCTCGGTGGCGTCGCCGGATGGACAGCCGATGCAGGCCTTTCGGCGGACCTCGTCAATCGAGCCGTCGACCTGATCGTGGTGGTCCCACTCGGGGCCGTGTGCACCTACGTCGCCACGCGTCGCCTGACCGCGAGGCTGCGCGAGACCGGGGCGGCCGCCCGGTAACCTCGCCGCCCCATGAACGCCGCCGCCACGACGTGTCCGCTCTCCCGCGACCAGATCGCCACCCGAATCGCGGAGGTCTCGCTCCTGCGCGGAACCTTCACCCTGCGAAGCGGCCGCACCAGCACCTACTACCTGGACAAGTACCTCTTCTCGACGCAGCCCGATGTGTTGGAGGGGTTGGGCCGGCTCTTCGTCGCCAAGCTCCCCGCCGGCACCACGCGACTGGCGGGCGCGGAGCTGGGCGGCATCCCGCTCGTGAGCGCCGCGAGCATGGCCAGCGGCTTGCCGTGCGTCTTCATCCGCAACCAGAAGAAGGACTACGGCACCGCCAAGCAGCTGGAGGGCAAGATCGCCGCAGGCGACCGGGTGGTGATCGTGGAAGACGTCGCCACCACGGGTGGCCAGGCGCTGGAAGCGGCCAAGGTCCTCCAGGGCGAGGGCGCGATCGTCACCACGATCATCTGCACGATCGACCGCCAGGAGGGCGCGCGCGAGAACATCGAAGCGGCGGGCATCGCGTTCGAGTCCCTCTTCACCGTGCGCGACCTGGGCGTGGTGGGGTAGTCCGCGCGCGCCTCAACCCGTCGTCGCCCACGCCGGGGCGGGGGCGCCTACGCGCGTGCGCAGGTTGTCCAGCACGTTCATGAAGTTGATGTAGGCGTCGTAGGGACTGTCGTAGGGCGAGAAGTACTTGTGAACGTCGCCGTCCGCCCAGTGCTTGGTGCACATGTAATAGACGTGGTCGCTGGTGGTGAGCTTGCGCCAGTCCTCCAGGACCCACGGGTCGCCTGCCGCGTGCTTGGCCTTGACCGGGCCTTCCAGCGCGTAGAGCTCCGAGACGGCGTTGTCCTGGAGCGGATTGCCAAGCCATGCCGAGAGGTCTCGTTCGCTGTCGGCCCATGAGATCGGGCGTTCGACGTCGTACTCGCCCACCGGGTCATGCGAGGCCACGGCCTCGCGCGGCAGGATGAAGCCATTCTGTCCCGGGTTCATCGCGAAGACGGCGTCGGGCAGCGCGCGGAGGAAGTCAAAGATGCCAGTCTCGGCCCACTGGTGCTCACCAAAGGTCTCATAGTCCATGAAGAGGTTGGCCAGGTAGCCATCCCCGTTGATGAGGTTGACCCAGCTCGCGAACTTCTCCGCGCTCATGGGCCACTCGGGCCAGCCCCGATTGCCGAAGCGGAACGCGATGTCGTCGCTCAACCGATGGTTCTTGAGGAGCAACTTCACCGGCGACGCACCCGCCGGCGTCCCGCGCCCCGGCGGCGCGTAGACGAAGGCCGGGCTTCTCCCGCGCAGCAGCCAGTCCACTCCCTCGCAGAGCACGGCCTTGTATCGACCGCGCCAGGCGACGTGTCCGGCCAGTTCGTTGAGGTAAATCAGCTCCGTGTTCCGGAACGTGACGGGCGCCCGCCCGAAGAGCGAGTGAATCCGCGCGGCCTGCGCATTGACCTGCTCGTCAAACTCGGAGCGCGAGAAGAGGAAGGAAAGCGAGTGGTGCGTGGTCTCGCCGATGAACTCGACGCACTCATGTTCGGCAAGCGCCTTGAACAGGTCGATGACGTCAGGCGCCCACTGCTCCGCCTGGTCGATGAACGTCCCGGAGAGGCTGAAGGCGCACTTGAATCGGCCCTCGTGGCGGCGCACGAGGTCCAGCAGCAGCTGCGTCGTGGGCCGATAGCACTTGTCGGCCACCTTCCGCATGATCGCGGCGTTGGCCTCGTTGTCAAAGTAAAAGTGGTCGGTGTCGAAGACGGAGTATCGCCGCAACCGAAAGGGCTGGTGCACCTGGAAGTAGAAACAGATGTCAGCCATGGGCCGTGCAGTCTATCGGTGCACACTGGGTGGTCGCCCGTTTGGGACATCGATGGCCGTGAACTAGACTGCCGCGCCCATGAGCACTCCCGCGATGACCGTCCCGTTCATTGACCTCAAGCCGCAATACGAGACGATCCGGGCGCAGTGCGAGCCCAAGCTCCACGAGATCGCGGCGAGCCAGTACTTCGTGCTCGGCCCCGAGGTCGCGGCCTTCGAGAAGGAGGTGGGTGAGTATCTCGGCGTGAAGCACGGCGTCGGCTGCTCGAGCGGGTCGGATGCGCTGCTCCTCGCCCTCATGGCGCTGGACCTGAAGCCCGGGGACCAGGTGCTGTGCCCCTCATGGACGTTCTTCGCGACCGCCGGCGCGATCTCCCGCCTGGGGCTGGAGCCCGTCTTCGTGGACATCGATCCGGTGACCTACAACATGTGCCCGCAGGCGACCGAGGCCGCGCTCGCCACGTGCACGCGCGCGAAGGCGCTCCTGCCGGTCCACATCTACGGCCTCCCGGCGGATGTCGACGCCTTCCTGGAGATCGGCAAGCGCCACAACCTGCCGGTGATCGAGGACTGCGCGCAGTCCATCGGCGCCAAGGATGCGACCGGTGCCATGACCGGCACGCGGTGCACCATGGGCACGTGGAGCTTCTTCCCCACCAAGAACCTCGGCTGCTTCGGTGACGGTGGCTTGGTCAGCGCCAACGACGACCGGCTCGGCGACTACTTGCGCATGGCGCGCGTCCACGGCAGCAAGCAGCGATACGTGCACGAGTTCGTTGGCGTCAACGCCCGCCTCGACGCACTGCAGGCCGCCATCCTCCGCATCAAGCTCCCGCTCCTGGAACGCTGGCACGCCGCCCGCATCGCCAATGCGGACGCCTACGACGCCATCTTCCGAAGCGCCGGAGGCCGATGCACGTCGTGTGCCTGGGACGAGTCCTCGCTCCAGCTGCGATTCCCATGGCGCCCGGCCGCCCCTGCCCGTGCCATCGTCAACCAGTACGTCTTGCGGGTCCCGGCGGCCATCCGCGACGAAGCCCGCGACTTCATGAAGGAGCGAGGGGTCGGCACCGAGATCTACTACCCGATCCCGCTGCACCTCCAGCAGTGTTGGGCGCACCTGGGCCAGGGGGCGGGATCGCTCCCCGAGACCGAGCGTGCCGCGAACGAAACGATTGCACTGCCGATCTTCCCCGAGCTTGGCATGGAGCGATTGCGGTACGTCGCGCAGACGCTGGTCCAGTTCGTGGAGAGCAAGAGCCGGACGTTCGCCGCCGCGCGGTAGCGCAAGAGTGCAAGAGCGCAAGAGCGCAAGAGCGCGATGGCGCGGGAGCCGACCGACGGTCACGCTCGCGCCGCTACCGCTCGGCGAATCCAGTCATCGTGCCGCCGCCGGTGTAGTCGTACCAGCGGCGGCCAAGGACGTTCAGCTTGACGCGAGTGGCGCCGGTGTCCAGGTCGTTGGGGATCGCCTCGAACCCGAGGCGGAACAGCACGATGCCGCCATTGCCCTGCAAGAACAGGTCTGGCGTCCCGTTGCTGTCCAAGTCGCTGAGGGCGGCCACTCGATAGCCACCCATGTCAAAGGCCCAGGTCCTCGCCTGGCGAATCGCGCCGTCGTCGCCCAGAAACTGGAAGAGCAGGTGGGAGCCGTCCTGCCAGACGAGGTCGGCCGTGCCGTCGCCATCAAAGTCGCCAGCGCCTCGGAAGGGGCCGGGGCCCGACGGCAGCGCGTGCACGGCGTCGTTGCCATCTTCCGGGCCAAAGTCGATCCACAGCGTGGTCTTCGTCACGCGGTTGTGGGCGATGAGCTCCACGCCGGCGTCGGTCCCGTCGTTGTCGTCTTCGTCGTCGTCATCTCCATCGGTGAATGCGATGGGCGCGTCGGCCGCTGCAAAGACCCAGCCCGCCCCCGCAGGGTCGTCAGCCAGGAACGGAAGGAGGGCCGTGGCCGTCCCGTCATACCCAAAGCTGGAGACAAAGGTGCAGGTGAGTTGCAGGCCGTCGCGGAACACGAGGTCATCGGTGCCGCTCCCGTTGAAGTCGCCCATCGCGACGACGTCCACGCCCTCGGCGACCTCTTCGCCGTTCACGGTCTCGCTGATGGTGAAGCCATCGCGCACCAGCATCTTGAGCCGTCGCGACTCCGTGTCCAGGAAGAGCAGGTCGCCGGACTGGTCGCCGTTCAGGTCGGGCGAGCCAAGGAAGGTCCAGGTGTCAGCGACGGTCGTGATGGCGCGCGGCTTCGCGTCGTCGCGCCGATTGGTCCCGTCCGTCTGGATGCCCAAGATGGTCGAGTCCCGCTGGAGCACCATCGTGCCCCTGACCAGGCCCCATTCTTCGACGATTGGCGTCAGGGGGATCGTGACATTGGGGACTCCGCCGCTGCCGAGGCCGCCACTCGGCGTGCCGCCGCCGCTTGGGACGCCGCCAGTCGACTCGCCCTCGAACTCGGCGCCATCGGCCCCCGGTGCCTCGGCACTCGCCGGCGCACCCTCCGGCAATGCCGGCCCGCCGGCGGACGGCAGGAGTGCCGTCGAGTAGGTCCACGAGAACGCGATCGGCGGATCGCCAGAAATCGCGGGGAACTCGCTGCAGAGCACGGCGACCGGCACGGCTTCGCCCTTGGCCACCGCCAGCGCGCACTGCCTCCCCAGCGACTCACCCGCGCCGCCCTCGTTGGTCCAGAGGTCTGCGCGCGACAACTCCCAGTTCGCCGCCCCCGACCGGACAAAAGTGAACCCCGCGCCGCTGTTGATCGCGACGCCCTCGAACCCCGGGGCCCCGACCAGCATCAGGTCTTCGGACGCAAGCGAGACGCTCAGGCCAAACGCGTCGTTCTGGAAGGACTCGCGCCCCCAGAGCTGGTCATCTTCGCTGAACGTGCCGCCGGCATGCCGGAACACGTAGACGGTTCCGCACCCTGGCACGGTGGAGCCGGACGCGTCCACGTCATGCCCCGACGCACTGACGGCCAGCGTGTCGCCAAGGAGCGCCAGCGCGCCGCCGAATGAGTCATTGCCGTCGCCGTCAGACGCGCGAATGACCTGCGAAGGAATCGTGGGCCAGCCGGCCTTGGTCCGGACGTACGAGTACGCCTCGCCGGCATTGGAACCATCCACGGTGTCAGCGTTCTGGACGCCAGCGACGATGATGCCATTGTCGATCACCACGCGCGTCCCAAGCTGGTCGCTCGCACCCGCAGCGTCGCCGCCGCCGAGGACCGCGTCCTCCACCCAGGTGTCGCCCGCACCAACAAAGACATGGAGGGCGCCGATGTTGGAGGAACCGGCCAGCGGTCGCCCGACCACGACAGTGCCCTCGTCGCCTTCGACGTCGATCGCGACGCTTTGCCCGAACAGGTCAATGCTCTCCAGCGTCTCGGGCCGAAGCGTTGCCGTCGGCAGCGAGTAGCCGAGACCCTCGTCGTACGTCCCCCAGGGTGGCGTCGCCGTCGCGTCATAGGTGTAGACGAAGGCGCGTCCCGAGAAAATCGGATCGCTGGGCGTGGCGTATCCCCATGCCCCGACCGCGATCGTCGTGGCACTGGCGTCGATCGCCACCGCGGCACCGAACTGGGCGAATGATGCGGTGATCGCGGAACCGTCCGGAAGCAGGAGCGACGGGGGGCAGTCGATCGCCTGCTCGTGAACCCACGCACCCGCCGCGCGCCTGAAAACATGGATGCGCCCGACACCGTTGGTGGAGTTGAGTCGAGTGTCGGGTGCCCCGATGACCAAGACCGCGCCGTCGGCGCTGGCCGCGACAGCGCGACCGAACCCATCGCTGGTCACTTGTGGTTCAGCCGTGATCGCATCAGCCGGAACCTGCCAGCCCACGAGCGTGGCGTCAGGTGCCTGCGCGGGAGCGATGCCGACCGGCGCGAAAATCGCGAGGATCGACGGAATGAGGAGTGTGGCCTGAACTGCGCGCATGAGGTGTCCTACGGAGGCTAGTCGGGTTGGTGCGGATTTCGCCGCAAACTGGCCAGATTCGGCGGCCCGCCGCTCACCGGCGGGGCGAGTCGATGGCCTGAGTGGCCGTGGCACGAGAAAGCCCACCCGAACCCATGTGGCCCTTCGGGTGGGCATTGGGGAGACGATGAGTGGCCTCCAGGCCAGTCACTGTTCCCATTCATCGCCGTCTCCCGCGCCCGATTCACCAAGCAGGTGCCCTTCGGGGATCAGCATGGAGACCATCACGCCACGGCCAAAGGGCACCAGCCTCACTGAGCACCGGCCTCCCATCCCCGCAACGATCGATCGACACTTCGCCAGGCCCGCCGTGTCCGGCGGCGGCTCGAATGATTCTTCGTCGTCATGGCCAGGTGCGTCACCCATCACATGGACGTGCACCGTGCCATGATCGGTGCGCGCGCACACGACGATGGATCGATCGCACCGCGGCGTTGACGAATCCCAGAATCCACGCATTTCCTGCACCAGTTCCTCGATCGCCAAGGCGATCGGCTCGGCCAGCTTGGTTCCTGGAAGCGCGCGGACCGTGTCGTCCATCTCGACTCGGAATGAGCAATCGGTCTCTGGATTGGTCTCCAGGGAACGGATCACTGAACGGACGGAATCCGGAAGCGTCGTGACACACCCTCGGCGTGGGCGAGGCGTCCATTGGAAGGCGTCGTCAGGGCGTGGTGAGTCGTGAGAATGGCGGTTGTCTCGCATCGGGCCTCCTGTGCGTGACAGGACAGTCCAATACGGATCGGGCGGATGCCAACCCGGATTTGGCAAACTCGACGGAAATGGATGAATCAAGCCCCGGGCTTCCCGCCAAAGCACTGCCGGGCCTTGCTCAGATGGGCATCCCGGGATGGCATCCCGGGATGGCCGCCCAGGCCGTATGGCACCCGCTCACACCACCGCGGGCAGGGTTTCCAGGATGTTGGCGATCACCGAATCCGTCGTGACCCCCTCGGCCTCGCCCTCGAAGTTGAGGAGGCAGCGGTGCCGCAAGGCCGGGAGCGCCACGGATCGAAGATCCTCGGGAACCACCTGCGTCCGCCCAGCGAGAAGCGCATTGACCTTGCCCGCCAGCACGATGGTCTGCGCCGCGCGCGGGCTGGCGCCAAAACGGAAGTAGGTGTTCACGCGAGGCGTGGCAAACTGCCCTTGTGGATGCGTGGCCAGGACCATCCGTGCCGCGTAATCCTGCGTCGCCGCATCGATTCGCACCGCGCGCACCAGTCGCTGGTACTGCAGGATCGACTGTCCATCCATCACCCGCTGGATGTTGGCGGAGTAGCCCGTCGTGGTGCGCAGCAAGATCTCGGACAGCTCTTCGCGCGTGGAGTAGCCAACCTCAAGCTTGAAGAAGAATCGGTCCAACTGCGCCTCGGGCAGCGGATAGGTGCCTTAC